>JBBDYI010000346.1:0-12671 GCA_040901705.1 Pirellulales bacterium | reverse complement strand
CCCGCTGCAAACTCAAATCGGTCTACCCTAAAATCAAGCTGTGACGATGCACTAGGCGGTGGATACGCCATCGCCACGATCACCGGTGATTGGCCGAATGTTGCCATGGACGGTTACATCATCGAAACCAATTCCGGACCCAACGACCTGCTGCGGTTCGACCAGATTTCGCCCAACGTCGTGCCGGAACCCGGTGCCGCCACGTTGTTCGCCGTCGGGTTGTTCGCGTTGGTATACGGCCGCCGCTGGACGCGAACTCGACGCAATGCTCCTGCATCGCGCGACGAATAATCGTCGATCCCGCGTTAGTCGTTCGCTGGTCTTGGTTCGCAATGCGAAAACCGCAATCGCGCCGATCCAACGATTTGCGCCAAGATCGCGACAGCCGTAACGCAGAAATGGGCGGCGCGGTAATCGAACCGCGCCGCCCACTTGTTATCGATCGCTGAAGACCTCTACCGCCTCCGGCATCTCATCTGCTGCGCCGGCGCCGCCACAGCAGCATGCCGCCGAGACCAATCGCGGCCAACGCCATCGTTCCCGGTTCCGGCACCGACGTCGGTTCGCCATAGATGAAGTCGTCCATGGGCACCGCGTCGGCTTCGCCGAATGCGCCAAGATCCAAATCGCGGCCGCCGCTGGTGACGCGAACGCGGGCGACGCTCGGCGAATCGAATGTCACGCCCAGGAAAGAGAACGACTTGAACGTCTCGTCGCCTGCGTTGGGAAACGCCGGGGCAAACGACGAGTGGAGCAAGTTGTCTTGGGCGTCGAAGTATTCGAGCTTCGTCGACACCGCACTTTCGACGTCCGTGAATACTACGCCGAATCCGCGAGTGAACGCCGACACGCCCGGCGAACCTGGCTCGCTGAATCGCACGTCCAACTGGTTCGCCCCAACGAGTCCAAAGATTCGCTCGGCGCTGAACGCCGCAAAGTCGTCGGAGTTGTCCGAATGGTGATTGCCGAACAGCGTGGCGACCGGTCCCGGATTGCCATCGCCGTTGGAGTCGCTATCGGCGCTCACCTCGAAGGAACCGGTCGTGCTGAACTCGGCGCCGCGAATTCGGCCCGCGGCACTGCCCGTCGCCAGATTGAAAAAATTGCCGGGAAACGGGTTCGCCCCGCCGGACGCAAACGCATCGAGCACGGCATCCCAATTGATCTCGCGCCGCCCAACGCCGGGCAAACACCCGCCGCCGCACGGCCCAACGCCGTTATTCGCGCCCAAGTCGGCGCGAAACGCATCCACGACAGATTGAATATCGCTCACCGTCGCGCCCGTGCCGGAAAAAACCGTGCCCACGGCCTGCGACGAGGCGGCCATGGACATCGCACGCCTTGGTACGACTGCGCTGCCGCGTCTCGCGCGACGTGCCGGTCTACAACCGGATGGAGTGCATGCCGTGGCGGTACAGAACCGTGGCGTCGTGGGTGTCAGCACCTCGCGATCACCGGAGAGCGACGTTGCCGGCAGCGTAAAACGCCGAAAGCCAACAGCCCAGCGGCCGCGAGTAGGAGTCCACTCGGCTCGGGAACGGCCGCCACGCCGGCCGCGGCTTCTAGCGGAAGTTGATGCCCAAGCGCCGCACCCTCGGAAAGGCGGCTTTGCAGTGCCGCCAGATCGCCGAGCGTGGTTTGGCCGTCGCCGTCGAGGTCGCCAAAGATCGGCAGACCGCCGCCGCCGCTTATCCACCGCACGACATCGCTGCGGTCCACGCCGCCGTCCTCGTTCAAATCGCCGAGTTCTGGCACCAGGTTCGCCGCCACCATGTTCGCCGAGATGAAGGCCCCCAATTCGCCCTCGGGCGGCGCGTCCATGTCTTCGTCGAGAAACAGCGACGTCGGTTCGTGTTCGACGTCGTAAGGGCCGGTGTACTTGAAATACTCGTAGCGACGGATGACGGCCTCGCCGTGCTCGCCGATGTCGTCCTCGGCGGCCTTCATCTTGCCACCTTCGAGCAGTTCCCACTCGGTTTCGGTTTCAGCCTCGGGCACGACGCCGCCGTTGGACATCAACTCGTCAAGGTCGACGCGCCGTTCGAGTTCGGTCTTGTACACCTTCATCCAGATCGAGTCGGGTTTCTGCTCGTGTGCCTCGGCCGGCTCCGGCACTTCGATTTCGGCGCGGAGAACGGCGACGCCGCCGGGATTGGCCGGCGGCACGTAGTTCCACGTCGGATTCGGGATCGCGGCCGGCATCGGGTCGATGCGCTGCATGTTTTGGTCAAGCCAGTAGAAACGCGTGGCCGACGGCTGTGATCGCACAGAAAAACCGAAGTGCTCGCAACCGGGAATGTTGACACAGAAGTGGCCGTTCGTGCTTTGGCCGACGGTCGGCGCAAGGAATCCGCTGGCGTTGAAGTTATAGCCGCCATAGACGATCCGCGTGCCGCCGAACGCCGCGCCGTTGGAATACTCCTCAATCGACTTGCTGCCGAAGTGGGACGGGAACGTGTGATTGATGTCGATGGAATGCACGTCCTCCAACTCGATCTCCGCGCCATACACGTCGGTACTGGTATCGTTGAAGATGTCAAAGTTCGACATCGTGCCGTAGATGTTCGAGGCCCGTAAGGAATTCGCTCCGGCGGACGCGACGAAGGCGATGGCGACTAGCGAACTGCAGGCGATTCTGAAGGTCGCGTTCATGCGTGTATCTCCCTTTCGATGTTGGGTATGTATCCAGAGGCGCGAGGCTCGGCAGTGCATTTCGCGCGCGTCACAATTGCAGCGACGAAGCAACGTCCGCAATCGCCAATGTTCAAGCGGTTGCGACTCGATGACCTCCGACGCGGTCGCTTGTGTAAGTTGCTTTCGTCCTCTAGCACCGAGAGTCGCAATTGCCCAGTCTGTCCGCCAATTTTTTTCCGACTCATCGAGCCGCTTTCGATATTCATTGAGATTACGGTTTGAGAAACGACACGACCGGATAGTACGCCGCGCCGACGTTTCCGGCGGCGTCGTAAGCCGACACTCTGGCCTTGAACAGCACGGGGCCGCCGACGAGGAACGGAAACGTAAAACTCGTGCCTGCGCCGACCGTGGTGTAGACGGCCGAACCGCGCTGCCGTCCGCCGACCGACCAGCTCAGGTAGACCTTGTAACCAGCCATGCGCGAACTGTCGGCGGGTGGCGTCCAATGCGCCGTCCCCGCGGAAACGCCGACGCCCAGCACCGGCCCGGTGAAGTAGACGGGGAAGCTCACCTGCACGTCGCGCGTTCCGAAAGCGTTCGTCGCACGGAACGTCGCCGGAGCATATCCGACCTGATCGTAAGTCGGCGTCCAACTCACCAACCCCGTTGCCGCGTCGATCATCATGCCCGCCGGCCCGCTGATGATCTCGAAGGTCGAACCGCCGATCGGATTCGTATCGGTCAACTGAATCGTCATCGGCCGATCGACGATTGCCTGATACTTGCTGTCGGAGAAGGCGTAGTTGAGCCGCGGGAAATTCGGATCGGCCGTGGTGACGAACTGCACTCTCTGGCCGACCGCCGCCACGTTGCCCGAAGCGTCGTAGGCTTGGATATACAGCGTGTAATGCTTGCCGGCGGTCAGACCGGTCATATCGAACATCGTGCCTTCGCCTTCGGCGTCGAACCGGGCGTAATGCGTATGCAAGCCGCGGCTGCGGAATTGCCAGTATGCCGTAATCTTGTATCCGGCCACCGCGATGTTGTCGTCGGCCGCCGGCCAGCTCACCGTGGCGCGATTCAGGTCGATATTCGAGACCACGATGCCGTCGGCGATGACGCTCGGCGGCTGTTTGTCGGTGCCGGCGGGGTAAATCAGGTAGCTGACCATCAGATCGGTCGCGCCGGCGTAATTCGTCGCCCGCAGCGTCGCCGTGCCTTCTCCGGCGATCGCGTCGTCTTCGGTCGGCGTCCAAGCGACTGCGCCGGTCGCCGCGTCGACGTCCATTCCCGCCGGTCCGGCAACGACGGACCACTCGATCGGCGCGCCGCTAAACGTGTCGCTCAGTTGCAACTCGAACGGATCGCCTTCCACGGCAAACGGGCTGGAATAAGTCAGGCCGAAATAGGTGAACTTCGACGCGATCCGCGGTAGATTCGGCGCGACGTTGAACGTGGCGGTAACTTCCGCCGTGCCGACGCTGTTGACGGCCTGAAACGTCGCGGTCTGCACGCCGACTTGGTCGTCGCTCGGCGTCCAGTCGACTCGCCCGGTAACGGGATCGTAGGTCAAGCCGTCGGGTCCGGAAACCAGCGAAGTCGTCGGCTTGGGGACGCCGCTGGCGTAGACCGAATAGGTTGGCACGGCGTGCGTCGCGTAGGCTTGAATGGTCGCGTTTTGAGAGCCGTACAGGTAGTTGATCGTCGGCGGCCGCGTGGTTGTCGCCGAAAGCCGCGATGTCTTGAGCGACTCGTTTCCCGCCGCGTCGAACGCGGTCACGACGAACGTATACGAGGCTCCGGAATTGAGATTGTCCAGCGTCGCTGTCGTGTCGGCGACGTTGTCCTTCAGCCGCACGTAGCAGGTGCGGCTACCGCGCCAGCCACAGCGCGTGGTGCGATAGACGCGATATCCGGCCACGCCGACGTTGTCCGCGGCCGCGTCCCAAGCCAGCGCGGCCGACGTGTTGGTCGTGCCGACGAGTTGCAAGTTCGGCGGGGCGGATGGCGCGGCGCCATCGGCCACGACGATCGTGAACGCCTGCTCGACCGCGCCGTTGACGTTGCTGGCGCGAACCACCACGTCGTGCGCGCCGACTTGATCGCCACCCGGCGTCCAGGCAACGAAACCACCGGGCGAGACCGTCATGCCCACCGGCGATTGGAGCAACGCGTAAGCCGGCATCGGAAATCCCGAACTGGTGATCTGGTAACCGTAGCCTTGCGAAGTTGCCGCAACGAGCGGTGCCGCCGAACTGATCGACGGCGCCGGATCGTTGACCGAAATCGTAAAGGCGTGGTCGGTCGCGCCGGCGAAATTCGTGGCCCGGATGGTGACCATGTGCCCGCCGATCTGCGGTTTGGTCGGCGTCCAAGTCACCAAGCCGGTCGAAGCACCGACGGCTAGCCCGGCCGGACCGTCGACGACTTCGTAAGTCGGCAGCGGATTGGCCAGTGCCGCAATCTGGTAGCGATACGTGTCCGTGGCGTACACGGTTGCCGGCGCGGCGGAGATGATCTGCGGCGGCGTATCGGGATCGGCCAGCTTCTGGCTCAGCCACACGTCGGACACGGCGCTGCCGGCGGCGTTGCGACCGCCGATCAGGACGATCCGCCCCAGCTCGTCCGTTGTGGCGGCGGCGAAACTGAGCGGTTCCGGCAAGTGGGTCTCTACCGTCCAGGTTCCGTGGACATAGTCATACGATTGCACGGTGTCGGTGACACCGCCCGCCGCCCGGCCGCCGAGAACGTAGATTTTGCCATTCGGTCCCGTGACGGCCACCGCGTTCCGCACCGCCGTAGGCATGGCGGCGATCGCGCTCCAAGAATTCGTCGCCACGGTGTAGCGATACGCCGTCGACGTGACCGACGCGGCGCTGTTGCTCGGCCCGCCGCCGAACACGTAGATGTGGCCGAGAATGTCCGTCGCCGCCGTCGCACCAACGCGAGGGCTAGGCAGCGCGGCGATCGCGGACCAGACGTCCGTGGCCGAGTCGTACCGTTCGGCCGAGGAAAGAACCAGGCCTTCTTCGTTCAAGCCGCCGATCGCATAGGCCCGCCCCTGGTCGTCGTCGGCGAACGCCAGTTGCGTGCGCGGCGTCGACATGTTGCTGGCGTCGTCGCTGTTGTCGCGATCGTAGAAATCGTAGAGAAACGCGGCCTCGAGCGCTTCGTTCTTTTCGCCGCCATAGGCCAGGAAGTGTCCATCGGCCAGGCGAGCCGCGGCCAACGACCGCCGCGGGTCGTCCAATTGCGTGCCCGAAGTCCAATTTCCGCCATCGGTCGCCAGCCGCAACACGTCCTGCGTCGGGCCGCCGAGCACATAGACGGCGCTGTCGTCGGCCACGGCTGCGGCCTGATCGCGCGGCTGCGGAAGCGCAACACCCGGTGTCCAAGCCAGCGGCGCAAGTAACTGCCGATCCTCCAGGCTCTCGAATCCATAGCGGCGTCGCGCGACGTGTTTCCCGGCAATGCTCGTTTTCATCGAACGTCCCAATCCGCTGACCAAGCGCACTGTCATCGAGAAGCCTCGCGGCGAAAGGTTCGATTTGCGGCCGTATCCAGGCCGGTTCGCCACATAGAGTAAGTTTCACGCCGCCGAACCGCCAGAAAATGTGCAGACTTCGGCCAACGCCGCACAGCCCTGCCCCCCGAATGCGCCACACTACATTGCCCTCGGCTTCAGCACGCCGCGAACGATTCTGCGCATTCGCCCAAGACTTCCGGGAATCTACAATGAAACTTGGCGGGCGGAGCGCTCGCTTTTCACTCTCCTCCTTGGCGAGCAACACGCCGGCGGTAGGCATGGTCGACGAATCGCCCGACGAAGGCCCGAACATGCAGGCATCCGACGGATCGCTCGTGCGTCGTTTTCGCCGCGGCGAGCAAGACGCCGCGACGGAGTTGTACCTGCGCTATGCCGACCGATTGGAGAAGCTCGCGCAGCGCGAGACGGGCCGCGACTTGGGACCGCGCGTCGACGCCGAGGATGTCGTGCAGTCGGTGTTTCGCACGTTCTTTCGCCGCGCGGCGCAAGGACAATACGACCTGCCGGCCGGAGAAGAACTGTGGCGACTGATCCTGGTCATCGCGCTCAACAAAATCCGTCAACTGGGAATTCATCACCGCGCCGCCAAACGCAGCGCGACGCGAACCAAGTCGGTCGAACATTGGGACGCCGTCCCAGCGGCGACGGGCACGAGCGACGACGCGACCGCCCTCTCGACATTGGGGATGGTCGTCGACGAGTTGCTGTCGCAATTGCCGGCCGCCCACCGCACGATGATCGAAATGCGAATCGAAGGACACGAGGTGGCCGAAATCGCCGACCGCACCGCGCGCTCGCCGCGCTCGGTCGAACGGGTGCTGCAAAACTTTCGCCGTCAACTCTCGGCGCTCATCCATGACGAGTAATCCACGAATTCTCGAAGCCAGCGACATCGACCGCTGCGTCGAGTCGTTCGAGCAGCGTCTCGCGGCGCGGGGCAGCGCCGCGATCGCTGACTTTCTACCGCCCGCGGACAGCCGGCACCACGACGAGACGCTGGCCGAACTGGTGCGCGTGGATCTCGAATGGTCGTGGCGGCGCGGCATTCGCAAGCCCGTCGAATCCTACCTCGCCGAGTTTCCGCGGCTCACGCACTCGCCGGAAGCGATCGGCCAGATCGCCCACGAGGAATATCGCGTCCGGCGGCGGTTGGGCGAACCGGCGGAGCCGAGCGAGTACGCGCGACGGTTCGGCGCGATGGCGGACGAATGGCCGAGCGCATCGCCAGCATCGAACGGGTCGCGCGGCCCGACCGGCGCCTCGTCGTTGGCCGCGAACGTCGGTGGCGGTTCGACTGGCGTCGTGCGCGAGACGATTGGCGACGCGGTGACGACGGCCGAAATGCCCTCGGTCGGCGACCGATTCCTGGATTTCGATCTCGTCGACGAATTGGGACGCGGAACGTTCGGCCGCGTTTATCTCGCGCGGCAGAGCGGTTTGGCCGACCGTCTCGTGGCCCTCAAAGTGACGCGAGCGGCGAGCGACGAAAGCGATAACCTCGCCCGGCTTCAACATACGAATATCGTTCCGATCCATTCGGTGCATCGCGTTGGCCGTTGGCAGGCCGTGTGTATGCCTTATTTCGGCCGCACGACGCTGGCCGAAGCGCTACGGAAACTCGCTCGCGGCCAAACGCAACGTGCCGCGGGGCGAAACGTCTTTTACCCGACGACCGAGATCGCCCGTCGTGACGACAATGCGGATGCTCGTGCGGAAATCTCGCCGCGAACATCGTACATCGACGCCGCATTAGGCATCGCGTACGAGTTGGCGTTGGGCGTCGCACACGCCCACCGCCGCGGGCTGGTCCACCGCGACCTCAAGCCGGCCAATGTCCTACTGGCCGACGATGGCCGGGCGATGATTCTCGATTTTGGCTTGGCACAGTCGATCGAACCGCCCGACGATAAGGCGATGGCGACCATCGGCGGCACGCTCCCCTACATGGCCCCCGAACAGATCGCGGCCCTGGCTCACGGCGGCGACGTCGGTCCGCCGGCCGACATCTATTCTCTTGGTGCAATTCTCTACGAAATACTTGCCGGACGTTTGCCCTTCGCCGCGACAAAGAACCGAAATTGGCGGGCGCTGGACGATCTGGCGACCGCCAGGAAGTCGCCGCCGGTGTCGCTTCATTCGATCGATCGCAACGTCCCGCGGGCAGTCGACGCGATCGTCCGCAAGTGCCTGGCGTTCGACCCTGCCCAGCGGTATGCATCGGCGGACGATCTCGCCGAGGACTTGCGCAGGCAACGCGCCGACGAACCGCTTTGCCATGCGCCGGACCGGTCGCCGCGAGAACGTATCGCCAAGTGGGGCCGCCGACATCCAAACGTCTTTTCCGCGACGGCCATCGTCGCCATTGCCGTGCTGGCCGTGGCGCTCGTCGGCGGATTGTGGGCCACGCGCGGGCAGCGAATCGCCCGGCTCGAGGCGCAGGAACTGGCCGCGACGCTGCGCCACGAGTCTCCGCAACGCTACATCGCGCTGACTTCGCCGGATCTGACAACGGCCGAATTGCGCGACGCCGTGGCCGAAGCGACCGCCGGTTTGGAACGATTTGGCGCGCTCGACGCCGACGCCTGGCGCGACCGGCCGCCCTTTGCGCTACTCGACGAAGAAGATCGACTCGCGACATCCGGAATGATCGCCAAAACTCTATACTTCGCCGGCCGGTCGCTGGAACGTCGGGCGTCGTCGGGCGTCGATGCGGACGCACGCTCCCAGCTTCACGAGCAAGCGACGACGTTGCTAGACGCGGCGAAGAACGTTTCGGCGAATGTTTTGCCGTCGATTGCTGCGGAACTCGCAGCATCCTCATCGCGCGAAAACTCCGATGCGCTCAGCCGTCTATTCGAGGGATACGACCTGCTGGCGGCCAAGCGATACGAAGATGCGCTGCCGCTGTTACAGGCGGCGTGCGCCGAGTCTCCGCAAGACGTTTCGGCCTGGTTGCTGCTGGGAAACTGCCAGGTAGGACTTCGCGAACTTGCCGAAGCGGAAAGCACGTTCGCCGTCTGTGCGTCGATGTCTCCGCACAGTTACGTGGCGTTCTACCATCGCGGATTGTGCCGCATCGAGCGCGAGCGTTTCGCAGCGGCGGCCGCCGACTTCGATCGCGTGTTGCAGTTGCGCCCCAACCTGTACGGCGCGCTCGTGAATCGGGCCATCGCTCTGCAGGGCCAGCAGAACTTTGCCGCGGCGGAGCGCGACTTGACCGACGCGCTTGCCGACCCCGAAGCGGAATCGCGGTTGTACTTCCTTCGCGCCCGCGTGCGCGGGCAGCTTCACGACCAAGAAGGCGCACAGCGCGACCGGCGCGAAGGGTTGCGCCGCACGCCGCGCGATGAACTAAGCTGGGTCGCGCGCGGACTTGCTCAGTTGCCGTCGTCGCCCGATCGAGCGCTCTCCGATTTCCGCGCAGCGCTGGAAATCAACCCGAAGTCGCTGCCGGCTCTGAGGAACGTCGCTCACGTGCTCTCTGAGCGGCTCGGCAAGAACGACGAGGCGCTCGCCTCGCTCGATCGTGTCGTCGAGCTAGCGCCGCACGATATCGACGCGCGCGCCAGCCGCGGCGTGCTGGCTGCCCGCCTCGGTCGGCGCGATCGGGCGTTCGAGGACGCACAGTTCGTCCTCCGCGCCGCGCCGAACGCTCGAACCACCTACAAGGTTGCGTGCATTTATGCATTGACCGCCCGTGGCGAATCAAGCGACGCCGCAAAGGCGATCGCCGTGCTTTCGGAATCGATGCGGCAGGACGCCGGCTTGTACGAACTAGCGCGTCGCGACGCGGATCTCGACGCGATTCGCAACCAGACCGAGTTTCAGACGCTTTTGAAGGCGGCCGCCGCGCTCGCACCGCCGGTCGCGGCGAAACGGCTGTGATCGTCGACGAACATTGGAATCCACTATGACGAATATTCGGACTTATCTATCGCGGCAGTCGACGAACGTGCTTGCGAGATTGTTTCGCGGCGCATCCGCGCCTCGGTCCGCCCCGCGCCGTCGCCGGCGCGATGGTCACGTAGCCGAACGGCTCGAGCCGCGTGCGCTACTCGACGCCACGGGCCTCGTGTGGAGCCAGCAGCCGTATCTGACGGCCAGTTTCGTGCCCGACGGAACCGACGTTAACGGGCGGCCGAGTGAACTCACCGCGGCCTTCTCCGCCCTGGCTGACGAAACCGAGTGGCAGGCCACGATTCTGCGGGCTTTTCAGACGTGGGCCGTAGAAACGAATGCCGACGTCGGCGTCGTTCCCGACAGCGGCGATCCGCTCGGCACGCCGGGAGTAACCCACCGCGACCCACGGTTCGGCGACGTGCGAATCGCCGCCGTGCCGTTGCCGCTGGACGTATTGGCGGTATCCGTGCCCAATGAAACGATCGCCGCCGGCACGTGGGTTGGCGACGTGTTGCTGAACAGCGCGGCCACGTGGAATAGTCTCGATGACCTATATTCCGTCGCGCTGCACGAAGCGGGGCACGTGTTCACGTTGCCGCACAGCGCCGATCCATTGTCGCCGATGTTCGTCCACGGCGTTTCCGCCAATATCACGCCGATCGCGTCGGACATCGCCGCACTCCAGCAGCGGTACGGCGCGCGCGTGCCGGATGCAAACGAAGGCAGCCGCGCGTCGGAAGCGATCACCGACAACGACACGCTGGCCCACGCCACGCAATTGAACCTGACCAAGACGCCCGGCCACGACGATGGCGCCGGCCCGTCGCTCGTCTACGGCGACATCACGACCGTCGGCGACGTCGACTTCTTCTTCATGCCGGACGCTTCCGACTACGACGGGCAAGTCACGTTCGCGCTCCGCAGCGACGCGATCAGTCTGCTTGCGCCGAAAATACGCATCTTCAACGAAGACGGTGTACTGCTGGCGGAAGCGGAATCGGACTACGCTTTCGGCGACTATCTCACCATCACGCTCGACCGCCTCCAAGACGACGGCGGTTATTACATCGCGGTGAGCGCGGCCGTTGCCGGACCGTTGGACCGCGGCGGCTATTCGCTCGTCGCCACGTGGGACGGATTGCTGCAATCCGCCGCCGAACAGATCGACGCGGCGGCCGGAGGCGCCTACCGGTTTCTCTCCCAAGAACAGCTACAAGACATCTTCGAGAAGCCGGGTAACGGTTTTCTCAACGACGACGGCCACGACGACGACGATCGCGACTCGAGCGCCGAATTGGAGACTTCGGCAGGCTTTCTGCCAAACTGGCACTACGACGCGCTCGCCAGCATTTCCGACGCCAGCGATCTCGATTTCTACAAGATCAAATCGCCGGAGACGCTGCCCCTCGGCCCCACGTCGCTATACGTATCGGTGCAATCCGTCGACGCGGGCCGGCTCTGGCCGCGGATTCGCGTATACGACGAAGACAATCACGCGCTCGTCGCGACGACGCTCGTCGACGGTGGAGGCGACGTCGTCGTGCAGGTCAGCGGCGTCGTCGCCGATACGGAATATTTCGTGTCGGTAGATGCCGCGGATCGCTACGGGCTGTTCACGACGGGGAACTACCGCCTGGCGGCCAGTTTCGGCCCGGCCGGCGTCCTGCCGCAAAGCTATGCCGATGGCACGCTGACCGAACAAACGCCGGACGAAGCGCACACGCTGTTTGTCGGACGAACGCAAATGTTTCACTTCCTTCTTTCCGCGTCGGCAACCGCCAGCGCCACGCCGACCTCGGTCTGGGCCGTGCTTCACGACGCCGACGGGAACCTCGTACATTCGCTCGCCGCGCCGACGGGAACCACTCGTAGCGGCGCTAGCGTCGTCCTCGCTCCCGGCGAGTACAACATCGCACTGTTGGGCCTCACTCTCGACGGTTCGCCCATTTCCGCCATCGACTACTCGCTGTCCGGGCTGGCGCTCTCCGAACCGGTCGGTCCCGACCCGCAAGACCCAACGGGCACGCCCAATTACATTTGTCCGGACAACTCCGGCGCATTTTGCTATCCCGACGGCGCGACGACGCTCGATCCATTTGTGTGGAGCACTCTTCCGGCAACTTTGCCGAACTTTCCGACGCTCGACGCCGCGCAACTCTCGTCGTTGCTGTTGGGCGATTGGTGGTCTTGGGTGTGGACCACCGCGAACGCGAATCCACTCACCGCTGTGGCGGACGAATACTCGGTGCCCATGAACGCGACGTTTACGGCGACGCCCGAAACCGGCGTGCTGTCCAACGATCCGCGGCCACTGGACGGTCCTCTCGCTGCGTTGCTTCGAAGCACCCCGGCGCACGGCACTCTGACGCTCGCCGTCGACGGCTCATTCGTTTATCAGCCGGAGCCGGGGTTTCAAGGCACGGACCAATTCGTCTACGCGACCACCGATTTTCGTAGCGTGTCGAGCTCCGTTGTCGTAACGCTCGCGACCAGCCACACGAGCGGTCTGGTCGGCGATCTCAACGCCGATGGGCGCGTCGACTTGCACGATCTTATCCTGCTTCACTCGCAATTCGGAATGGTCGGC
>JBBDYI010000345.1:3826-12695 GCA_040901705.1 Pirellulales bacterium | reverse complement strand
CCCTACAGGTTGCGGTTGGACTTGTTCATGTTCGATTCTTTCACAACCTCTGAGTAGTCGCGTAGTTGGCTATAAGCAGCGATGGAGCGGCTCCGCGTGCTGGAGCGCGGGGTGTTGGAGAAAGTTGGGGATGCCGGAATGTTGTGGCGACGCGGAGCGGGGCGTTGTGGACTCATGCCTTCGATAGCCTGGAGGCCCTCGCCACCCTGCGCCGAAAGCGCGGCGAGATCACAGCTTCCACATCAGCAGCAAAAGATAGTCGATGTCGTTCGCCTTGCGGCCGTTGGGCGTGCTGTCGTAGCGGTCGATCGCGCCGATTTTCAGGCTCAGGTTGCTTTCTTCATCGAGCAGGCATTCCCAACTGGCGTCGCTCACCAGGCGGTAGTTCTGAAAATCGCCCCACTCGGGCAGATACTCCGCTTTGAAAACCAGCTTTTGTTTGGCCGTGATCTGGTGCTCGAAGTCGAGGCCCAATAGAGCTTCGGGCACGTAACTATCGTCGGGACCGCCGATTTCGTGCGACACGCCGGAGCCGAGCCGGCCGACGAGCGATGTGGCGTCCGTCTTGATGATCTTGTAGCCCACGCCGGCGTGCAGCGCGAGGCGCAGGTCGAACGCCTTGAACTGGTCGTACTCGGCCGTGCCGACGCCGAACATGGTCCACGGCGATTCGCCGAATTTGCGATCGAGCTTGAGCTTGCCCAGCGCGTTGTTTTGGGTTTCGAGCGAATCGGCGGTGGTCCGCGCGTGCGAGGCTTCGACGGCGAGCGTGTACAGTTCGGTTTCGCGCTTGAGATTCGCGCCGGCCCTCATGCTGAACGTTTGGGCGTTGCCCTCCGAGCCGTTCATGCCGAGTTCGATGCTACCGGTCCACTTAGGGCCGAGCCAGTAATGAGGTTGATACCAAGACGAAAGCGGCTGGACTTCGATCGCGGCGGCGTCGGTTTCTGCGGCAACGTCGGCAGCGGTGGAAGGCGGGTTGTCGAGCGGGATCGCGTCGAGCGGCGTCTTGCCGGCGGGCGGTTCGTCGATCGGCGGCAATCGGCTGTAGAGCGGAATCGGGTTGGGAACCGCCAACGCTCCGCCGCCTTGCGCCCAGGCGATTGTCGTGAGAACCACGAAGGCGAGCGCGGAACCGACCACGCGGTGCGCCGCTCGCCCTGTCCGCTGCGTCCGATACGTCATCCGAATCGTCCCTGCTGCGCCGTTTGGCTCGAATCGAACCTGCCCATGATGCCAGAAATCTCGCGCGGCGGACTGTAGCAAACGGGATGTTCAGCAACAAGCCGTTTGTGCCCTCCCGATGGGCTAGTGCCACTGTCCAAGACGGCTGCATCATGCGGCGTCGCGATTCGTTCGCGCGCGGCGTGCAAGCGTCCAGCGGGCAACCGCCGTGGCGGCCAGGGGCGCGGCCACGGAAATGCCCAGTGCCAGCGGCAGCCACTCGTGTTTGCCAGCGAACTCTCCGAAGGCCGAGTAGGCGAGCGCGATTCCGAGATTGCTGAGCAACAGGGCCGGCAGGAATTTTCGCCACGACAGGCGATTGATGCCCAACAGCAGCACGCTGGCCTCGGCGAGGACGGGGACGGCGCGTGTGAGAACGACAATTGCTGGTCCCATTCGGGCGGCCAACCGATCGAGGCGGTCGATGTCTTCGGGCGAAGCGAGCCGGATGGCCAGCGGCCTTCCCCAACGGCGTGCGAGCGCGAAGCCGACCGCGGCACCGACGCTCATGCCTGCCCACGATGCGGTCGCGCCGCCGAAAAGGCCGAGCCGCGCGCCGGCGAGCGTGCTCACGAGGCTCGACGGCACGGGCAACAGCACGTCGGTCGCCAGGGCGGTGGCGACGAGCCACCACGTCGCCAACGGCGACGGCGGCGGATCGAACAACGCGGCGAACCATGCTTCCAGTTGGCTGCCGAATAGCACGAACGGCAAGATCGGCACGGCCAGCACAAGCGTGAGAACCAGCAGCGGTCGGCCGAGCGATCCGAACATCGAGGAGCGTACCTGGACTATTGAGTGAATTCGCGTTGCGTTGACAGCGTCGGCCACTGACGTAGCTTTGCAATGACCTTTCGTATGCGAGCGCGGCGGTGGCTGAACCCGTCATGCCGCGCGGCGCAGACGCCCTTTCATTTCTGCCGCATATCTTACGTGGAGCCTACGCCGTGAGGCTACCGTTGGCTTTTACTGCTGCGCTGGTGCTGTTGGCGGTTCCGCTGGTGCAGGCCCACCGCGCGGATCCGCCGGACGCGACGGTTACGCGGGACAGCCTTTCGCGCGACGATCTCGATCGGGCCGCGCGGGACTATCGCATTGCCGTTTACCGCAGCTTCCGCCAGAACCGCGCGGAGTTCGACCGCCGCAACGCGATATGGCGGAGCATTCATGCCCAGTGGCAACGCGACGGCGAGCAGGACGGCGAGGTCGCGATGCTCGTCGATTGGCTGCGGCAAGCGACCGTCGCCAGCCGCGGTGGGGCGACTGGTCCGTTGCCGCTACCGCCGGAATTCGGACATGCAGGTGAAACGCCGCCAGCCGTTGTCGAGACGCCCGTCGTCGAACCGTCGGTAGCGCCGCTGCTTCGTCGCGATGGCGTTTCGTCACCGAGCGTGCGTCGAGCCGATGCCGGCGAACTGCCCAGCGTCGCATTGCCAATTAGCCCGTCGCTGCAACCGCCGCAACGACTTGACGCGGCCGATATCGACAATTCGAGCGCTGTCGCGGCCGACATTCCGCGCCGCTCCGCGCCGGCGGCGGCAATCGACGTGCCCGCCGCACCGCTTGAGATTCCCACGTCGAGTATTCCTGCGGCGGATTCGCCGCGCAACGCGAACGGCGTCGATGTGAATGAGGTCGCGATTCGCGTCGCGGGCTACAATCTGGCCCTGGCGACATTGACGGAGGAAATCGGACAGACGCAAGACCCGAGCATCGATTTGCTGGTCGGCTTCGTCGAACGGCTAGAAGCCCAGTCCGTGCGGGCGAGCGACCTGTCGCCATATTTCGACCTGGTCGATGCGGCCGATCGAGCGCGATTGCGTCCGCTGGCGGCGATGGATGATACCCGCGTGCTGTTGCTGTCGCGGATTGCGAGAGCGATCTCCGCGTGGACCGCCGACGATTCCGTTTCGTCCGCCCGACGCACGGAGCAACTTGCCCGATTGGAGGAACTTCAGCGTCGCGTGAACCAACTTGCGCCTACGCAGTAATGACGGCTCACGGTGTCGCGGTCAGGAGACCGCGCCACAACTGCCGACCGCGCCACAACAGTGGACCACGCCGCGAAGAATCCGCCGCTTCAACCTCGAACCAACGAGTTTCCACATCCCATGTCTCGCATCGGCAGTTCACTTTCCGGCATCGATCGCACCCTGCAAGCGAGCCTGCAACGGGCGTACGCCGATTTGCAGGACAGCGGCCTGCGGTTGGCGACGCTCAAGCGCGTCAACCGCGGCAGCGACGACCCGGCCGGACTGATCGCCATCGGTCAGATCGAGGCCGAACTGGTCGCTTTGGAACAGGCCGACGAGAACGCCGCGCGGGCGCAGTCGATCGTAAACGTCGCCGACAGCGCTCTGGGGCAGATCGGCGGTTTGCTCAACGATATTCGCGGCCACGTCGTCGCCGCGTCCGGCGATACGCTTTCCGACGCGGAACGGGCCGCTCATCAATTGGAAGTCGACGCCGCGCTCGATGCGGTGAATCGCATCGGCGCGTCGACGAATCTTGGCGGGCGTAACTTGCTCGATGGTTCGGCGAGCGAGCTTACGTTCTTGTTGAGCAGCGATCCGGCCAATACGGTGTCGCTCAGTTTGCCGCACGTGGCGACGTCGCAACTGGGCGACGCGGAGGGCAAGCTCGACGATTTTCGCTCCGGCGGCAAGTTCGAGCTTCGCGGCGCCAATCTGCAAACTGCGATCGCCAGCCTGTCGAGCGCGAGCAGCCAAATCTCGCAAGCCCGCGGCCGCGCGGGGGCGTTCGCCCGCTACACGCTGGAATCAAGCCGCAACGTAGTGCAATCCGCGCAGGTGAACCTGACCGACGCGGTGAGCCGGATTCGCGACACGGACGTGGCCGCCGAGACGGCCCGCCACATCCAGGCCCGCATCCGCGGCAACGCGGCGCTGTCGTCGGTGATTCTGTCCGGCCGGAGTAAGTCGCTGCTCTCGCGGCTGCTTGAGGATTAAGCGATTATCCCAGAACTGTAGGAGGCGAATCCTTTCGCCGAAAGCACTGTCAAGCGATTCATTCGGGGAAAGGGTTCGCCTCCTACAGAATTCGGTTTCCGGATAAGCGCTTAGTATCGCGCCATTGCCGGCGGCGTGGCGGCGGTGCGGGTCGCGGGGTCGGCGGCGGACGAGAAGATGCCGCCGCCTTGGAGCGAACGAAGCGAGGCCATCCGCTGCTCGACTTCCGGCTGGGCGCGGTCGATCTGGATCGAACGCGCGTAGTTGGTCAGGGCTTGCGACGGGTCGCCCATTCGCTCTTGAAGTTGGGCGAGTTCGGCGAACGCGCGGGCGTTGCGCGGGTCGATCTCGATCGCTTCGCGCAGCCGGGTCTGAGCGGAGGCGTAGTCGTTGTATTCCTGGTACAGTTTGGCCAGCTCGACGCGGGCCTCGGCAGGCTGCGTGCTGTGGGTGGCCCAATTGCCCAACAGGGCGAAAGCGTCCTGGCTGCGGCCTTGCTCGTTCATCAACGTGGCCAGACCGCGATAGGCCTCGCGGTGTTCGGCATCGCGGTCGATCGACAGGCGGTAAAGCTGTTCGGCCTGTGCGGCGTCGTTGGGCGCGCCGCGGAGCTTCCACAGCCGATGGTGCGTCGAGGCGAGGTTGTAGTAGCCGTCGGCGAACGCCGGATCGTCGGCGATCGCCTGTTGAAAGCGGCGGGCCGCACCGTCGTAGTTGGCTTGCTCGAAAAGCTGCACGCCGGTGGAGTTGTTCTGGTACGACGAGAGGCCGCATCCGCCGCTGGCAAGCGCCAATAATATCGCCGCGACGGCGACGGACCGCGATAAGCCGGCGCGACGGCGGTAAGGACAGCGGTAAATCGTGCGTTGCGGCACTGGAAATCCTCGACCGTACGATCTCGGCAGGTTGTTTTCGGATTCTTTTTTGTCGACGGGCCGGCAAACCGACCGCGTCGAGCGAGCCAGACGGCGCGACATCGCTCTGCACCGCTATGCCGAGCCGGGGCGGAAGGGTAGCGACGGGCGGTGCGGCGCACAAGAGAATCTGGGTAAAATGGCTAGCACCGCGGCAAACGACAGCGGTTGCGTGCGGCCAACCATTCTGCGGCGAGCGCCGGGCTATGCAATTCCTAGAGCGTTGGAACATCGTGTTCCTGATCGGTTTCGTGATGTACTTCGCGATTCGCGCCGTCTACGGTCAGCGAACTCGATCGGAAAGCAAGGTGTTGCGGCGCGTCGATTGGATGGAGAAGGCGCTGCTGTTGGCGATGACGCCGCCGGTTGTCGTGTTGCCGTTTGTGTACATGTTCACGCCGCTGCTGGCGTTCGCCGATTATCGCCTTCCGCCCATCGTGCCCTGGATCGGGGCGGCGACGATGGCGGCGTCGCTGTGGCTGTTCTGGCGCTCGCACGCCGATCTGGGGCAGAATTGGTCGGTCAGTTTGGAAATGCGCGAGAACCACACGCTGGTGGAGCACGGCGTTTACCGCTACGTGCGGCACCCGATGTATGCGTCGATCTGGCTGTGGGCGTTCGCTCAGGGGATGTTGCTGGAGAATTGGCTGGCAGGCTGGTCGGTCGTTCCGGCGTTTGCGGCGATGTACTTTCTGCGCACTCCGCGCGAGGAGCGGATGATGTGCGAAGCGTTCCCAGAGGCGTACCGGCGGTACATGCGGCGCACCGGCCGGTTGTTGCCGCGATGGCGGAGCGGGGCCGGTCGCGACGAGCGTGAATCCGACGGCTGACGAAGACGCGGGCGCTGCGGCCGCGGTTTGTGTGCTTGCGACGCCGCGCGAGGTTATTCCGCGCAACTCCCACGCTATTTTTTCGCGTAGCGGTGCAGGATAATTCGCTCTCGTCAGGGCTGGTTGTTAAAGTGGTGAAGTGAGAATGCCCGGGGCAGGGGACAAGGTGCAGGGGGCAGGGAATTGGCGGCTAGCAACGGCTTTGCGGATGACTTTGTTGGACCGTTGCGATAACGTTGAGCCGGGGGCGTGTGTTTGAGTGCGGCTTTTTTTGGGATTCGTACACTTTCTGCGGGAGTAACGTGCGGTGAATTCTCAATTTCGATTTGCTGTTTCGTGCGCAATCGTCGTTTTGTTTGGCGGGTTTGCCGCTCTGCCGGTTCGTGCGAACGACGACGACGCGAAGGACAAGCCGGCCAAGCAGGAAACGATCGATCTGGCCGAGGGGAAGCTGCTGCTCAAAGCGCCGGCCGACTGGGTTCGCAAACAGCCGGCGGTGCGGATCATCGATCACGAGTTCGTCGTGCCCAAGGCCGAGGGTGACGAGATCGACGGTCGCGTGACCGTGATGGGCGCGGGCGGCGGCGTCAAAGCGAACGTCGAACGGTGGAAGGGGCAGTTCACCAAGTTGACCAAGCAGTCGGAAGTGGAAAAGAAGATCGCCGGGATCGAGGTTCACATCATCGATCTCACCGGCACGTTCAACGACAAACGCGGACCGGTCGCCCCGGCGGAAATCCACGAAAGCTACCGGATGCTGGGCGCGATCATCGTTGGCGAGAAGCTCGGTTCGTACTTCGTGAAGTTTTACGGGCCGGAGAAGACCGTGGCGGCAAACGAGAAGGCGTTTGCGGCGATGTTGGATGGATTGGAGAAGAAGTAGGCAGGCGAGAGCGAGCAGTGGGCAGGAGACAGTTGGCGGGAGATTGCGAGCGACGAGGCGTATTGTCGTATCGCTCACGCTTTTTGTCATGTGCGGCCGGTTTACGCTTCGATCGCCGATGCAGGTTTTGGTGCGGCAGTTTCGGCTGGACGCCAGTGTGCCGCTGCGTCCGCGGTACAACATAGCGCCGACGCAAGATGTGCCGATCGTTCGCACCACGCCGGACCGGCAGCGCGAGTTGGTGATGATGCGGTGGGGACTGGTGCCGAGTTGGGCCGACGACGTGGCGATCGGCAATCGGATGATCAACGCCCGCGGGGAAACGGTGGCCGAGAAACCGTCGTTTCGCGCGGCGCTGAAGAAACGTCGCTGCGTGGTCGTCGCCGATGGGTATTACGAGTGGCAGAAGGCCGGCAAACGGAAGCAGCCGTATCTGTTTCACTTCGCGGACGACCGGCCGTTTGCCTTGGCCGGACTGTGGGAGCGCTGGACGAAGGGGAGCGAGCCGCTCGAGACCTGCACGATCATCACCACGACGCCGAGTCCGCTCTCGGTGGTGATTCACGATCGGATGCCGGCGATTCTCGAGGACGCGGCCCTCGATATGTGGCTCGATCCGGACGTGACGGACGCGGCGGCGCTGACCGGCTTTCTGCGGCCGCTGGAGGACGAGCAGTTTGCCGCCGACGCGGTGAGTACGCTGGTCAACAGCCCGGCGAACGAAGGCCCGCGGTGCGTCGAGACGGTCACGCCGGAGTGGTGACGCCGGAGTAACGCCGCGATGCAACGGCGGCGGCAAGTGTCGCGCGAGCAGTGCTAGCGCGGCGCAGCGTTTTTTGGCGGAAAATCGTGGGGATTTCGGGGGAATTGCCCGATTCCGAAGACTTTGCGGCGGGTTCTGCGAAGACCGCGCGGTGACTTGGCCGATGGAGTTCGATAGACTTGCGAAGGATCGCCGCGCGCCCAATCCTCTTGCGGTTGGGGACGCGCGACGGGACACCGGCAGATTTTGGTACTTGAGCGAAAGGTGCGAGTGATGATTCGACCACGAACGTTGACTGTTTTGTCCGCCGTATTGGCCGGATTGTTCTTGCTTGCCGCGGACGCGAGCGCTCAAGCGCCGCGTTACCAGCCGTCGCGGCCGACGCTCAGCCCGTACCTCAACTTGTTCCGCAACCAGCGCGGCCCGGTCCCAAATTACCATCTTTACGTGCGGCCGATTTTGCAGCAGCAGTCGATCAACGCACAACAAGGCGCGGCGGTGCAGCAACTCGAGCAGGGCTTGCGCGAGACGCAAACGACACAATCGGGTCCGACCGGCATCGGATCCGGTTATCGCAACTTCTCGCATTACTACTCGGGTTTGCGATAAGTCGCGCTGCGTGGCGCGGCGATCCAATTTGGCCGGCGCACCGCCTTCGTCGCGCATTCGCCTACGGTGTGATTCCGGCTGGCGTTCGCCCCGTCGTCGCTTTCTTCGCGACGCATTCGGAGACGAAGCATGGCGCGATTCAATTCGGACGACGCGATTTTCGGGGTTTCGTCGCCGGTCGTCGCTTTCGCCTTGTTCGCCGTGGTGTCGCTGGCGGTGGGCATCGGAATGTTTACGGTTCGGCACTATGCGCTGAGCGAAACCGAAGCCGCGCGCGACTGGGTCGAGACGCCGTGCGTCGTCGAAGAGAGCAAGTTTGCTCGCAGCGACAACCGCAACGCCGCCGATGGCCGGCCGACGCTCGATCTCGTGTATCGCTACGAATTCGCCGGACAGACTTATCGCGGCGATCGGCTCGATCTGCTCATCGGGTCGATGGGCGACGACGAGGCTTGGGAGAGGCGGCTTTTCGAGCGTTTCCCGCCCGGTGCGCGGACGGTGTGCTACGTCGATCCGAACGACCCGGCGAATTCGGTGCTCGACCGCGACAACGCGGCGACGAAATCTCGCAATCTGTGGCTGCTGTCGTTTCCGTTTCTGTGCGTCGGGTGCGGATTCACGCTGGCGCTGGTGACGTCGCTCGTCGACAGCGCGGTCAAACCGGCGGCCGACGCCGC
>JBBDYI010000345.1:0-3816 GCA_040901705.1 Pirellulales bacterium | reverse complement strand
CGCCCAGCGCGGCTGGGGCGAGCCGCCGTCGCCGCCGCCGCGAAAGGTTTCGCTGCTGCAGCGGGCCGTCGTGATGTCCGGGCCGCTCGGTACGCAAATGGCCTGGCTGTTCGTGGTCGGGTTTACATTCGTGTTTACGATTCTCGACGGGCCGAATCAATTTGCGCAATTGATCTGGCCCGAGCTGCGCGACGGCGAGGTGGTCGGGCAGGTGATCTCCGTGCGAAAACTCGATTCGCGCGAGCTTTCCATTCCGCTGTACGAATACGATGTCGCCTACGAGGTGGATGCAGCGCGGTACGCGATCACCGGCGTGGCGCGCGGCCAGCAGCACGACAAAGGCGACCAAGTCGATGTGACGTTCCCCAGCGGCCAGCCGGGCAAGGGGATCATCGCCAACGCCCGCGAGTCGGAATTTCTGTGGTGGCACGGGGCGATTCCGCTGGGCGTCTTGGTCCTGCTTGCCCTGGGACTGGCGGGCATGTTTTGGCACAACTTTCGCGTCGTGCGGCTGCTGTCGCGGGGCGGGGTGACGCGGGCCAGGTGGGCGGAGCAACACGTGGCCGGCGCGATCGCGGCGGCGGACGATCCGACCAAAACGGGTTATGAAGTGCCGATGGCGGCGACGAACTATCGATTCGACGTGCTCGGTTTCGAGTACGCGGCCAACTCTTACGGTCCCGCGCCGCAGCGAGATAAACGGGCGAAGCGGAAAGCCGCGCGGAAGCGAAATACAAAAGGCGGCACGGATGTGAAGCGCAGCGCCGACACCGAAGCGAACGATGAAGGCGACCCGGGCGAGGCGACCGTGCTATACAACCCGGCGCGGCCGCGGCGGAACGTGCTGCTCTCTGGGTATTTGGCCGACGTGATGCACGGGCGGCTTTCGCTGGGCGACATGGTGCTCAACTGCGCACCCGCACCGATGGCGGCGGTGGCGATTTGGCTGCTGTTTACGGTGAGGTAGCGTGCGATGCATGGAACACCGCGTTGTCGCGTTGCAGCAAGCCCTGCGTGGCGACCCGTGCGCGGCTACGACAGGAGTTCCTTGATCACCTTTGCCGGTTCGACGCCGGTGAGCCGCTGATCCAGCCCCAGGTGTTTCACCGAGAATCGCTCGTGGTTGAAACCGAGTTGGTTTAGCACCGTGGCGTGCCAGTCGTGGATGTGGACCGGATCCTTGACGATGTTGTACGAAAAATCGTCGGTCTCGCCGTAGATCGTGCCGCCTTTGAAGCCACCGCCGCACATCCACATCGTGAAGCAGCGGGGATGGTGGTCTCGGCCGTAGTTTTTCGTCGACAGGCCGCCCTGGGAATAGATCGTGCGGCCGAATTCGCCACCCCAGATGATGAGCGTTTCGTCCAACATGCCGCGCTGCTTGAGGTCTTGCACCAGGCCCCAGCACGGCTGATCGACGTCGCGGCATTGATCCGGCAAACGTCCGGCCACGTTGCCGTGCGTATCCCAATTGTTGTGGTACACCTGGATGAAGCGCACGCCCCGCTCGGCCATTCGCCGGGCCATCAGCGCCGTGTGGGCGAACGAACCTGGCTTTTTGGCCTCTTCACCGTAGAGTTGATACGTGCTTTCGGGTTCCTTCGACAGGTCGGTCAGTTCCGGCACGCTGGTTTGCATTCGGTAAGCGAGTTCGTACTGCTGCATCCGCGTGCGTGTTTCCGGATCGCCCAGCGCGTTGAAGTTCATTTCATTTAGCGCTTTGAGTCCGTCGAGCGTCTCGCGGCGGATTTCCGATGGCACGCCGGGCGGGTTGTTGATGTACAGAATCGGATCGCCGCCGGAGCGGAACGACACGCCGGCATGCTCGCCCGGCAGATAGCCGGCCTGCCAGAGGCGGGCGGAGATGGCTTGCACCTGTTCGGTGTTGGTCGGCCGCGCGACGAGCACGACGAAGGTCGGCAGGTTTTCGTTTGCCGTGCCGAGACCATAGCTTGTCCATGCGCCCAAGCAGGGCCGACCGGTGATCTGGTTGCCCGTCTGAAACAACGTGATCGCCGGTTCGTGGTTGATCGCGTCGGTGTGCATCGAGCGGATGAAGCACATCTCGTCGACCATTTTGGCCGTGTACGGCAATAGCTCGCTGACCCACATGCCGCATTTGCCGTGCTGCGCGAACTTGAACATCGACGGCGCGATCGGAAACCGCTTCTGACCCGACGTCATCGTGGTCAGCCGCTGGCCCATCCTCACGGAGTCGGGCAGGTCTTTGTCGTACCACTCGTTCATCACCGGCTTGTAGTCGTACAGATCGAGCTGCGACGGCCCGCCGACCATGTGCAGGTAGATCACGCGCTTGGCCTTGCCGGGGAAGTTCTGGCGGCCGATGAGTTGCGAAGCGTCGCTGCCGGCTTCCGCGGCGCCGGCCTCTGCGGCGCCGGCTACGCCAGCCAGCCCGCTCTTGGCCAACAGGGTGCTCAGCGCCGCCCAACCCACGGCATGCGAGCCTTGGGCGAAGAAATGCCGGCGAGTGAGGTTTTGGGTGAATTCTTGAAACGGGTTCATGGTTATCTCCGACAGTAGGAGTCGTTGATTGTCTTGCCTGTTCTCGTTAGTTGCTCGCTGTTTGATTGCTTACTGCCGAACCAGGCGAGCGACCCATTTGATATCGGCCGGACTTATCTCCGGCGGCGGCACCGATTCTTCACGATAGTCGATCGAGCCTGGGCGAATCGCAAGCTCATACGCCGCCCTAAACGCGGCCGTCAAATCGAGCGGCAAATCGGCACGGCCCGGGCCAACCGGCAGCCCGATCGCTGGCAATGGATCGACCAGAGCGATCGGATAGCCCTCTTCATTTCGACCGATGCCCGTCTTGCGAGCCACGAAAACGAAATAAGGCGAGGCCGGCAATTCGGGAAATAGATCGCGCGACGGATTTTCGCCGAACCGCAACAAATCGATCTCCATGAAATGCACAGCCGAGTCGATGAACCGATCCCGCTTCTCCCGGTATCGCGGGACATATCCGCCGGACTTGTTCGCGTAGCTCAGCAACTCAACCACGGCCAGGACGCGCGTGTCGCGTCCCAATTCGCGCACAACGAGGTAATCCTGCTTGATGCGCTCGGCCTCGTCCTCTTCGAGCACGATCTCGTGGACCGCTTGCGGCGTCGCCAGCGCAGCGCCGCCCCGTCCACTCGCCGAACGAGCAGCATCCGACGCCGAACTGAAATCGGGACCGACGACCGCGTCCGGCTCGCCGACGAGCAGATACTCGCCGCGCGGACCGCGATGGTAAATGCTGCGTTCGACGTCAATCCACAAGCCCGCTTCCTTGGCCCGATCGAGGCTAAACCGCGCCAATTCGCGCATAAACCACCCATGAAACAACGGCCATCGCTGCCGATGTTCCAAGAAGGGATCCATGCCTGGAAAAGGAGAGGGCATTTGCGTAAACCTGCGGCCGCCTACTTATTCAACACTTCGTCCAAGTTCATCAACTGATTCGTGAGCATCGTCCAGGCCGCGAGCTTTGTCGGATCGACCGTAGCATCCGCCTTTGATTCGCCGACCGCGATCAGCTTCTTAGCGTCCTCGGCTTGCTGCTGGTAATAGCTCGATAGCTCGGAAAGCGATCCGCGAATCACCGTCAGCTCGTTGTCGGTGAACGGCCGCGAGACGATGTGCCGGGCGATAAAGTCGATCTTCGCGTCGTCCGCGTCGCCACCCTCCTTGAGTGCTCGTTCGGCCAATCGCCGCGCCGCTTCGACGAACTGCGGATCGTTGAGCGTGGTGAGCGCTTGCAGCGGCGTGTTCGTGCGGTCGCGGTCGACAGCACACGTTTCGCGGTTCGGC
>JBBDYI010000344.1:0-12775 GCA_040901705.1 Pirellulales bacterium | reverse complement strand
GGAAAAAACGCCAGCAATGACAGCTTGAAAGGGGTGGGTGCTCTGTGAGCACCTGAATCGGCTCAGACGAACTCACGTTCAACGCCGGTGCTCGCAGAGCACCCTACACGACGTGGCGGCGCGTCTCAAGCGGCGTCGAGCTATTGCCCCCATGCCCGAAACGCCGGGCAAACGCTAGAATTGAACGCGGCAACGGAACCGCCATTTCCCCCGACCATTTCCCGCCGCTAATCGGACGATCATGGGCAAGCAATTCATCTTCGAAATCCAAAGCCTAACCAAGAAATACGGCCAGCGCGAAGTGCTCAAGGACATCCACCTCGCCTTTTATCCCGGCGCGAAGATCGGCGTCCTCGGCCGCAACGGCTCGGGCAAGAGCACGCTGTTGCGGATCATGGCCGGCATCGAGAAAGAATTCGACGGCGAAGCCCGCCTCACGCCCGGCTTCACTGTTGGCTATCTGCCGCAAGAGCCGCAGCTAAACCCCGACAAGGACGTGCTCGGCAACGTCGAAGAGGCCGTCGCGCCCACCCGCGATCTGCTCGACCGCTTCAACGACATGAGCATGAAGCTCGGCGAGCCGATGGAGCCGGCGGCGATGGACAAACTGCTCGCCCAGCAGGCCAAATTGCAGGACGAGATCGACCTCAAGAACGCCTGGGAGTTGGACCGCCAGATCGAAATCGCCATGGACGCGATGAACCTTCCGCCCAGCGACGCCGCCGTCACAAAACTCTCCGGCGGCGAGCGGCGGCGTATCGCGCTGTGCCAGATGTTGCTCCGCCAGCCGGACTTGCTGCTCGTCGACGAGCCGACGAACCACCTCGACGCCGAAAGCGTCAACTGGCTCGAACAGCATCTGCACCACTACCCCGGCACGGTCGTCGCCGTGACGCACGATCGCTATTTCCTCGACAATGTCGCCGGCTGGATTCTCGAAATCGACCGCGGCCGCGGCATCCCGTGGGAAGGCAACTACACGTCGTGGCTCGAGCAAAAGCGCGACCGCCTGGCCCGCGAGGAACGCGCCTCGACCGCCCGGCAGCGAACGCTCGACCGCGAACTGGAATGGGTCCGCATGTCGCCCCGCGCCCGTCAGGCGAAGAACAAAGCCCGCCTCGCCGCGTACGAAAAGATGGCGTCGGAACAGTTCGAGGACAAAGTCGAAGAACTCGAAATCCAAATCCCGCCCGGCAAACCGCTCGGCGAACTCGTCGTCGAAGCCACCAATCTCTACAAAGGCTACGGCGACCGGCTGTTGATCGAAGACATGAACTTTCGCCTCCCGCCCGGCGGCATCGTCGGCGTCATCGGCGCCAACGGCACGGGCAAGACGACGCTGTTCCGCATGATCCTCGGCCAAGAACAGCCCGACCGCGGCACGATCCGCATCGGCCCGTCGGTCGAACTCGGCTACGTCGACCAATCGCGCGACACGCTCGACGCGGCCAGCACGGTTTGGCAGGAAATCTCCGGCGGCCACGACGTGCTCGAAATGGGCGGCCGCAAGCTAAACTCCCGCGCCTACTGTGCCCGCTTCAATTTCACCGGCACGGACCAGCAGAAAAAAGTCGGCGACCTCTCCGGCGGCGAGCGGAACCGCGTCCACCTCGCCAAGCTGCTCCGCTGTGGCTGCAACGTGCTGCTGCTCGACGAACCGACGAACGATCTCGACGTCGACACGCTCCGCGCCCTAGAAGACGCGGTGGTCAACTTCGCCGGCTGCGCGGTGGTGGTGAGCCACGACCGCTGGTTCCTCGACCGCATCGCCACGCACATCCTGGCCTTCGAAGGCGACAGCCACGTCCACTGGTGCGAAGGCAATTTCCAAGTCTACGAGGAGCAACGGCACCAGCGACTAGGCACCAGTGCCGACGAACCGAAGCGCGTGCGGTACAAGAAGCTGCAACACAATTGAGCCGGGGGTCGGGATTCGCGATTTGAACTTCGGTACTGTGAAAGGCGAATCGCCGGTTCCGCAGCACCGTCACCCGCCGGGCCGATTGCGGACGTTGAATTCGACCACCGTCTTAAGAAACGTCACCGCAACGGCCGTGGCGGCACAGGCCAGAAATCCGACCCCGACGCCCATCAGCGCCGAACGTTCTTCGGCCATCCGCCGTTCGCTGGCGAGCGAAAAACTCGCGTTGGGATTCACCGCAGAGGCGATGACTTTCGCCGTTTCGTCGTAGCTCGGCTGCGTCATGCCGTAAGTCAGCAGCCCGCCGCCGATACCGGCCAAGATCGAAATCAACGCAATGCCAACGTATCGCATAGTTCACCCCAGCTTCGGTCAGTTCCACGCCACTACCGGCACGATTTAGTGTGCGCCAACGCGCACGTCGCCGCAACCGCAGAGCACAGCATCCCGACGAATCGCCCCGCGCCTTGCCACCTATTCGCCCCGCCACGACAATTCTTGGCAGATCCATTGCAATTCTTGCGAAGCGGCGCGATTCGATACTCACCAGTTGGAAAGCTCATGTCCGATTACGACAGCGAACGCCGCACCGTCTTCCGCGCCGACCAGGCCCACGAAACCGCCTTCATCGCCCCCGGCGCGATCGTCGTCGGCGACGTCACGCTCGCCGAAGACACCAGCGTCTGGTTCAACGCCGTGATTCGCGGCGATGTCGAAGCCATCCGCATCGGCCGTCGCTCGAACGTCCAAGACGGCGCGATCTTGCACGCCGACGCCGGGCTTCCTTGCACCCTGGGTGACGACGTCACGGTCGGCCACGCCGCCGTCGTCCACGGTGCGACCGTCGGCGACCGGGTCATCGTCGGCATCAAAAGCGTCGTCCTCAACGGCGTGCGCGTCGGCGAGGACTCGGTCATCGCCGCCGGCGCGGTCGTACTCGAAGGAACCGAAATCCCCGCCGGATCGCTCGTCATGGGCGTGCCCGCCAAAGTCCACGGCCAGGTGACCGACGAGCACCGCGAGCGAATCCGCCACGCCGCCGCACATTACGTCGAAAACGCCCGCCGATTTCGCCGCGGCAGTGAGTAGGGGACAGGGTACAGGGGGCAGTGAGCAGGGGGCAGGAGTCAGAATAGTCACGTTACGCGCAGCCGGCTTTGATCCGCAGATTACACAGATTTCGCAGATGGAGTTTCGTGCGATTGTCGGACGCCTGCTCCTGTCGCCGAGCATCCGGCAGAAACGCAGTGGTCAAGCGAGCAGGCTCGTAAGTCACGCAAGACGAGCGAATCGGCAAAAATCCATCTGTGAAATCTGCGGACACTTGCCAGCATCGTTCGAATCGTGGGCAACGTTCAACGTTAGAGAATCGTGCCAAAGGCGCAGCGAATCGCCGCCCGATACGCTACCCTATGCAAGACGCCCGCCACCGCCGCGAACAGCACCGCGACGCAACACTCCCCAGCAGCCGAGAGCGATTTTTCATGGCCGACAACCCCGCCGTTATTCTCAGCGGCTTTGCCGACGAATCCGCGATCGACAAGCGAGCCGAGCAGCAGTTCGCCGCTTTTGCCGCGCTCGGCTTGCAGTATTACAGCATCCGCTTCATCGACGTCGGCGACGGTGTGAAGAACGTCATGAAGCTCACACGCGGCGAAATCACGAAGATCCGCCACCTCGAAGACGCTTACGGGCTGAACGTCTCGTCGATCGGATCGCCCATCGGCAAGGTCAAGCTCGTCGACAAGAACGACGGCACCAAGAACCCGTTCGTGCCGTTCAAGAAATATCTCGCCACGGACGTCAAGAGGGCCTGCGAAGTCGCCCACGCCTTCGAGACCAAGCTGATCCGCGGCTTCTCGTTCTATCCGCCCCGCGGCAGCGATCCGGCGGAGCACCTCGCCCAGGCGGTCGATCAAATCGGCCACATCTGCGAGACATGCCACCGCAGCGACCTCACGTTCGGCCTCGAGATCGAAGCCAACCTCGTTGGCCGCACCGGCCAACTCATGGCCGAAATCTACCGCAAGGTGAACCATCCCGCTCTCGCCCTCATCTTCGACGCCGGCAACGTCGTCTGCCAGGGTTACACGCCGGCCGAAACCTTCGAACAATACCAGGCGATGAAGTCCGGCCTCGGCTGGTTGCACATCAAGGACTATCGCCACCCCGATCCGGCCAACCGCGAGAACGACCGCAAGGGCCACGTCGACGAGGAAGCGATCAAGAACTTCGTCCCCGCCGACCAGGGCGACAGCGCTCACGAGGTCATCCTTCGCGACCTCCGCGACATGCTCCCCAAGCTCGAACGCAAGCTCAAACGCCGCGGCATCCCGGGCGTGTTTCTCGATCTCGAACCGCACGTCAAAGGCGGCGGCCAATTCGGCGGCTACAGCGGCCCCGACGGCTTCGGCGTCGCACTGCGCAGTCTCTGCCGCATCCTCGACTACGCGGCCATCGATTATCACCTCTGCGATTTCGACGACATCCGCGCCGCCCGCGGATTTTAAGCGAAGCGGCCCACCGCTGCGCGTGATTAGCTCCGCGCTTCCGACCGATCGCTGCTATTCCACGTCCCGCTCCTCCACGCCCCAGCGGCGCCACGACGGCGGCAGCGGCGCGACGAACTCCATCGGCATATGAAGCACCGGGTGAACGATCTCCAATCGTCGGCCGTGCAGCGCGATGCCTTTGGGAAACGGCTGGCGACCGCCGTACTTGCGATCGCCGAGAATCGGATGTCCAACGTGGGACAATTGCACGCGAATTTGATGTTTGCGGCCGGTCTCCAGGCGAATTTCGAGTAGCGTTCCCTTGACCATCGCTTTCATGCGCCGATAGGTCAGCACGGCCCGCTTGGCCTGCGGCGTTTTCTCGCCCACGACCCCCATCCGCTGGGCGCGGTCGTCGTGTCCGAGAAAGTCGACCAGCTTACCTTTAGGCCGGGCGAGTTTGCCCTCGACGATCGCCCAATATGTTTTCGACACGTCGCGGTCGCGGAACTGCTCCGTCAGCCGCGACGCCGCCTTCGATGTCTTGGCCAATAGCAACACGCCCGAAACCGGCGTGTCGAGCCGGCTCACCACCCCCAGATACACGTTGCCCGGCTTGTTGTCGCGGTGTTTCACGTAGCTGCGGGCCATCGACAAGACGCTGGCGCGATTGTCGGTAACGCCCATCGTCGGTACGTCCGGCGGTTTGGCCACCACGAGCAGGTGGTTGTCTTCGTAGATGATGGCAAACGGCGCACGGGCCATGTGAACACTCGGTTTCCTGCTGGTCGCCGCCGCGGCCACGTGACTTTGGCGGCGACGCGACACGTTCGACGCCGCGAAGCAGCGCAACTGCTTACCCCGCCGACGAATGGTTTTTAGGTTGGCGGCGATTCGCGGTGACGGGCGGTTCTGCTATATATATTAGCCGACGCAAAGCCGACGCAAAGCCGACGCAACGGAGATTCACCTGCGCCTCGTTGCCGTCTCCGTGCGTGCCCATTCTCGGTCGATTCACCTTTCTCGCATATTCCTATTCAGCCGGCGAGGCTCGCGTGAGCGAAGCACAACGCCCCAAGCCCTCGTCCGATGGCGCAGGCGGCCCGGCGAACCGCGCCGGTCCGTTGGCGGCGTGGACCAATCGCTCCGCGCGTCGCGCGGCAGAAGCCGCGACCGCGGATTCCGCCGCAACTGAAGTTGCCCACGGCGATCCGACGCCTCACGCATCTTCTTCGCCCGAAACGCAGCGCCCCGCCAGTGACGCGACGTTCGACCTCGCCCCGGTCGGCATCATGCACGTCAACAAGGCCGGCGTGCCGACGCGGGTCAACCCCGAGTTGTGCGAGCTGCTGGGCCTCTCGGTCCGCGAGATGGTCGGCCATCCGCTGGCCTCGGTTTTGCACCCCGGCGACGCTTCGCGATGCACCGATGGACTGCACCGACTCATCACTGGCCGCAGTGCTTCGTTCGTCCTCGAACAGCGGATGCACCGCCGCGACGGCGACTGGCTGTGGACGCAGATGAATCTTGCTATCGTGCCCGGCCGCGATGGCGCGGACGATTACATTCTCGCTATCGTCACCGATATTTCGCGGCAGAAGCGGGCCGAGGAAAACGTCCGCCAGATCAACGAACGGCTCGAATTCGTCATCAGCCGCGCGCCGATCGTGCTGTGGTCGATCGATCGTCATGGCGAGATCACGATGTCCCGCGGCGCCGGCCTGATGCCGCTGGGCCTGAACTCCGGCGATGCGGTCGGCCGCTCGATCTTCGAGATGTTTGCCGACTTCGACGAATTGCTCGCCAATGTTCGCCGCAGTTTGGGTGGGGAAACGCGCTCTTTCGTCGCCCGACTCAACGAGGCCGCCTACGAGTCGTTCATCATGCCGGTTCGCGACGAGGTCGGCGAGATATCGGGCGTAATCGGCGTTTCCACGGATGTGACCGCCCGGCAACGGTTTGCCGACGAGTTGGCCCACCGCGCCGAGTTCGACCGCATTCTTTCCGGGATTTCTTCGCGGTTCATCAATTGCGAAATTCCGGAGTTCGACGCCGGCATTCGCACCGCGATCGAAGAAGTCGGTACGTTTTGCCAGGTCGATCGGGATTATGTCTTCCAACTTCGCGAGGACGGCGCGGCCGACATGACGCACGAATGGTGCGCGGCGAGTTGCGGGCCGATCGCGCCGCGGTTTCAGGCTTGGCGGCTCGATAAAGAGGTGCCGTGGTTCAGCCAATCGGTCGCCAAACTCGAAGCCGTGCATGTGCCGCGGGTCGGCGAACTGCCGCGCAAGGCTCAGGCGGAGCGCAAGCGGCTTGAAGCCCGCGGCGTCAAATCGCTGCTGGTGGTGCCGATGGTCGCCCGCGGGCGGCTGGTCGGTTTCGTCGGTTTCGAGCGGCTCGAAGTCGAGAAATCCTGGACCGACGATCAAATTGTACTGTTGACGATCTTCGGCGAGATTCTGGCGAACGCGATCGAACACCGCCGCAATCGCATCGACTTGCTTCATGCCCGGCAGGAACTTGAGTCGCGCGTCGCCGAACGGACCGCCGAACTATCGACGGCGAACGTCAGCTTGCGCCAGCAAATCGCCGAACGTCGCCGGGTCGAGGCGGAGTTGCGCGGTCAGCAGCAATTGATGGAACAGCTCTTGGCGGCTCACGAACGCGACCGCCGACTCGTGGCCTACGAAATTCACGACGCCATCGTCCAGGACATCACCGCTGCACTGATGCACGTCGAGGCCTATTACGACGCCTGTCGCGCGGCGCTGAGCGACCGACAAAACGCTCCGCCACCCGTCGCCGCTCAGGACGTGGCCATCGAGCGTGCGCTCGGTTTGCTGCGGGGAACGATCGACGAATCGCGGCGTTTGATAACGGGCCTTAGGCCGCCGATCATCGACGAAATGGGCGTCGTCGCGGCCATTGAGTACCTCGTCGGCGAGCAACCCCGCGGCGGTGCAATTCCCGTAACGTTCAGCCACAACGTGCGATTCGACCGCCTCGCGCCGCTGCTCGAAGGAGCGATCTTTCGCATCGTGCAAGAAGCGCTGGCCAACGTCCAGCGCCACAGCGCCGCCCCCAGAGCCGAGGTCCGCCTGTGGCACAAAGACGACCGCGTGTTCCTCGAAATTCGCGACTGGGGCGTCGGCTTCAACCCGGCCCAAGTCACCGAGCATCGCCTCGGCTTGCGCGGCATCCGCGAACGCGCCCGGCTCCTTCACGGCCGCGCCGAAGTCGAAAGCTCGCCCGGCAACGGAACCCGCGTCTGCGTCGAGCTACCGATCGCGCCGTCGATGACGTTTCAGTGACGGCCGCCGATCGTCACCGCTGCGACAGCTCATGCACCGCGTCGACCAGCGCAAGGGCGTTGTCGACCGACGTCTGCTGCAATACGCCGTGCCCTAGATTGAAAATGTGCCCCGGCCGGCCGGCGGCTTGATCGAGGATTTGTTTCGCGCGGCGGCGGATTTCCGATCGATCGGCCAGCAACACCGTCGGATCGAGATTCCCTTGCACGCCGCGGCTCGGCCCGATTTTTTCCCAAGCTTCGTCGAGCCGCACCCGCCAGTCCAAGCCGATCACCGCGCCGCCGGCCTCGGCTAGTAGCGGCAACAGCGCCGGATTACCCGTCGCGAAGTTGATCACCGGCACGCCGGGCACGATCGCCTCGATCACCGCCTTCACATACGGCAGCACGTACCGCCGATAGTCGTCCGGCCCCAGACAACCGACCCAACTATCGAACAGTTGCACGGCCTGCGCGCCGGCCGCAATCTGCGCATTGAGATACCGCGCCACGGCTCGCGACAGCCGGCCCATCAATTCGCCCCACGCCCCTTCGTCGCGATACATCAACGTCTTTGTAAACAGATAATTGCGGCTCGCGCCCCCTTCGATCGCGTAACTGGCCAGCGTGAACGGCGCGCCGGCGAATCCGATCAACGGCAACTTGTCGCTCAGCGCGGCCCGCGTCTGGCGGACCGTCTCCATGACGAAGTGCAATGCGTCGACGCTCTCCAACTCGACGAGTCGATCGACGTCCTCTGCCTCGCGGACCGGGTTGTGAATCACCGGCCCTTCGCCGGCCGCGAATTCGAGGTGCATGCCCATCGGTTCGAGGATCGGCAGCAAATCGGAAAAGATGATCGCCGCGTCGACGCCCAACCGATTGACTGCGGTGATCATCACTTCCGCGCACAGCGACGGGTTCTTGCAAAGTTCGAGGAACGTCGTTTTGGCCCGCACTTCGCGATACTCGGCCATGTACCGCCCGGCCTGCCGCATCAGCCAGATCGGCGTCACCGGCGTCGGCTCGCGGCGGCAGGCCCGCATGAATGGGCTGTCGTACCATGCCGCCTGCGTATCGATCACCACGCCCTCGACGCTCAGCGTTTCCAATACAGAGATGACCTGCTTCTTCCGCGCCAGCAAGTCGCCCGCCCGCTGGGCCGCCGACTGTACGAGATGCCCCATCTTGCTATGTTCGGGTTCGAGGTCGACCGGCAGATCGAGCTGCCTCAGCGTTTCGCTCGTCGTCGGTCCGATCGAAGCCACTACCAGCCGTCGCGTTGCGTCGCGGACGGCTTCGGCCAATCCCAAACGTCCGGCCACGTCCAGCAAGTTGTGAATCTGCTGGCTCGACGTGAACAGCATCACGTCGATGCGCCCGGCGGCGATCTCGCGGACGCACGACTCCAGCGGCGACGTATCTTCCGGCAAGTCCCAGCGATAAACCCGGACGCACTCCACCTTCGCCCCTCGCGCTTCCAATCCCGCGATCAAACTCACGTTCGGCTGGCCGTACTCCTGCACCGCCACGGTAAGATTCGCAATCGCCATCCGCTCGTCGACGAGCGACAGCACCTCGCGCCACGTATTCGGCTCCCCGGCCCGATGCGTCGGCGCAAGCCCCAGCGTTTTTAGCACGGCCACCGGCTTCGGCCCGCGGGCGATCGTGGTCACGTCGGCGAGCGCGGCGAGAAATCGCTCGCGATCGACGTGCCGCGACACTTGTTCGACCAGTTGCCGCGTTCCCACTCCGGTCATCAGCACGACCACGTCGACTTGCCCCGTCACTAGCCGATGGGCAAAATCGATCGTCTCGCGGCTCGCATCCAGCGGCACCTCGCGCATCGACGGGCTAACCACCGCCACGCCGCCAAACCGGCCGATTATCGAAGCCATTTCTCCGGCCATGCGGCTCTCGAACGCCGCCACGCGCAGGCCGCCGAAATCCGCTTTCGCCGCAGCGCCGTCGGCGGCGGTTGGTCGCGCGGAGGGATTCGGTTCGGGCGGATTCGGTTGCGGCAGCGTCATCGGCGGCTTTCTCGGGCGAATGGGGGGAGCTATCTCGCGGCGGTGTGGGCCGGGTTGTGAAGTGTGAAGCTCAATTCTAAACGGCCGCCGTCGTCGGCCACAGGCCGGCCGGTCGCAAAGGACCGCGGCGCACCGGCTCGGCAGTATGCCGGAACGTGCCGGACCCGTTTTTCCAACCGCGCTGCTGGCTTCGCCCATCGCCCCCGATTAAGCTAGTCCTGCGTGGGTGGATGTACTTCCCCGTTTCCGAACCTGTTTGGAGTGTGTGGCATGAAACGTTGGCAACTGGTGATGGGCGGCCTGGCCGCGATCGCGATGTGCTCGGTGGCTGTCCTGCGCGCCGAGGACGACGACGAGGCCAAGGCAAAGTTTCCGGTGAAAGTGATCATGGCCAAGTGCATGAAGAGCGGCCTCTGCAAGAAGGTCGCCGACGGCAAGGCCAGCGCCGAGGAAACCAAGACTCTGGTGGCGATGCTCAGTGAATTGCCCAAGAACAAGGCGCCCAAGGGCGACGCCGATAGCTGGAAGACCAAAACCGCCGCCGTCGCCGAGGCCGTCAAGGCCGTCGCCGAAGGCAAAGAAGGAGCGGGCGCGGCACTGGCCAAAGCCGCCAACTGCGCCGCGTGTCACAAGGAACACAAGCCAGCCACGTAGAGCAATAGCGTGGCGCGTTGCAGCGTCTATCGTTCGACTGGTTGTGTCGCGGTGACTTGTTGCGTCGCGGTCTCACGACCGCGACACACGCGATGACCGAAGGTCTCCTGATTGCTTTTGCGAGGAGACCTTCGGTCATATTTCGTGGCATGGTCAGGAGACAGACCATGCCACAATCGCGACCAAGTCACAGCCGCGATTCACTCCGCGTCCGAGACGCCCGTCCGCCGCAGCGCCCGCGCAAGCTGTTCGAGTGTCTTGGCGTGCAGCCGACTCGCCCAGGCCTTGCTCACGCCAATCCGCTCGCCGGCGTCCTGGATGGTTAGCCCTTCGAAATAGATCGCCTTGACCAGCGTCGCCGCTTCGGGCGCGAGCGAATCGACCAGCGCGTGCAGTTTCTCGTGCAACTCTCGCCGGGCCAGCACCGACGGCGGCGCGTCGGCCTTTTCGTCGACCACATTGCCCGCGGCATCCTGATCCTCCGACGCCTGGGCCATCAAATACACGACGCCCAACGTCCCGGTCGCTCGCTTCAGCCAGCGAACCTCGTCCCGCAGGCTGTCGCTCGGCTCGCTTTGGGCGTCGGCCTCGGTCGACAATACGTCGTCCGCCAATCCCTTGCCCCGCGCCTGCTCGTACTGCGAGCGGTTGAACCAGTTCATCTTCCCCAAGCCGTCGTAGATCGCGCCGCGAATGCGGTAGTACGCGAACGTCGAAAACTGGTGCCCCCGCGCAGGGTCGAACGAACGGGCCGCCTCGGCCAAACCCATCTGACCGTAAGCCACTAGATCGTCGAGTTCGACGTAGCTCGGCAGCGTGCGATGAACCCGTTTGGCAAGCGACCGGACCAACCCCTGATTGTCGGTGATCAATTGGTGCGTAGCGTTCGGCGGAGCGGTCATCGCAACGATCTTTCGAGTGAGCCCTTCCCAATTTAGCCCCCGGTGAACACACCGGGGGCAATCGACGCCACAAGCAAGCGGCGTCCCCTGCGCAGTGCGCACTGCCCTCCGCCGTCAACTTTCCGCCAGCCGAGCCCAAAGATTCTCCAACCGCTTGCAGGACACCGGGTCTTCCAACAGCGTCCGCGCAATCCGCATGGAAATCTCGCGAAACCGCTCCGGGTCGGCGTCCAGTCCGGCGAACTCCGCCCCCAACATCGCCCGCACCATTTCGATCACCACCGGTTCGAGCACCAGATTCTGGCCCTTGCGGCGATGGGCGATGCTCCGCAACCGCTGCAAATCGACGGCCGAGGAAATATCTTGCTCATCGGCGGCCTCTAGCGTCTGCTTGACCACGCGTTCGAGCAACGCCGGATCGATCGCCGCAGCGCCAGCCGCGTCGCCCAACTGCTCACCAGAAGGCCGGGAGCCAGACGGCTCCGATGGAGACGAACCGCTCGACATGCGTCAAAACTCCCGCTGCAAGCCAAAACGACGTGGGGCCAGCCCGACCGGGTAAAGCACCCATTACCATACACGACAGCACCGAGCAGAATGGCATACCGCGTTCGGCGGTGCAAGCCTTGCCGCCGCGGACCAGGTCTTTCGCCTTGAAATCGCGCGGGTTCTCTGGGTAAATGGATGCTGTGGTTGGAGTCGCCGCCACGAGCTTTTTCAAGATTGTCGCGGCGACCGGACAACGAGTTTGCACTCTTTTTTTATCTGACGGCCCGTGGCTACCTTGCGTCATCGATGATCGTTTCTCACCGCTTGAAGTTCGTGTTTCTCGGCGTGCCGCGGACGGCGAGTCGCGCGATGCACGTAGCGCTTAAGCGGTTGCCCGGCGCGCGCCAGCCTTGGGGTGGATTGCATCGGATGACGATTCCGCCGCAGGCCCAGGATTACTTTACGTTCTGCTGCGTGCGGAATCCTTACCCGCGGCTGTACTCGCACTATTGCTGTTGCTGGGGCCAGCGGCGGCGATGGTGGGCAGGACGCGTGCGGGTGCGATCGTTTGCGGAATATCTCGACGTGCTCGCGGCCGGATCGCTGGGCGGTTCGTGCGGGTCGAAGTACCGTTCGACGGTGCGCGGATATACCGGGGAGAACCGGCTCGACGCGACGGTGCGTTACGAAGATTTGGCGGATGGGGATTTGCCTGCCGCGCTGGCGGGATTGGCCAAGCGGGCGTCGATTCCGGCGCTGGCGGAGCTGTCTTTGCCGCGGCGCGGTTGCTGCTTGGCGAGCGATTGGGCCGGGCAATACGACGAGCGACTTGCCGATCGCGTGTTTGAAATTGCGCGGGCGGATTTTGAGGAGTTTGGGTACGATCCGGAGAGTTGGCGCGCGGCGAACGTTGCGGCCATTGCCCCCGGTGTGTTCACCGGGGACTAAGAGCCTATCCCAAAACATGCCCTGCTAGCTTTAGGCTGCTAGCGGGG
>JBBDYI010000343.1:0-12792 GCA_040901705.1 Pirellulales bacterium | reverse complement strand
CCCCCTATTGTTAGCACAACCCACGGCAGCGCGCAAAGTGCGACATGCGCCCCAACCGCAATTCCCGGTCGAATTGATCTTGAACCTGTCGAGCCGATTCGCTAGAAGTCGCTCCGCGCGGAAACTGCGCCCCATTTCAGCGGCAGCTTTCATCTCGACGGCGCGGCCGAGCGGCTCCTGTCCTTGCCCGGCTTCGCCAATTTTGCCGCACGGAGAACCGTCATGCGCCCCAAGCGACGCTTGCGTCCGTTTTCGTTTGCACCTTGGGTGGCGATTGCGCTGCCCTTGTTGTTTGCCGTCACAGCGCCGGCCAATGGCCGTTTTCCCTATGCCGCCGCCGTCGACGCCGACGATGCCCAATTACGCAGCGGTCCCGGCGATAGCTACTATCCGACCGGTCAGGCCGCCCGCGGCGCATCCGTCGAGGTGTACCACGAGGACGGAGACTGGTCGGCGATTCGCCCGCCGCGGGGTAGCCACTCGTGGGTCGCGGCCAAATTGCTCAAGCTCCCGGCCACCCTCCGTGTCCAGCAGGGTGTCGACCTGAAGTCGCCCGTGGCGGTCGAAGTCGCCGTCGACAACACGCCCGCATTCATCGGCAGCGACGTAGCCACCGACCGCGACGCCGTGGCCGTTCGCCTAAACGCCGGCGAGCGAGTGTGGGTGCTCTCCGCGGAGCAGGCCGGCGGCCAGACATGGATCAAAATCGCGCCCCCCTCGGGCGAATTCCGCTGGATCGAAACGAGCCAACTCCGCGCAACCGCACGCGCGAACGTAGTCGCGACCGATGAGTCGGCAAGCGACGAGATTGCGGCCGACAACCCGCCCAGCGAGGACTCCACGGCCACTGCGGCAGCCGAATCGGATGTCGCCACGCTGGCAGTCGCAGAGGAATCGAGCGTCGTCGCACCGCGCGGCGCGGCGCCAACCGCGCTGCAAGCTTCGCCCCAACCCGCGCCGCCCGCCGCAACCGCGTCGCATCCCGCCCGCCGATTCTGGACGCAATTGCAGGCGCTCGAGCTCGAACTGAGCATGAAAGTCGCCGGCGAGTCGCGAGAGTGGCAGTTCGACGCCATTCGCCGCGACGCGCAAAACCTGTACGACGCCGCGAAAACCGACGACGAATACGACGCCGCCCGCTACCTGCTCGGCAAACTCGCCCAATTCGAGTCGGTAAGGCGCGAGCGTCTCGACCTCGAAGATCGCATCGCCCGCCGCGAATCGGCCACCAACGCGATTGCCCAGAACGCCGCATCGACACCCGCCGGTCCAACCCGTGCCCCAGCGTCGCTCGCCGGTCCTCCACCGCGGGCTACCGCCGCTACGAATGCCGCCGCCAATGTCGCCGCCGTGCCGGCATCTCCGCCCGCCACGTCGCTCGACGACCGCTACGACGCCACCGGAAGGTTGGTCACGATTCCGACCAGCCGCCAAGGCACGCCTGCTTACGCCATTGTCGACGACCGCAACATTGTGCGGCAGTACATCTCGCCCGCCCCACGAGTGAACCTGCAACCTTACGTCGGCCACTCGGTCGGCATTACGGGTGTGGCCGGTCCATCACCGGACGCCACGCGGCCGCACGTCATGGCCAAACGCATCGACGTCCTCGATACGCCGATTCGTCGGTAGCGTCGCGCCACGTCCACTTGACGTGAAAAAAAAGGCGGCGCGTCTCTATGCATCGAAACGCGCCGCCCATATCGTTACGTAATCGACCGTAGGCCAACGGCTCAACTTACCATTCCGCCGGCAACTCGATCTTTTCTACTTGTGCCGCTCGGCGGAGCTTGGAGAGCGCCCGGGCCTCGATCTGCCGGATGCGTTCCTTCGTCACGCCGAGTTCCGCGCCGACTTCCTTGAGCGTATGCGGCTCATCGCCGCGGTTCAATCCGTAGCGGCTCATGATGATCTGCTGCTCGCGGTCGTCGAGCGCCCGGAGAATGCGGTTGACCTGCACCTGACGGCGTGCCTGTGCGTGTTCCTGCTCGAACGGATCGCTACGGACTTCCGGCGCGGCCTGGAACGCTTCGTCCTGGCTCGTGCGGAAGCGATCGCGTAGCTTCAGTTCGCCTGGAATCGACCGGGCGAAGTTCTTCATGATCGCCCAACTCGCGTAGGTGCTGAACTTGTTGCCGCGGGCGTAGTCGAACTTCTCCGCCGCGCGAATCAACGACATGTTTCCGTCGCTGACCAGCTCGAAGAAGTTTTCCGCGTGCGCGACGTGCCGCTTGGCGATCGACACCACAAGCCGCAAGTTCGCGCCGACGATTTCGTTCTTCGTCTGCACGGCGTCGTCGTACAAGGCCTCGATGTCGTCCATCAGCGGGCTTTTCGGCGACGCCGGGTCGAGTTGCTCGCGCAGTTTGCTGGCCTTGTACTTCAGGTAGTTGAACTTGCGGAACAGGTGCCGCTCTTGCTCGGCAGTCAGCAACGGAATCTCGTACAGGCTCGCCAGGTACGGCGGCAAACCGGCCGGCCGCTTGACCCGCTTGGCCTGTGGCCCCTCGGGCGTGGCGGCCAGAAACTTCCGATCGTTCTTGACCCGCTTGAAATCATCGTTGGGAATGAAATCGAGCGGCAATTCCAAAATCCGCTCGGCCCGCATCTCGGCCAGCGCGCGGTAGATGCTGGTCTTGGTGCGACGGTGCCGCTTGACCAGTTCTTCCACCGACGTGCCGCGGCGATACTGCTGGTAAATGATCCGCTTGGTTTCGACCGACAGCGGGCCCGAAGAATCGGGGAAAATCGCCAGATCCGGGTGTTGTTGGTCGAAATTCTTCAGCGTGTAGCGGATCGTTTCGATGCTACGGCCCGTCCGTTCCGCCAGTTCGCGGGCGATGTCCGCGGCGCCAGACCCAGAGCGGGCCAGTTGGCGAGCGCCGTTGATGATCTGATCGCGTTGCTCGCGGGTCATTTGGCTGAAGTTCGCACCGCGGCGAACGCGGTCCTCGTTCTGATGAACGAACGATTCGACCGAGCTTTGCAGATAGCCGACGCGCTTGCGACCATCGAACACGAAGCGGCGGCTCACCAATCCATGCTCGCGCCATCGCGAGATCGTCTTGGTCGAGACGTTGAACATGTGGCTCAATTCTTCCGTCGTCAGCACACGCTGGCCGGCCAACGCAGCATCGACGTCGGCGGCGTCGGACACGTCTTCGACGAACAGCCGCAGATCGTGCCGGGCGTCTTCGCCGGAAACCTTCACATTGGCGGCCGATTCCGGACGATGACCGATGATACGCTCGAATAGGTATCCAAACGCGTACGTCAGAGTCGGCTCGAGTTCGGCGAGGAGTTTCTCCGCCCGCTGCGACTGCTCGATCTGAGCCATCGGCGACGCGCAGCGAACTTGTTGATCGCGAAGTTCGCGCATCTGGGGAATGAGATAGTTGTCGTTCATGGTATTGCCCTCCACTTTCCGAACTCTTTGTTCCTACGTTTCACCCCGTCTTGCCCGACGCTCTCAAGACCCGCTCGGCAGCCAAACCGCGGAAACGACTATTGCGTTAACCGCCAATCGTTGCCGAAGGCCGCCGTTTCTTGCGGCGGGCGACGATGCCTGGCATACTGCCCGTTCGGTTGATTCGCCTTCGTTCTGTACGAGTGGTGTCTGCGCGCTTCGACACGTATTAGCTTGTGTCTGCTCGTCGGGTTTTCCCCGTGAAACGCCACCCGCATCTACTTGGGCGTTTCGCAGACGGTTTCAGGTTTCATCTCTAACTACGCAAACATAGTCGCAATGGGTCACTTGAATGTTCGCGTTCGTAGCTCGAATTTCTTCCAAGTCAATCGCGGACCGTCAAAAAACATTGTGCGGGCACTGCTAGCAGGCAATCTATCAGGATTGGTCAAAACGGCTTATGCCAGTTTTTGGAAATCCCCTCCAGCGAGCCGTTCGCTGGACACCTTGTTTTCCACGTTACATTACGCTGATGCTCATCTGACCGCCAAGGATTCGGCTTCGACTACCAGATTTCGCTCAAAAGCCCCTCTGGTTAGTGGTCCGCCGGTTCATCTAGTTCGACTTCGCAATACACCATCATCGCGGCCGTCGCGCGGAGATTCCCATCCTGTTAGACGGTTTTCGCGCCGGTTTGGTCACGTTTTCTCCAAAAAACTTCAATACAAATCTATCTCACGCACGACCGACAAAATCCACTTAACTGGCGCGGTCAACATGGTCGATTCTTAAACACGCGGCTCGAATTTGTACGGCAAATTGCTACGCGCCGACTGTGCGGCAGCTCACGATGGGCGACAAATGGTCAGGATTTGGCCGAAATTCGCCTACTTGGCAGCCAAACCACGTTCGGCCCCCTTGTAAAGCATCTAGCGTGCCAAACCGGGCCGCCTAACCGAGACTTCGTGCCGGCCGCCGCGGCGGAACCACGTTAATGTCACGATCGTATACAGCGACCGCGCCGCCGAGGCGCACTACGAAGTGGATTCTCACCATGACTTCGCGTTTCCTCCGTCGTTCTTGGCGTACTCACGCCCGGAGTCTTCAGCAACGAGCCGCCGCGCATTCGCGTATCGTTCGCGCGGCTTGGTGCCTTGCCGTTTGCACCTTGGTTTTCCCGGCAAACGCCGCAGAAAAAAAGATCTCCATTGCGGCCAACCGCACGGCCGGCGAGTTGGCCCGTGTGACGGCCAAGTTAGAGGTTCGTGGCGATCTGAAGCTCGTCTCCAAGGGAAAGGAAACGACCACGCCGCTGACCGTCGTAGGCGATATCTGTTACGACGAACGGCTGCTCGCCTGGGGAAAGCAAATCGCCGACGAGTCTCGAGCGATCCGCCAATACTCGCGCGCCGAAGCGAACATCGCGATCGACGCGCAGCCGCTGCCGACTCGGACGCTTCCGGAAGGAAAGCGACTCGTCGCCGCGCAGGTGACCGGCCCTGCGGCCACGTTGTTTGCACCCCGCGACACATTCACTCGGGACGATCTCGATCTAGTTACCTTGCCCGGCATTAGCCTGGCGGTCGACCGACTGCTTCCCGACGAACCGGTGGCGGTTGGCGACAGTTGGAAGCCGTCGGCCGACGCGATAACCGTGCTGTGCGATCTCGACGAAGTCGACTCGGCCGAAGTCGAGGCGACGCTCAAGGAGGTGACCGCGACCGAAGCACGCTGTGAACTCGCCGGCAACGTTGCCGGGCGCGTCGACGGCGTGAAGTCGAACCTCGTAATCGCCGCCAAATTCACGTTCGACCGTGTCCGTGGCCGCATTTCATGGTTGGCGATGTCCGTGAAAGAACAGCGCGACATCGGTAGCGTTGCGCCGGGCGTGGACGCAACTTCGCGACTGCAAATGCGCGTCGAACCGCTCGACGAATCGCCCGAACTGGCGGACCGCAATTTGGTCGGCGTCGCGCTCGAGCCAACGGCGGCGCAACTGACATTGATACACCATTCGGCGGCGGGCCGATTCTCGCTCGCCCACGACCGCCGCTGGCACGTCGTTACCGACGATGAGCGCGTGACCGTATTACGGATGATGGAGGATGGCGAGTTGATCGCACAGGCCAACATCACGCCGCTCGCCAAGCAGTCGCCCGGCAAGACGGTCGCCCTGGAAGCCTTCGAAGCGGACGTCGAACGCTTGCTGGGCAAGAACCTAGCCGGCGTCGTCAAAGCAGGCGAGCGGATGAACGAACGCGATTATCGGGTGTGCCGCGTGGAGGCGATCGGTAAGGTAAACGACCTGGACATCCAATGGGTCTACTACCACGTCACCGACAAAGAGGGCCGCGGCGCGGCGGTCGCCGTTACGCTCGACTCGAAGCTGGCTGAGCGGTTCGCCGGCGACGACGATGCGTTGATCGGCGGTCTGCAATTGCTCGACCCGAGTGTGCCGCCCGTCGCGGCCGACGACATCGAGCAGTCGGCGCAGCGAAGCGTGCTCGAGCCGAATCCCAAGTAGCGCCACATGCCAACCAGTGCAACGGCGCCAATTGGCTCACCGAAGTTCCGTCACGCACGCGGCGGCGGGTTCGCGGTAAACTTCGCGATCTCCTGCCGCACGTCGTCGCACGCGCCGGCCAACTCGGGACTCATGTCGGCCGGTCGCTCGGTCGGTTCCTCTTCGAGGACGAGCCCGATTTCCAAATCTTCGTCGTCTGCTGGTATTACGGCCTTTTTTTCGCCGAAGACGGGCAGGCATTTGCGGCCGTCGTGGAAATACGAGCGGTTTCGGCCGGCCCGTTTCGCGCCGTACATCGCCATATCGGCCCAGTCGACCATGTTCGCATGATCTTCGCCGACCATCAATTCGGCGACGCCGACGCTGATCGTGACCGGCAGTTCCGCACCGTGGTGCGTGAAATCGAATTTTTCCACGGCCGTGCGCACCCGTTCGGCCGCGGCTTTCCCGGCCGCCAGATCGCAGTCCGGCATGACCATTCCGAATTCCTCGCCGCCGTAACGGGCAACCATATCCATCGTCCGCGACGTTCGCTTGAGCACTTCGGCCAATTCCCGCAGCACGGCGTCGCCGGCGGGGTGCCCATGTTTGTCGTTGAGCTGCTTGAAGTGGTCGACGTCGAGCAGCAGGAATGAGAGCGAACCGCGGCGGCGCTGCCACTGGGCAAAGCGGCGGGCTAATTCCTCGTCGAGCGCGCGGCGGTTGGGTACGTTCGTAAGCGAGTCCGTGCGCGCTTCGGATAAGTACGACTCAAGCTGCGACGCTTGCTCTTGCAACGTCGTTTCGGCTTCGGCCAGCTTGGTTTGAAGTCGGGACTGCCGGTTGATGATTTCGGCGATGACGCCGACGATGGCGTTCGCCAGCGTTCGAGTGCTGGCGTCGTTGGCCGCTTCGGCTTGGATTTCCAACAACTCCTGTTTCGAGCATTCCATCCCGCGCCGGAATGACCCCATTTCGTCCGTGACTGATTCGGTGAGCGAATGGAGTTTCGCCGCCAACCGCGCGATCTTCGGCGATACGGCCGCGGTGGCGCTGCGACGCGACCACCAGACTCCAATGAACAAACCCACGCCGAATTGCATCAGCGCGAGGGCGATCAGAATGATGTAGGAAGCAGACACAGGTGGAACGTCCTAGATGGAATACTTTGTTCGCCGCCGGAAGTTCATCGCATACGTACGATTGAAACGTTCGCGCCGAACGAAATCGTTCGTCGGCGGGCGAACCACAGCAAGCACACGTGCATATCCAAGAAAACCTAGATTGCTACAGCGCCGATGAAGTCAAGGCCGCCGTAAATAGTTGCGCCGCGCGCCCCGTTTAATTCGCTACGACCGATACGATTGCAGCCGAAGTGCGGCTTGTCCTCGCGCGCCGTGGTACGATTGAGGCAACGCGCGTTGCCAAGACTCCGTCCACTTCCAGATTCCCGCATGAACGTTCTACTCTTCGAAGACGCCGCGGTTGGCAGACTGTTTCCCGCCACGACGGGGAGGCCCGCGTTTGCGATTACCTGTGGCGGCTATCGTTTGTACGACCTGGCCGCAAAGCTCGTCGAGAGTGAAGGCGGAGCCGTGGCGGCCGTCGTGCGACCGCATTTGGCGGCTCTCGTCGAAGCGGATTTGCCGTTGGTCAAGCCGTCGCAGGCCTTGAGGGACGGATCCGGCGTGACACTGGCGATCAACGCACGGTTGGTGCCGTCGATGACGGCGCTCGATCGGTTGGGCAAGCTCGCCGCCGCCGGAATTCCGAGCGTCGTGCGACACGGCGACTCGATCGCGGCCGCCGTGCTGACGCCCGAACATTGCCCCGCCGATCTCCCCTACGCCAACGGCGACCTAAGCGCGGCGCTACGCCAATTGCCGCTGCCATCGTGGGAATCGGACCTGTTGCTGTTCGACTATCCGCACGACCTCGTGCGGCATCACGTAGCGCTCTGCCGGGCAAGCCTCGAATATCGCGTCGCCGCCGGCGAATACCGACAGCTCGGCGATGGCGTGTTCGTGGCCAACGACGCTCGGCTGGGGGAACACGTCGTTACCGATACGACCGCCGGACCGATCGTCATCGAGGCCGGCGCAACGGTCGGGCCGTTCTGCTTCCTGCGCGGCCCCGTGTTGCTGGGGGCGAAGTGCCGCGTCAGCGAGCATTCGGCCATCAAGGACGGCGTCTGTCTGGGCCACACCACGAAAATCGGCGGTGAAGTCGAAGCGTCCGTGATCGAGCCTTACACCAACAAACAGCATCACGGCTTCGTTGGCCACAGTTATCTGGGAAGCTGGATCAACCTCGGCGCCGGCACCTGCAACAGCGACCTGAAGAACACCTACGGCACGGTCAAAATGGACTACGGACGCGAACGCGTCGACACGCGGATGCAGTTCGTCGGCGCGGTGATCGGCGACTATGCGAAGACGGCCATCAACACCGGCATCTTCACCGGAAAAACTATCGGCGTATGCAGCATGGTCTATGGATTCGTGACCACGAACGTGCCCAGCTTTACGAATTACGCTCGGCTGTTCGGCCAGGTGACCGAATCGCCGCCAGATGTCCTCGTGGCGACCCAAGCGCGCATGTTCGCCCGCCGAAACGTGCCGCAACGGCCGTGCGACATCGAGTTGATTCACGCGATGTACGAATTGACGCAGCACGAACGCCAAATGGCGGGCGAGCCGCTGTCGCTTTGAGCGGATCGAAACGCACGGTGATTCGCAAATTCGCTTCGCCTGCGCATTGCCGCAAACCGCGATCTCCCATTCAAGAGTCCGTGCCGCGCAGCCGAGTGCGCGGCCGGTCATTCGGCCTGTGTTGGTTGTGCCAAACATGTCGCGATACGTTGTTAAGGTGTGCTGGCGCGTGGCGCATGTTTAACCAATCTGACGTTTGCGTTCCGAATCAGTGATTCGGCGGCGCATCGGTTGGCGGTGTTCGAACACCTGAGCGCAACTTATGCGGTGGCCGCCGTAGTTGCAACATACACGCGCGGACGGAGGTCGCAATGCGAACGTATCTCGGGGCAGGACTCTTGGCGTTGGCCGTCGTCGCCGGTCATCCCGCCGACGTTCGATCGAACGACACGACGGCGGAATATGATTCGGTGCAGGGTGCGTCGGTCGACTCCGAAGCGGTTTCGGCGACCGGCGAGTCCAATTATTTCCAGGCGAGCGGTTGCGGCGGCGAGTGCGGATGCTGCGACGACGGTCGATTGTTCGGCGTCATTGCCCGTAGCGACCGCTGCTTCTCGGACTTCATCAGCCCGATGACCAACCCGGTGTTCTTCGAAGATCCGCGGACGCTCACCGAGGCCCGCGTGATTTTCCTCAATCACAAGACGCCGCCGGCGCTGGGAGCCGACAACGTGCAGTTGGCGGCGATGCAGTTGCGGGCCGCGCTGACCGACCGCCTGTCGTTCATCGCCACCAAGGACGGATTCATTTTCTCGCAGAGCCCGCTGCTCGACGACGGTTGGGCCGACGTCGCCGCCGGATTGAAATACAACCTGATTCACGATTGCTGTTCGCAAACGATCCTCAGCGCCGGGGCAACGTATGAAATACCGATCGGTAGCACGCGGGCACTGCAAGGCAACGGCGCCGGCGAATTCAATCTGTTCCTGACCGGCGGCAAGCAACTCGGCTCCTGTTATCACGTCGTGAGCGCGGCTGGATTCCGCCTGCCGGCCGACGACACGGCAGAAAACCAGGTCTTCTACTGGTCCGGCCACCTCGACCGCAAGATCGGCTGCGACTGGTACGCCTTCGTCGAAACCAACTGGTATCACTACCTGAAATCGGGCAATGCCTTTCAATTGCCCGTCGAGGGCGGAGATCTGTTCAACCTCGGCTCGGTCGGCGTGGCGGGGAACGATCTCGTGACCGGGGCGTTCGGATTCAAACGCCAGCTTCGCGACATCGACGAAATCGGCGTCGCGTGGGAGTTCCCACTCACCGACCGCCGAGGGCTGCTCGACAATCGGCTAACCGTCGATTACATCATTCGCTATTAGTGGTTTGTCCGGCTGGAGGCTGGAGAAGGTACGCTGTAGGATGGCGGTCTACACGTTTTCAGCCTCCAGCCGTCGGCCCGTTATGTCGCTCATCTCCACGTATGCTCCCGGCCACTTTGGCCTGTCATTCGAGTTGTTTCCGCCAAAAACGCCGCAGGGCGAGGAGCAACTGTTCGTTCACGTGGCCGAATTGGTCAAATTCCGGCCCGACTTCATCACCTGCACTTACGGGGCGGGCGGCTCGACGCGGGCCAAGACGCTCGAAATCGTCGAGCACGTAAAGCGACGCTTCGGCGTGAACGTGGCGACGCATCTCACGTGCGTCGGTTCAACCGTCGACGAACTTCGGGCGTATCTTTCGGACGCTCAGTCGCGCGCGATCGACTACGTCGTCGCGCTGCGGGGCGATCCGCCGAAGGGCGAAGCAACGTTCCGTGCCGTCGACGGCGGCTTGCGATACGCCAACGAATTGGTCGCCCTAGTTCGCAGCGAGTTTTCGCAGTTCGGCATCGCCGTCGCCGGCTATCCGGAAACGCATCAGGAAGCCCCCAGTGCGGAGATCGACCTGGAAAACCTCAAACGCAAGGTCGATGCCGGCGCCGACTCGGTGGTGACCCAGTTGTTCTACGACAACGCCGACTTCTTTCGCTTCGAAGAGCGCTGCCGCGCGGCGGGCATCCGCGTGCCGATCGTGCCCGGCGTGTTGCCGGCGACGAGCCTGGCCCAGATACAACGGATCGCTTCGCTATGCAAAGCAAAACTGCCGCCGGCGTTTGTCGACGCGCTCTCAGGCGGCGCGGATGAAGCCGCCCAATTCGAAATCGGCGTCGAGTACGCCACGCGGCAAGTCGACGAACTGATCCGTCACGGCGCTTGCGGCGTCCACTTCTACGTTCTCAATAAATCGCAGGCGACGGCGCGCGTACTCGGCGCGGTTCGGTTGCCGCGGGCATGACGGCGGCGTCTTGGCGATCACTCGTCGGTGACGCAGCCTTCGGACGCGCTCTTTACGCTCTTGATGTATTTGTAGAGCGTGCCGCGAGTCGCTTTGTATGCCGGTTGCTCCCACGCGGCTTGGCGCTTGTCCATCTCGGCATCGGCGACTGCCACGCTCAATTCGTTCTTCGCGGCGTCGATCGTAATCTGGTCGCCATTCTGGACCAGCGCCAGCGGGCCGCCTTCCTGGGCTTCCGGCGTGATGTGGCCGACGATGAAGCCATGCGAACCGCCGGAAAAACGGCCGTCGGTCATTAGCGCCACGTCGGCGCCCATGCCCGCGCCCATGATCGCCGAGGTCGGCGTGAGCATCTCCGGCATGCCGGGGCCGCCCTTGGGGCCTTCGTAGCGGATGATGACCACGTCGCCTTTCTGGATCTCCTTGCGTTCGAGCGCGGCGAGCATATCTTCTTCGCCGTCGTAGACGCGGGCCGGACCGACGAACCGCAGACCTTCCTTGCCGGTGATCTTGGCGACCGCGCCGTCGGGTGCGAGATTGCCGCGGAGAATCTGGATGTGCCCGGTGGCTTTGATCGGATTCGACAGGGGATGAACGACGTCCTGGCCTTCCTTGAGGTCCGGCAGCTTCGCAAGATTCTCGGCGAGCGTCTTGCCCGTCACGGTCAGGCAATCGCCGTCGAGCAGCTTTTCCGCCAACAGCATCTTCATCACGCCCGGTGTGCCGCCGACGTTGTGCAAGTCTTCTTGCACGTACTTGCCGCTCGGTTTGAGGTCGGCCAAAAACGGCACGCGGTCGCTGACCTTTTGGAAATCGTCGATGGTCAGCTTCACGTCGACCGATTTCGCCATCGCGATCAAATGCAGCACCGCATTGGTCGAACCGCCCAGTGCCATCACCACGACCATCGCGTTCTCAAACGCCGCGCGGGTCATGATGTCGCTCGGCTTGATGTCGCGCTCGAGCAGATTCTTGATGGCCCCGCCAACGGCGAAGCATTCCTGCAGCTTGTTCTCGTCCTCGGCCGGAATCGACGCGCTGTACGGCAGCGACATACCGAGCGCCTCGATCGCCGAGGCCATCGTATTGGCCGTATACATGCCGCCGCACGCGCCGGCGCCGGGAATGCTGCACCGGACGATCTTTTCGCGATCCTCGTCGCTGATCCGCCCGGCGATGAACTCGCCGTAACACTGAAACGCCGACACGATGTCGAGCACCTTGCCGTCGCAGTGCCCCGGCTTGATCGTACCGCCGTACACCATGATCGCTGGGCGGTCCAGCCGACCCATCGCGATCAAGCAGCCCGGCATGTTCTTGTCGCAACCGGGCAGCGCGATCAGGGCGTCGTACCACTGCGCCCCCATCACGGTTTCGATCGAGTCGGCGATCAAGTCGCGCGATTGGAGCGAATAGCTCATGCCGCGCGTGCCCATCGAAATGCCGTCGCTCACGCCGATCGTATTGAACCGCATGCCGACCAATCCGGCGGCGACGACGCCCGCCTTGACCGCTTCGGCCAACACGTTGAGGTGCATGTTGCAGGTGTTGCCCTCGTACCACATGCTGGCGATGCCGATTTGGGCCTTGTGCATGTCGGCTTCGGTGAGGCCCGTGCCGTAGAGCATCGCCTGGCTCGCGCCCTGGCTTTTGCGTTCGGTAATCTGGCGACTGTACTTGTTGAGCGGTTCGGGCATGGCGGGCGGAGTGGGGCCAGAGGTAAACAATCGACGCGGAGGGACATACGATGTACGAAACAGTATCGCACGCCGCATGTCAGTCGGCTAGAACGCCGGCGCGAGTGAATTCGGCGGGCCAGGTCACGCTTGAGTCGGTTCGCTGTTCGCCAAAATAGCCCTGCCGAGAATGCCCAAACAAAACAAGACGCGGCGCCGGAA
>JBBDYI010000342.1:3696-12835 GCA_040901705.1 Pirellulales bacterium | reverse complement strand
CCCCCCTATTGTTAGCACAACCCACGGCAGCGCGCAAAGTGCGACATGCGCCCCCATCGCGCGGGTGGTGCGAATCGCTCTGGCGGGCCGACGGCGGCGTCCGTATACTTCGCCGCCCTATTTTCTCGTGACCGCCGGCGCCGGGCCGGTGGCGATATTGCCGCGTTTTGCCCATGGACCGATTTGCGACCGTCGAACTTCGCGAACCTCTCGGCGTCGATGCGCCGCGGCGAGGAGCGTTGGCTTGCGCTCTGCTGGCGATTGCCTTGGCGGCGTCGGCGGGCTGTATGCAGCGGCGAATGACGATCGTCAGCAATCCGCCCGGCGCGACGGCCTACGTCGACGGCGTCGAGATTGGCAAGACGCCCGTGTCGCACGACTTCATATATTACGGCACGCGGGAGATTCGGCTGGTCCACGACGGGTACAAGACGCTGACCTTGCTGCAACCGATGTCGACGCCGTGGTATCAGGTGCCGCCGCTGGACTTTTTCAGCGACAACCTGGCCTTCGGTGAGATTCACGACGCACGGGTGTATCGCTACGACATGCAGCCGGCCGTGCAAGAGCCGTTCGACAACATCGTCGAGCGCGGCGAGCAGCTTCGCCGCGGCAGCGTGGCGCCGGCGACGGCGATTGGATCGCCGGCAATTGGCACGGGCGCGGTCGGCACGCCGACGATTACTTATCCGCCGCCGGGTGGTTCGGCCGGGACCGCGCCGCCGGTTGGCGTTCCGGCACTACAGCCGGGCTTTGCGACGCCCGGTTCGGAGAATGCCGACTCGTTCATCCCGCCCGGACAAGCGCCAGGCAGGCCGAGCCGTTCGTGGCCGACGCCGAATTGAGGGGAAAAACATGCTGGTACTTTTTTAACGCAGAGGTCGCGGAGGTTTCGCAGAGGACGCTGAGGAAAGCATGAGTAGAAGTGTCGCGGTCTATCGGCAAGGAACCTTCTGTGCCAACATAAGCGAGACATCTGCCTCCTCGTTTATTACAGTAGAGGGCGAGGAGGATCGGGCGTTTGAGTTTGATTGAAAACGTCGAGAATCACTTGCGATGCCGCCAGTATCCTGGACGACGTCGGTCGTGCATGACGGCCATTACGTGTGCGGTCGATGCGGCGTCAAGGCGGTAAATGAGCCGGTAGGGAAATCCGATGACATTTACATAACGGTAGTTCGACCGACCAATGGAATGAGTTCCACGGTCATCGGAAATGCGCGCGGCGGCGGCTATTACCGCGGCGCGAAAGCGCACAGCCGAATCTGGGCTTCGGGCCGCGTACCAATCTTCCGCGGCTTGTGTCTCTTTGACGGCGAGACGATGAAACCGGGTTCGAATTGCCGCCGCTCAGTCCCGCTTCCAAATCTCGGCAAGTGGAACGGTATCCGAGCCATCGTTGAAACGGCGGTCCAACTCTTCTAGCAAATCTTCGCCATCGATTGACAAGCCTGGGGCGTCATCGGGAAGCGTGCCGAGCAATTGGGTCGCAATTGAGAGGCGTTCGTCTTCCGGCAGCTTCAATGCGGCGCTGAGGATTTCATCGTGGGTTGACGGCATTGATATGTGTCCTTCGTTATGAACGAAAGCGCGTACAACGACGCGACACAGTGCAATTCTACCACGTCGGCGCGAAACGAACCAATCGAATTATTGCGGGTGACGCCCAGCCGCAATCCCTTGGGACAGGGCGATCGAAGCACTTTGCGGCGCTAAGCGTTCGCATACCGCCCGGCCGCGTTGATTCGCGCGAACACGTCGTTGAGCACCCAGTGAAAGACCGCCAGGTGGATGCTTTCGACCATGCCCATGTCGTCGAGCGGGACGTGCAGGCCGTGTTGTTGGATTGCTTTTAGCTTGCCGCCGCTGTAGCCGGTGAGGCCGAATGTGATGAGGCCGTGGCGGTTGGCCCAATCGACGGCATGGAGGACGTTAGGGCTGTTGCCGGAGCCGCTGATGGCGATGACCAGGTCGCCGGCCTGGCCGTAGTTCATCAGTTGCTGCTGGAAAATCTGGTCGTAGCCGACGTCGTTGCCGACGGCCATGATCCATCCGAGGTTATCGGTCAGACTGAGCACCTTGAGTCGCTTCTTCGATTCATCGCGGATGTCGCGCTCGTGGAGCGTGCTCTTGCCGAGGTCTTCGCTCATGTGGCTGGCCGTGGTGCCGGAGCCGCCGTTGCCGAAGATGTAGACGAACTTTTCGCGGTCCCAGGCCTGATAGACAAGATCGGCCCAGAGGCGGATGTCGTCCTGGTTGAGCCGATCGAGTTCGGTTTGAAAGCGTTGGAGATAGTCGGCGGTGTTGAGCGTGGAGCCTAGCATGGGAGCAGGGGTCGGGGGCTGGTGGTCAGGGGTCAGGGAGCGGGGAACAGGGAAAACGGGACGCTTCATTGTACTTCGGCGGTGAGTGCTTCGCGGCGGCCGCGGGCTACGTCGACCATGGCGGCGAACGCCCAACCGATGACGAAGAACACGAACAGGCTCATGATCGCCAGCCGGGCGCTGCCGGTGCCGTAAATCACGAAGCCAAACGTGAGGTTGCCCATCCAGGCGGTGGCCTTGCCCGAGAAGTTGAAGAAGCCGAAGAACTCGGCGTTGTGGCGTTCGGGCGTCATCATCGCCATGATTGAGCGGCTGACCGTTTGTGCTCCTCCCATGACGAGGCCGAGCACGCCACTTAGCCACCAGAATTGAACTTTTTCGGTGATGAAATACGCCGACGCCAACGAGATGACCCAGATGCCGAGGTACAACATCAAAGCCCGCTTTTGGCCGATGCGATCGGTGAGCACACTGTCGATCATCGCGCCCAAGATGCAGATAAATTGAAACACGAGAATCAGCTTAAGCAGTTCCGGTGCCTCGAAATCGAGGTCGGCGCGGGCGAACGAACCTGCCTGCCCGATGACGGTTTGGATGCCGTCGTTGTAGAACAAGAAACCGACGAGAAACAGCACCAGCATGGGAAAGCGGCGGACGTTCTTGATCGTTCGCTTCACTTGCGTGACGGCGTCTTTGGCCGATCGCAGCAACGACGCGCGCGGCGCCGTCGGCGGCGATCGATCGCGCAGCCACAGTACGGCCGGCAACGTGAATACTCCCCACCAAACGCCCATCAGCAGCAGGCCGAACTGCAACTGTGCCGGCTTGCCGACAATACCGATGTCGTCGCCGTGGTCGAGTATTTGCAACTCAATCAGCAGCGCGAGGCCGCCGCCGAGATACCCGAGCGCATAGCCCCAGGCGGAAATGCGATTCATGGTCCGCTCGTCGGCCAACTCGGGCAAAAAGCCGTTGTAGAACCCGAACGAGAGGTCGAACAGCAAGCTAGCGAGGACGAACAGCGCGATGTGCGTCCAGGCCGACGTAGCCGGGACGAAATACATCACGATCGGACAGACCGCACCACTGAGGGCGGTGCCGGCGAGCCACCAGCGTTTGGTCGCGCGGGCGTCGGCCATTGCCCCGACGATCGGCGAAAGTACGGCAACGACGAACATGGCCAGCGCCAGTCCCCACGCCCATACGATGCCGCCCCAAGCCTTGGTCGGTACGTGCTGGCCAAACGTCGCGGCAACGTCGGACAGTTGGCTGGCGATCGGCGAATCGGCCGAGGCAACGACCTCGGTGAGAAAAAACATCAACGCGGTGATCGACAGCGTGGTGTACGCGCTGTTGGCCCAGTCGTACATCGCCCAGGCGAATATCTCGCGTCCGGAAGCTTTTCCCTTCGCCGCGGCGGCCGTGTCGGTCATCGGATCCATCCTTTACTTTCCGCCGTACTCGAATCGCACGGCTCGCGTGTCCTGTTCCTTGCCCGTTGGCGTCGTCAGTGGGCCATACAATTCCGGACGCCGGGCCCTGATCCACCGCACGCCCGTTGCTCGCTCGCGCAAAGTGGCGTCGAGATTGGCGACGATCATATCGTCTTGAAGCGCCGTCGATTCGGCCAGCAAGCGGCCGTAGGGATCGAAGATCATCGCATTGCCCGTCCGCACTTCGTCGTCGTCCTGGCCGACGCCGTTGGCGAACAGCAGGAATATTCCGTTATCGTGGGCGCGGCTCGGCAGCCACCGCATCAGCCACTCCCGTCCCTTGACGCCGGCGAACTCGCGTCGCAGCGTTTCGGGATTCTCGCGGCGATTTCGCCATAGTTCGACGTCGATCGCGCTCATCGCAAACGGACTGCCGGAGCGGCAGCCGCCGGTTTGATGCGGCGCCATCAGCACTTCCGCCCCGGCGAGCGCCGTGGCCCGCGCGTTTTCGACGATGTTGTTGTCGTAACAGATCAACACGCCGACGCGCCAACCGTGCGGCGTATCGAACACGGTGAACTCGTCGCCGCTGGACATGTGTTCGCTGACGAACGCATGCAGCTTGCGATGCCGCCGCACTTTGCCGTCTGGCATGGCGACGACGTAGGTGTTGAACAACCGCCCGTCGGCCGCCAGTTCGACCAGCCCGACGCCGATCGTCATCCGATAACGGCGGCTCATTTCGGCGACCGCCCGCGTCGTCGCTCCGTCCGGCACAGCCTCCGCCAACGCGGCCAGATCGTCGCGCGGCAGGTTCCGCAGATGCCAGTATCCGCTGATGCAGCACTCGGGAAACGCGATTAGTTCGACTTCGTCGGTGGCGGCCCGTTCGACGAACCGCTGCACCGTCGCCAGATTCGCCGGCTTGTCGCCAGGCGCGTGCTGAAACTGAACGGCGGCGGCACGAAGGGTTTTCATGGTGCGGAGTCGATGCGGGGTCGAACAAAATGAGGCTCACCCTACCTAAATTCGCCGGACGGCGATGCATGTCGAAACTCGCCAAATTACGCCCCGGCTGGAGGCAACCGCGAACCCGAGCGCCGGCCACGCCAAGATATGCGAGCTACGGACGAAACTCTAGCGGACATTGTCGCAATGGGCATCCCCGACGCCGCCAGCGGACCAAAACCGCCAAAAAAACGCCCCGTTTCTCCAGCCGTCCGCGTTATCTCGCCCGCCGACGACGTATCCAACCGGCTTTAACAGCCTATCTACAAAGAATCGCCGGGAAACCTTGCTGTAGGAGGCGAATCCTTTCGCCGACGAAGCCGCCAACCAACGCATCGGCGAAAGGATTCGCCTCCTACAGCGCCAAGAATCGCCACGCCAAACTGCTTGCAGCGCCAGCAGGCGGCGGTATGATGATCACTAGGTCTAGCCACGTCGCGCGGTCGCCCTGTGCCCGTTTGTTGGCATCTGCCGGCGACCGCTTTCCGTTTGCAAGCGAGGGTCAAGGAAGATGTTAGTCCTCTCCCGCAAGGTAGGCGAGCGCATTCTCATCGGCGACGACATTGCGATCACGGTCGTTCGCATCGGCCAGGGTGGCGTTCGCATCGGCATCGACGCGCCGACCAATTTGGTCGTCGTCCGCGACGAACTTGCCGACGAAAGCACGCTCTCCGCCCATCGCGACGAAGGCGGACACGCCCGGCCGATGCCGCGATAATCAAGGCCCGGCAATTGACGCCAAGCGATCAAGCAGCCGCTTGGATATTGCGCGCGGCGTCTGCCCCCGCATCGCGCGGACGCGATGGGAACTCGGTGAGTCGGTAGCCGGCGAGTCGGCCGTCAAGGGCGGTTTTGGGCCGGTCGGATTGTGGGGCGTTGTCAAGGGGACTTTAGGGCCAACGTTTCACGTGAAACGCGGGCGGTTTCGTGGAGCGATGCGAGCGGTCGCCGAATCGGCCGCGGCCGGCGAACACTCGGCGAACATCTGCGCCATCTGCGGATGATCTTTGCCGGCGGTTCGAAGCGAAATCGATTTGCTGAAAACGCGAATCTGGCGTTGGCGGGTTATCCTGAGCGAGATGGGCTTTCGATCGCGTTGCCAGAACCGAAACTTGATCCACAGATTGCGCCGATTTGCGCAGATGAATTCGTCGAGATGTTCTTCGGTGATTGGCGATCGTCGGTTGGTTTGCAAACGGCGTTTTCGGCCAGTCGGATCGTGGGGCGTTGTCAAGGGGACTTTAGGGCCAACGTTTCACGTGAAACGCGCGCGGTTTCGTGCTTTCGGTGAAAACGGTCGCTCGTTTGTTTGCGGCCAACGGATACTCTGCGCGTTTCCGTGTCCTGGTAGTTGATGAACGGCCCAATCCACGGTTAAGCCCATCGGCATTACGCCCGCACGTCGACGCTCACCTTCAATTCCGCGAACTTCTTCTCGTCGATCGCCAGGCCAAACCCGGCCGCGTCGCTTACCGTCGCTTCGCCGCCGTCGATCTTGTAGCCTTCGGCCAAGAGCACGTCGGTCGACAATGGGTCGTGTTCGGCGCGATAGAAGTTTTTGATCGCCCGGCCCACGTGCAGTTGCATGTAGAAGCCGATCAGCGAACCCCAGTTGTGCGGCGCGACGAGCACGCCTTTGGCTGCGGCCATTTCCGCCTCGTCCAAAATGCCCTCGAAGCCAAAATGCTTCATGTCCCCTTGCAGCACGTCGATCGCGCCGGCCTTGATGAGCGGTTCGAACGGTTCGAGCGTGCCCTGCGTTTCGCCGTCGGCCAACAGCGTCTTGAGTTTCTTGGCCGCGATGTGCTTCTTTAGCTCCAAACAAGCGTCGACCCGCTCGTCGAACAACTCCTCGACGAAGGCGATGTTCGCATCGGCGGTGCGGTCGATCAGCGTCTTCGCTCCGGCCAGGTCGTAGCCGTTGTTCGCGTCGACGCCCAACAGCACGTCGGCCCCCGCGTGCTGGCGAATCGTTTCGATGACCGCCAGGTCGCGGGCGTCGCCTGCTTCGCGCGGCATCCACTTCGCCCCGCGGCCGATCTTGATCTTGAACGCCGTGTGGCCCCGTTCGCGCCCCTGATCGATCTCCTCGCGGAATCGATCCTGCCAGCGGTCGGAATATTGCGACAACAAGTCGGCGAAGTAGATCGATCCGTCGTACACCGGCACGCGCTCACTCCCCGCACCGCCGAGCAATTTGTACGCCGGCTGCTCGAGCAGCTTGCCGGCCAGGTCCCACAGCGGCATCGTGCCATTTCCGAGCGGCCCGCTCATGTGATGCTTTTCGCGGCGAAAGAAATCGAGCGGATTCTTCCCCAGCAGCGCCCGGGCCGTCTTTTCATCGACGCGACACGCGCCGATTCCCTCGACGCCGGCATTGGTGAACAGCCGCACCATCGCATCCCGCGACGTATCGCCATGCACGTCGAGCCGCGAGTTCTTTCCCGCGATCTTGGCCCGCTTCAGCGGAAGATCGAAAGCCACGACGCGCGTGATGCGAACGTCCTTGGGCAAGTCATCCGCCCACGCCAGTCGACTCGCCATAGGAACAAACGCCGCGGTGCTCGCAGCGGCAGCGGCCCGATTGAGAAACTCTCGGCGCGTAAACATGGCAAAGCCCTCGACGCGATGGTAGTCAGGAAATAGGAGACACGAGTTGATCGTACGCGATGGAGCGGACCGATCCGGTGGTCGTGAACGATGAGGTGTGTAAAAAGTGTCCCCGGCCACCCACTCGCTGTCCACTGCCCACTGTTCGCCAACCCACTATCCGCTGCCCACTCCCTGACCCCACCGCGGCCGAACTTCGAAACTCAAACTGTTTTCTTGACAGTGTTCATGCGGCCAAATACAGTGAAATTACCGTCTGCGCAGGCGTTTTGACCACCGCGCCGACGGCGTCGGCCCTCTCGCTCAGCCTATCCGGCCACGTCCGTTCTGCCGCTTCTCGCACCGCGGCCGGAACGAACAACCAGAAAACTGGCGTTGGCCACGGGGCAGTCGCTTCCCCTTTGGAAGCGGGCAGAAATAAGCGATTCGGCGGCGATTCTTCCTATGGGCCGATGTCGGTTCCGAACAGCGTGCGCTCGACGTGCGCGCCTCCGCCGCCGCGTTCTCCACCGCGCCAAATTCTTTGGCGTTCGGCGCAGCGCCCTCGTCGTGTCCAGCGCCGCCGACGCGGCCCGCAAGCCGCAATGTCCTGCCAACGATCCCAAGACGCGTAGTCTCGGGTTGCAATTGTTTCGTTTCGGTTCCTCTTCCCAGGAGATGTCTCATGAAAGCTAACTATGTTTCGATGGTCGCACTGGCGGTCGCGTTGATCGTCCCCTCTCGGGCGATGGCGTATCTCGGTAGCTTCGGGCCCAATGACGGGTACTATGCTCAGTACGGCACGTTCCTTGGCGACGTAACCTATTACAACGCGGGCCAATCGGGCATCAACGCTGGTGGCGGCCCGACGATGCAGATTGTCGCGGATTCAGGACTCTGGACATTGCAAAGCCCCGTCGGCGGAGTGTTTCCCAGTGCCGCCCTTCGCGCACCGTACATTGCCACCGCCCCGCCATACGCCCTGACTGATCCTAACGGTGTTCCGGCCTACTTGCTCGGCGGCCACTTCTCCGGCCGCAACAACGACGGCTACAACCTCGCCTTCCGCAACGACACGCCGATCGGCACCGGCCCGGCGATCTATGAATACGCCATCGACACCTTCGACACCGGCGGCCCCGTGCCGGCCAGCGTCACCAGCGGCGTCAATTCGGTCGGGTTCTACTTCTGCCCGAACCCCGCCGACGTTCCCGACCCGTCCGGTCAGGCCCACCACAAGTTCACGCTCAGCGTCAAGGACAGCCTGGGCAATATCGGCCTCGAATGGGGCTACGCCCGCGACAACGAAGTTACGTGGCGCGATTCGCCGAGCAGCCCGTGGACCTACACCGGCGTCTACGCCAACTCGACCAACTGGGACGGCATCGACATCGACGTCGACCTGACCGCCGATACGTTTGGCATCGACTACTACGACGTTTCGGCCAACACGTGGTCGACGATGGTTCCGGCCGGCACGCCGCTGGGCATGCCGCTGCTCAACATCACCACGCTTCGCTGGCAACTCGAGGACGGCGTCGCCACCGGCACCGGCGGCAAGAACTACTTCGACGATTTCAGCATCCAAACGCCCGTGCCCGAACCGTCGTCGATCGCGCTGGTCGCGCTCACAGGCCTGGCGCTGCTGCCAAGGTTGCGGCGGAAGTTCGCCGCGCGATAAGTGGTAAACGCCAACTCGCAGACGCACGAGCAACCGAGCGATCTCGGTGACTCGTGAAATGCAAACGCCCTGGGGCGGTAAATTCCGCGGTAAACCCTGTCGCC
>JBBDYI010000342.1:0-3686 GCA_040901705.1 Pirellulales bacterium | reverse complement strand
GGCGGCGGCGATTGGGTCCCAGTCGATCGGCCGGGTCACGTCGAGCCGCGGCAACTCGGCGGCGATCGCTTCCGGATATTTCTGTGCTGCGCCGGTGTTGAACAACACGACGCGCTCGTCGCGGCGTATCCAGCCCCGCGCCAACAGTTTCTCAAGCGCCCCGACGCAAGCGGCCGCCTCTGGACATACCGCGATTCCCTCGCTGCTCACGGCCAGTTCCATCCACTGGCGAATCCGCGGTTCCTCCACCGCCACGGCCACGCCGCCGCTCGCACGCACCGCATCTAGAATCATAAAATCGCCCACCGCCGCGGGCACGCGAATCCCGCTGGCGATCGTCGCGGCGTTTACAAACGGCTCCGCATGTTTCTCGCCCCGCTCGAACGCTCGCACGATCGGCGCGCATCCGTCCGATTGGACCGCCACCATCCGCGGCCGCTTGTCCGACGCCAGCCAACCAATCGCCGCCAGTTCTGCGAACGCCTTCCACATCCCGACCAACCCCGTGCCGCCGCCCGTCGGATAGAGAATCACGTCGGGCAGATTCCAATCAAGCTGCTCGGCTAGCTCCAGCCCCATCGTCTTCTTGCCTTCGATGCGGTACGGCTCTTTAAGCGTGGAAAGATCGAACCAACCCATCCGCTCCTTCCCCTCGCGCACGATCCGCCCGCAATCGGTGATCAGTCCGTTGACCAAAAAAGTCCGCGCCCCGGCAAGCTGGCATTCGTACTGATTGATCGCCGGCGTGTCTTCGGGCATGAACACGAAGCACTCCATCCCCGCCCGCGCCGCATACGCCGCGGCCGCTCCGCCCGCGTTGCCCGCCGTCGGCAATGCCACGCGGCGAATGCCGAACTGCCGGGCCATCGAGATCGCCATCGCCAGCCCGCGGCTTTTGAAGCTGCCGGTCGGAAGCTGCGATTCGTCCTTGATCCATAGATTCGACGAACCGAGCCGCTCGCCCAACCGCGCGGCCGGCAGCAGCGGCGACATGCCTTCGCCGAGCGAAGTAATCGCCGCGTCGTCCGCAACAGGCAGTAACTCGCGATACCGCCACAGCGTCGGCGGCCGGTCGAGCAGCATGTCCTTCGAGAGCGCTCGCCCCACGGCATCCAAATCGTACCGCACCCACAACGGCCGATCCTTATGCAGCGTCTGCACGCAATTGGCCGGTAGATGCGTGCCGTCGATGGCGGCTTCGAGATGAGTGACGAACGACGGCACGGGCAAGCCTTTATAGCGGAGTCGACGAGTCGGGAGACAGGAAACAGGAGACAGGAAACAGGAAACTGCATTCGCAAAGATAGGAGAAATTCTGTTGTGCCAAGCCATTCGCGCACCGCACCTCCTGTCTCCTGTCTCCCGACTCCCGAATACTCTCCTCAGAACGTCAAGCCACCTCGACGTCGAACAAATGATAACGCCCGAACGGCTTGTTGTCGTGCTGTTGCGTCGATAGCCCCGCCAAGACGAGCTTGCGGCCCTCGTCGTAGAATGCGGCCTTCGTGACGCGGAAGTCGGTCCGCAGCGAATGCAGCAACTCGCCGCTGTCCAGGCTGAAGAACCCAGTGTTCCACTGCCCGCCGCGAAGCCGGCCGGCCATCACGAAAAACTTTCCGCCGGGATGAACGGCGAGCGTTTCCATCAGTCCTTCGCCGCTGTCGGCTTTGTGCGTTTCGTCAACGAGTTTCGCCGGTTGCTCGCGCCAGGCGAACCGTTGCCAAAGCTGCCGCCCGTTGCCGGCCATCGGATCGCGCATCGGCCCCATCCCAGCCAGCAACAGATGCTCTCCGTCGGGCGTAAACTGCATGGCAAAGATGCCGCCGATGTAGCAGTGGCTCTTGATGATGCCCCAGCTCGTAAAGGCATCGGTGTTCCACTCGGCCGCCAGTTCGCCGGTCGAGAGATTCCACACCCGCACGTCGCCCATCAAATTGCCGGCCGCCACGAATCGCGCGTCGGGATTGATGGCCACCGCCTGCACCGACGGCGTCATCTCGAACGCGCGTACCAACTCGCCGTCGATCGTGCGAAACACCTTGACGGTCGGCTCGCTCGCCGCGGCCGGTTCATACTTGTACCCGCCGGCCAAATACTGCCCCGTCACCGAAGCGACCAACGTTCGATCCGCCGACACGGCCATGTCCCACGACCAGAAACGGTGCGCTTGCACTTCACGAATCGCCGCGGCCGCAAGATCGTCCGTCGCGCCGCGCCATTGCAACGCCCCATCGTACCCAGCCGAAACGATCCGCTCGCCGCCAGCAATCCAAGCCACGCCGCTCACATACGAACGGTGCTGGCCGATTCGCTCGTGCTCACCATTCACCAAGTCCACGCGATAAACCCCATCCATCGCCGCCGCAAATGCCGTAGTCCCATCCGGCGCAACGTCCCATCCGAGCACGCCCGAAGGGAGGTTGCGCTTCGCAATGTTTTTGACGTTGAGTTTCATCGCAGGCTGTACGCTTGAAACGCTCCCTGACCCCTGCCCCCTGACCCCCGACCCCTGCTAAGCCAACACTTCCCGAATCGCCGGCGCCTCGTTCTCTACGCGATGAAACGTCGGCAATCCCGGCAGATCGTACTCCGCGTGCGGGTCGATCCCCAGCGCCGAAAAGATCGTCGCGAACAGCCGCCGCTGGTCGACCGGCATCTCCGACACGTCGAGTCCGTCCGCGTCGGTCGCCCCGAACGCCGTTCCGCCGCGGATGCCGCAGCCGGCCAGCGCCATACTCCAGGCGGTCGTGAAATGATCCCGCCCCCGAGCTTCGTTCAGCCACGGCGTGCGGCCGAATTCGCCCATCGCGATCACCAGCGTATCGTCCCACAATCCCCGCTCGCGCAAATCATCCATTAGCGTCGCCAACACGTGGTCCAATTCCGGCACGAGCATCTGGTGAATCTCGTGGTTGAGCACGTGGCAATCCCACGGCATGCCGTTCGCCACCATCACGAACGTCGAACCGTGTTCGATCAAATGCCGGGCGAGCAAACAATGTTGGGCAAACGCGCCGCCGCCGTAGCGCTCCCGATCGCGAGCCGGCAATCGTTCCAGGTCGAACAACGGGGCGCTCTTCATCAAACCGTTGACGCGCTCGAACGCCGCGTTGTGCGACCCGGCCGCCGCGCTCTTACGCTCGTTCTCATACTTCTTGCTGAGAAACTTTCGCAGCGCCTCGCGATCGGCATGGTCCAGTTGGTCGACAACATCCGGCCGCTCGGTATTGGCGATCTTGAATTCGCCGCCGGCTCGCACTTGCGCAAATTCCGCCCCCAGCCAGCCCGCCCAATCGACGGTTTTGAACCGCTTGAACTCATTCCCCTCAGGGCAAGGATCGAGCAACACGAACTGCGGCACCGCGCTCTCCGCGTCGCCCAGTTCCTTCGCCACCACTGAACCGAGCAGCGGCCGCGTGAACGGCGGACGAGGTTTGTCGCCCCGCGTGAGCAGGTCGATGCCCTGAAAGTGCTCGCTCTGATCGGTCTTCATCGAACGGATGATCGCCAACTGGTCCATCCGCCGCGCGCACTGCGGCATCAGTTCGCTGACCAACACGCCCGGCAGGTTCGTACGAATCGCCCCAAACGGCCCGCTGGTCGGCCGCCCCGGCTTCGGGTCCCAAGTCTCGAACTGACTCGGCGCTCCGCACAGCCACAGCAAGATAACCTTCTTCCCACGCTTC
>JBBDYI010000341.1:0-12885 GCA_040901705.1 Pirellulales bacterium | reverse complement strand
ACCCCCCTATTGTTAGCACAACCCACGACAGCGCGCAAAGTGCGACATGCGCCCGAGGCAACGTGTGGGCGTCATGATTGTGGGTTAATTTGGGTGGTCTTTCCAGAAGGCTTCCCATTGGCATGGTTCGCTTAGGTACAGCGCGCGGAGTTGGCAGGTGGCGTGGGAGGCCGGATGGTGGTCCGGGCAAGCAAGACTGAGCATCACGAAGGGGCCGGAATCCGGGTTTGCCCGATCTTCCCGGAGCTTCGACCGTATTTGGAAGCAGCTTGGAATGCCGCCGAGCCGGGTGCGGAACACGTCATCACACGCTACCGCGAAACCAACGCCAACTTGCGGACTCAGTTATTGCGAATCATTGGCCGGGCTGGCGTGAAGCCCTGGCCGAAGCTGTTTCAAAACCTTCGATCCAGCCGGCAGACCGAGCTTTGGGACACGTTCCCTGTCAAGGCGGTCTGCGAGTGGTTGGGAAACTCACAAAAGGTGGCGATGGAGCATTACGCGCAGGTCACGGCTGAGCACATGCTAGCGGCAACGGCAAAGCCGACCGGAAAGATGCCCCGACCCGCTGCCGTTGGAGGCACAGCAGAAAGCGAAGCAGTTGCGAAGCAAAAAGCGCAGCAGCACACAGCCGCACTGGCTGGCATGGTCACGCAAGCGGTGGGGGAAACGGTAAAAAACGCCGAGAATTTGCAGGTCTGTGCTTCGGCCTGCCGCAGCGTGCCATTTGTCAAAGCGACCCGGACGGGACTCGAACCCGCAACCACTGGATCGACAGTCCAGTACTCTAACCAATTGAGCTACCGGGCCCAACGGAATTCAGAATTATAGCCCAGGCGATCTACATGACAATCCGTGCGGAGCCACGGATCGTACAACCTGGCTGGAAGCCCACCCGGCAATGCCATCGCCAGTTGGCGACTCGATTGCAGGCTGGCATCGGGGCTACGAGCGAGTCGGCCGCATCGGCACGACCCGATCGATCGGCTGCATCCGGAAAATCAGGCTTTTCGGCGGATTCACGGCAAGTAAAACCGTCGGTGCCCGATGGAAGCTCGGCGGCCGCCGATTCGGGATCGCCGATTCGGGATCGTCGACGTCGCGCCGGATAACCGATTCGACCGGTAATCGGGACGCACCGCTTGGCGACATCTGCGGATGCGACGCGACTGGCATATCGACTGATGCCAAATCCCGACAGACGCGCACGTTTCCTGACGTAGGATTGAAAAAGGCAGGGCCCTTCGCGCTGGCCCTTTTGGGGGGATTTTTCTATGTGGAACACGTTCATCAACACCGCCACGCGGTGGGTCGACCAACTGAACTCGACCCAATGGTTCGTCGTGCTCATCGGGGTGCTCGTGCTCGGGGCATTGTGTTTGAAAGGGTTTGGGATGCGTGCTCGGTACTGAATCGCGACGCCAGAAGACGTTACGACGACAGGGCCGCACGGCGCGAGATGAAAATACAAGCGCTCATTCGGCGTGGCGGGCTAGAAGTGGTTGCGTCGTAGGAGACACCCGAATTTCCTCGTTCGCGGCGCGGGCGAGCCGGCATCGACGGGGAATCATCGAGAAGGGGGCAGAATCGTGGACACGATCTTTACGAACATCACAAACATCAATTTGCCTTCGATACCCGCGGCGGTCGGACTGGCCGCCGTGGCGACGATCGGTTATCTGGTTGGCCTTCGATCGCGCCGCAGGGCGATCGCCGCAGAGCAGGCCGCTCGGACCGAGGTCACGCAACCGCGCACGGCGGAGCGGACGGCGATCGTCGCGAAGGAACTCGAATCGATCGCCGAGCAGTTGCGTCGCCGCCTTGCCGAGCACCATCGCAGCGTGGCGACGTTTCAGGACCGGATCACGAAGTTTTGCCAGTCGCGTCCGCAGTCGGAATGGGTGGAGTTGGCTCGCGACGCGCAAGACATTCTCAAACCGACGATCAAATTGGCTTGCGAACTGGCCCAGGCGTACGACGGCATCCGCCGACAGTCGACGCAGCTCATGTCGCAGGCGGCCGGCAGGTACGACCTGCTGACGGGCGTGGCCTCGCGCGACGCGCTGGTCGAGGCGATCGACATGCATCTGGCGCTGGCGCGCCGATTCGATCGCTCGCTGTCGATCGCGATGGTCGACATCGACAACTTCGCTGATATCAACGAGAAGCGCGGACGAGGCTTCGGCGATCGTGCGCTGCGCGACGCGGCGCGATTGATCAACGACTCGATTCGCGAAGGCGACATCGTCGCTCGCATCGGCGGCGAAGAATTCGTGGTCGCCATGCCGGACACGACTCTCGACGAGGCGCTGGCGTCGGCCGAGCGGCTGCGGAGCATAATCGAACGGAAAACCGGTATGACGATCAGCGCGGGGGTCGCCGAGGCGATGGCCGACGAATCGCACGCGGCACTGTTGGCCCGCGCCGACGTGGCGCTCAACGGGGCCAAGGCGGCCGGCCGAAACCAGGTATTCGCGCACGCGGCGGACGACATTGTGCCCTTTTTGCGACGGATCGACGTAGACGAAAGCACCGGCGAATCGCGGGCCACTCGCCGCGAGACGATCGCGACCGGCTAACGGACAGGACTTCCAAAACGCCGCGCAGTTTCGCGGGCGGCACGGCACGATGAATAACGGCGCAACGAAATACGGCGAACACTTCGCGAAGTAGCTAGCGACCACAACGCACGCGAAACGGCTTCATGGCTCACGCTCCCTTTGCTGATCCGACTTCCGGCGACGGCGTCCACGACGTGCCGGTTGCGGCTGCGCCGGCGTCGTCGTGTCGAGTGTCGGACCTGTTCCGCGACACGGACGAGGCGGCCCACCGCGTGACCGGCGCGGAAATGCGCCAAGAGCACGAAGACGCACTGGTGCGCGTGCGGTTGGGGGTGGCGGCGAGCCTGTACGCGACGCTTCGCTGCAAACACCAGCCGACGGCCGCCCATTCGCTGCGGGTCGCGCTCGGTTGCTCGCTGTGGGCGACGGCGCGCGGTGTCGATCGGAGCGAACTCGATCAGCTCGAGGTCGCCGCGCTGCTGCACGACGTCGGCAAGGTCGGCGTGCCCGACGAACTGTTGATGAAGCCGCGAAAGCTTTCGTCGGACGAGGCGCAGTTGATGAACCGCCATCGCAAGATGGGGTTGTACATCCTGCTCAGTTGCTGCGAATCGATCGAGGTGATGCACATCGTGGGCAATGCGGCGGCGTGGTTCGACGGTTCTCGGCCGGGGTTCGAGCTCGACGGCCGGGACATTCCGCTCGGCGCGCGCATGTTGTCGATCGTCGATGCTTACGACGCGATGACGACCGATCACGTGTATCGACCGGCGATGTCGCGCGAACGTGCGCTGACCGAGCTGATCGATTGCGCCGGATGCCAGTTCGATCCCGACCTGGTGAAGGAATACGTCGAGCTGCAACTCGGCGACGTCACGCGGCTGCAATCGGCGGTGGCTCAGCGGTGGCTCGTGCAACTCGACCAGGACACGGCGAACCGGTTTTGGGGATTCAATCCGCAGCCCTGGCCGCAGGACGCCGAACCGCAGCTGCTGTTCCAGCAGAAACTTCTCGACGCCATGCACGACGGAGTCGTGTTCGTCGATACCAAGCTCGAAATCACGCTGTGGAATCGGGGCGCCGAACGGCTCACGGGCATCGGCCGCGACGCCGTCGTCGGGCACACCTGGTCAGCCGACATGATCGACATGTGCGAGGAGAACGGCCGGGCGGTCGTACATGCGAACTGCCCGATCGTCAACGCCGTCGAGCATGGGCGACAGGCCCATCGCCGCATGACGATCGGTGGCCGCGACGGCAAAGCGTTGCAAGTAAACGTTCACGCGGTGCCGGTGATCGGTCCGAATCACATGGTATTCGGCGCGACGCTCGTGTTGCACGACGCCTCGCCCGAATCGTCGCTCGAAGCGCAATGCCAGCAGCTTCACGAGCAGGTGACCAAGGATCCGCTCACGCAAATAGCCAACCGCGCGGCCTTCGACCAGACGCACGCGAGCTTCGTGTCGAGCCACCTGGCGTCGCAAGCTTCGTATAGCCTGGTGATCACGGACATCGATCACTTCAAACGAATCAACGACACGTTCGGCCATCAGGCCGGCGACGAGGCGCTGGTCAAGTTCGCCGCGCTGTTGCGAGACGGCTGTCGTCCCGGCGACGTGGTGGCCCGCTACGGCGGCGAAGAATTCGTTGTCCTATGCACGAACTGCGATAGCGCGGCCGCGGCCCGCCGCGCCGAAGAGATTCGCCAGCAGATCGCGTCGACGGCGATGGAAATGCTCGACGGGCAATCGATCACGGCCAGTTTCGGCGTCACCGACTTGCGGCCGGGCGATACGCCCGACACGATGCTGCGGCGGGCCGACCGGGCGTTGCTGTCCGCCAAAGACCAGGGCCGCAACCGCGTCGAGGCCATCGGAGACGATTCGCCGACGCAGCGCAGCAAACGGCCGGGCTTCATTCGTCGCTGGTTCGCGCGGGCGGACGCCGCGGCCGTGGCGGGTCAGGATCTGATCACGCCGGTTCCACTCAAGGTGGCGATCGAAAAGCTGCGCGGGTTCGTCGCCGACCACGGCGCGGAACTGGTCAAGATTCACGAAAACGATCTGATTTTGCGGATCGGCGGCGGAGTGCCGTTGCTGCGGCGTTCGAGCGACGGCGCCTGGTCGCTGCTGATCGAGATGTCGTTCTCGGAGCAGGTTCTGCTCCGCCGTTCGACGGCCGGCCAAGCATCGGATCAATTGAACACGCACGTCCGCGTGACGATACGTCCGAAGCGAAGCCGCGACGCCAAGCGAACCGAAGTTCGCGAGAAGGCCGAGCAACTGTTGGTCAGCCTGCGATCCTACCTGATGGCCCACAACGCCGCCGACGACGAAGACAAGGGCGTGCTCCGCCGCGCCACGACGTTGGTCACGACCTGGTTGGGCGGCGCCCGCGGCGGGTAACGAACGAAGAATGCACGAGTGATGCACGCTGACGGACGCGATTCAGCGGCCCACGGTTTTCCGACCTAAACACCTGCCGACTCCCCGCCTCTCCCTCCCGCCAGTTCCATGCCTCGCATTAGCGCTACGCTGTCCGGCATCGAACGGACGCTGCTGGCCCGTTTGGCCGACGCCAACTCCGCGACGGCGCAAAGCGTTGCGCGAGCCGCCGCGGGCGTGCGGATACTTCGCCCGCGCGACGATCCGTCTGGGTATTTTGCGGTCGCGACGCAGCAAGCGAGACTCAACGCCGTCAACGTGGCCGCGAGCAACACGGCGGTCGCGGCGGCAATTGGAAGCGGTGCGCAGAGCACGGTCGATCAAATCCGCGTCCAACTTAACACGATCCGCGCCAAAGTCGTCGAGGATGAGGACGGCTCGCTGACCGCCGACGAACGTGCGGCGAATCAGACGGCAATCGACGACGCCGTCGCGGAAGTCCGCCGCCTCGTCGGCACGCCCGTCGAGGGCCGCAAGCTATTCGACGGTTCGAGCGACTATCGCGTCGGCGGTCGCAACAATGACCAGGTCAGGGCGGTCGAAGTGTACTCGCGCGGCGCGACGACGAGCCTCGAAGGACATGTGATCAACGACGCCACGCGGGCGGCGCTCACCTACAACGGCTCAGCGGGCAATATCGGCTCCGGCGACGCCACCTTCACCGTCGGCGGCAAACGCGGCTCGGCCAGTTTCAGCGTCACCGACGGTCAATCGCTCGAGAGTGTCGCCGCCGCCGTCAGCGCCGAAAGCCACAACACCGGCGTCACGGCCAGCGTCGCGGGCAGCGCTCTCAACTTCGTCAGCGTCGATTACGGATCGAACGCCGACGTTCGCATCGCCGCCACGACGGGAACGTTCGCACCCACCGGCGGCGACGGCAACGGCACGGGCTACGGCACCGACGCCGAGCTAACAATCAACAACCGGAGCGTGATCGCCGATGGCAATCGCGCGACGTACATCGAGGGCGGCACGCACGTGTCGATCGAGCTTACCGCGGGCTTCACCGGCGCGCTCGACGACATCGCGCTGGCCGACGGCGGCAAGTTGACGTTCGCTCTGTCGCCCGACCTGGCCAGCACGGTTTCGCTGGCGCTGCCGAGCCTGGCGCCGGAGTTGCTTGGCGGACCGAGCGGGACGCTGGCCGATCTAACGACGGGCGGCGCGGTCGGCGGCCTGGCGGCGAACACGTCGCAAGCGATCCGCATCGTCGACGAAGCGCTTGGTGATCTCGACCGAGTTTCCGGGCGCGTCGACGGCTTCAACGACGCGGCGGTCGCTTCGTCGAGCAGCCTGCTGGCCGCGTGGAAGACCGACCTGGAGGATTCGATCCAAGAGATCAACGGCGTGAACGACGCCGAAGAAGTACAACTGCAAGCCCATCATCTGGCGCTGGCCGACAACGCGCTGGCCGGGCTGGCGATTCTACAGCAGCAACGCTCCGGAATCATCGAGATTCTGCGGCAGGCGGCGGGGTTGAGTTGACACTGCGCGACGCCGGACACGCGCGGCATGCGCGCCTACTTCACCGGGGCTGCGGACGCCCCCGTAGCGGCCGCATAAAGGACATCCGGACAAAGGTCGACGCCATTGGGCCATTCGATCGTGCCGGCTTCGGCGTTGACTCGCACCATGCCGAAGTATTCCACGTCCTGTAGCGGCGCAAACATCCCTCCGCGGCCGACGATTCGTTCGCGGAAATCGAGCTCGGCGTTCGTACCGTCGGTGAACGTCAACATCAAGCGATAGTCGGTGGTATGACGCACGTTCGTGATTCGAGAAAACATTCTTGACGCCTCTTGGTATGGTCACGGTGAAGTTCTTGTTTCCGCGAAATCGCCGATCTAGAATTTGGCTCGTAGTGCTTGATCGTGATGCGTCCGTGCGATTGTTCTATTCACGCGGCGCTTTTGCGGAGTAACGCATGGATTTTGTAGCCTTGGATTTTGAGACAGCGAACGAAAAACGCAGTAGCGCCTGCGCTCTCGGTGTCGCAATCGTCGAACGTGGACGTGTCGTAGAATCCTTCTCGCGATTGATTAAGCCACGCGAGGGCGGCTTCAACCCTTGGAATGTACGCATTCACGGAATCACGGCGGAACAGGTTCAGGATGCCCCTGCGTTCGATCGCGTGTGGACAGAAGTGCATCGTACCATCGGTGAACGCATCATCGTCGCCCACAACGCCGCGTTCGACGTAAGCGTACTCCGCCATTCGCTGTTCGCGACCGGCACCGCATTTCCTGAGATCAAGTATCTCTGTAGCCTCAAAGTTGCTTCGCGCCAGTGGCCGATGCTGCCATCGCACTCGCTCGGGTTCCTGGCAAGACTTCGTGGTATTCCGCTCGATCACCATGATCCGGAAAGTGACGCAAAGGCCGCTGCATTGTTACTGCTGGAAGCTGCGAGTGACCTTGGGGTCACGAGTCTCACTGATGTCGCAGCGCAACTCGGTGTATCTATTGGCAGGTGTTGTCGCGACGGAGGCTGGGTGCCATCAAGCGCGCCGTCCGTTCGCGCCAACGCCGACGTGTTTGTTGTGGACTTTCCGAGTAGTTACGATGTGTCGCGCCATCCGTTGTATCGAAAACAGGTCGTTTTCACTGGCACGTTGGAGTTTTGCACTCGCGGCATCGCTTTCAGTATCGTCGAGCAGTGCGGCGGGGTCGCCAAGGATAATGTGTCTAGGAAAACAGATGTTCTCGTAACTGGACACCAGGATATACGAATGCTGGCGGACGGAGCTTGTGAATCGTCGAAGCTAAGGAAGGCACGCGACCTTCGGTCGCAGGGGCATTCGCTGCAAATCGTTTCCGAAACGGACTTTCAGAGAATGGTGTGCGAATTCGATGAAAGTGACGACAATTTGCCTCAACAACGAAACTAAGTATGGATCAACTGAACTTGAATCTGGATGTGGCGCATGATCAATTGACGGAACAATTGCTCCATTGGCTCATGCGCCGATACGAAACGCAAGAGGCTTGGAAGGAAATGGCTCAAGACGTATTCATGCGATCTAACGGCGATGCGGCATTATCGCGGTGCCGAGTGGCAGCGATCGTGCGACGCTATTGCATGGGCGAACGGACCATTTTGCGCAGTTCTCGGTTCGCACGATCATCCGTCGAATTAACCACTGGGCATGACGATGAACCCGTACCGGTTACTGCGTCCAATGCGGGATACGTCGACTGGCTATATGTCGCTGACTATTTGTTGTTGCGTTGCGCAGCGCTGTCTGACGAGTACGTTGACGAAAACAAGCAACGCGAGGCGGAATTCCAGCAGCTTCTCGGATCGTACGAGCTTCGCTGCAACGTTTATCGAGCCAGAAAAACCATTCGTGACAATCCTGGATTGGTTGACGCAGACATTCTCGATGCGATCAAGCTGGAAAATTCCAGTGCATCGTTGGCCAATGTACGAGAAGCCCGACGTCAGGAACGTGCGAATATCGCGTTTAGGGAGCCGATAAAGCCTGAGAAACCGCGCGAACTTGAGAGGTATAAGCCCGTCTACTTTTGATACTTTCGCTGTATGCTGACGCAAGCGGATTGTGTGAACGTTCAACGAATTCGGCCAATGCCCTCATTTTCGGATGTTCTCAACTCAGCAAGTAGTTTATCGTCCGCGCATCGTTTGATGGAGGAATTTGGCGCACGAGTCAATCATGATGTTCGCCGCGCATTTGCTGCTCGACGTACTTCGCCAGCAAATCGGTTTCGATATTTACGCGGTCGCCGACGGCGCGGTTGCCGAGGGTGGTTACGGCTAGCGTGTGTGGGATGAGGGCGACGCTGAAGCGGTCGTGTTCGACTTCGACGAGCGTGAGGCTCACTCCGTCCACCGCCACCGAGCCTTTGGAGGCCATTTGCCGCGTCAGCGCCGGTGGCACGCGGAAGTGGAGCGTGGACCAGTCGCCTTCGTCAATTCGTTGGTCGACCTTGCCGACGCCATCGATGTGGCCGGTGACGAGGTGGCCGCCGATGCGGTCGCCGAGTTGCAGCGAACGTTCGAGGTTCACGCGCGAGCCGGTTCGCAGTTCGCCCAAGTTCGTGCGGCTGAGCGTTTCGCTGCCGGCTTGAAAGGCGAACGTATCGCCGGCGATTTCGATCGCGGTCAAGCAGCAGCCGTTCACCGCCACGCTGTCGCCGAGCCGCAAACCGGTCGCCACGAGCGGATCGCGCACGAACAGGCGGACGCCCGGTGCTTCGGGCACGAGGGACGTTACTTCGGCGAGTGATTCGATTAGGCCGGTGAACATGGGGTTGGGGGGCAGGGGTCGGGGGACGGGGGACAGGGGACAGGGAGCAGGGGTCAGTGGGCAGGGGTCAGTGGGCAGTCCACTATCCACTGACCACTGACCACTGACCACTGCTTCACTGCCTTAATGAGTACAGCACGATATTCATGGCTATTTTCGCTGCGTCTTCGCGGGCGTAGCCGGGGAATTGGAGGGACTCGAACGATTCGAGCGCGCAGCTTAGGTCGTAGGGCGAGAAGATTACGCCGTAGCGGTTGTCGAGTTTGATGCCTTCGAGCCGCGGCGGAATCTGGCTGGTCTTTACCGTGCGGCGCTCGTTGGCTCCGCCGGCGACCGGTTCGCGGAACGTGACGTGGGAAATGTCGAACGCCTCGAAGCGGTTGGCGGCGTCGGGCGTGATCATCGGATGCGCCGGGTCGATGGCTTCGAGCGGATGATCGGGAAATATCTTGCTCATCTCGATGCGAAACGCCTTGCCGAACTCGGGGCTGCTCGACAGCGCGTCGACCATCAGCATGCCGCCGTTCTCGACGTACTGCTTGAGCCGTTTGCGCTGTTCCGCCGAGAACGAAAAGTCGCGCTTGCCGTGCATGAACATCAGGTGATATTCGAACAACCGCGGATCGTCGAGATCGACCAGTTCTTTTTCGGCGCGGATGTCCATCTTCAGGTGTTCGCCGGCCAACTCGGCGAGCCGTTCCAGCGCGTGGGGCGCGTCGTTGCAGCCGCCGGCGTGGCGGAGCTTGGCAATCGATACGGAGCCGCGGGCCGTATTGGCGGTCGCGGTCGCCGTCGGATGGTTGTAGTTCTCGAACTTGAACTTCACCTTGCGGTTGGTGGCGTACGCCAGCACGTTTGCGCCCAAGCCGAGGCAAAAATCGATCTCGGCCTGGACGTGTTTGGGATACTTCACGTCGCGGCCGGCCTTGGCCAGTTCCCAATAGCCCGACAGCGGCCGCGGACAATAGACGACGCCCAAGCGGCACCCGGCGTTGAGGCCGTAGAGCGGATGCCGGGGCAGAAACTCCGGCTTGAGCACTTCGTCGGCGTTCCAGATCGGATGCGTCGGATCGTCGAGCGGTTCGAGGCTCATGCCGGGAAACATTTCGGCGAGCATGGCTTGAAACGACTCATCGAACTGCGCGCCGCCGCAGGTGTTCTCGGCAAAGATGAATCCGCCCTGGTCGACGTAGGCGCGAAGCCGCTTGATCAAGCCGGCGTCGAAATCGAGCGGTTTCTTGCCGCCGATGAACAGCACGGGCGTCTGTTGCAGGTCTTCGAGCGTCGATTTCTCCGACCGCATGATTTGCCAGGTGAGGTTCAAGTCGCTTTGCAGCTTGCGCCAGCGGGTCTCGACGTGTTCGGTCAGGTTCGCGATATCGTGGCGGTGCTGGTTCCAGTCGTCGTCGTCGCCGTGTTGTAGTTCCGCGATCAGCACGGGCCGCTGGCCTTTGGAGAGGAACAGCAGCGCGAAACTGGTCGCCACGTTTTTGTCGTTTTCGCCCAAGGACCGCTCTGCGCCTTCCCAATGTCCGGTAAAGGCCGCGGGCCGTTTCGCGCCCTGGGCGAGCAAGTGCGTTCCCTCGCGATACCAGTCGTGGTTGTCGCCGATCCACCGTTCGTTGGTCAGCCGGCCGACGCGCTCGAGGGCGTACAAGTAATACAGATGGCGGCTCAAATCGCGCTGGCCCCCGCCCGTCGGATTGCCCGCCACGGCGAAATTGCGGCCGAGCCAGGCCATGCCTTTGACGACCGGATCGTCGGGATCGTCGGCTTGCCGTCCGCAACAGGCCACCTGCTCGCCGTTGACTTGGGCGTCGGCCTCCGCCAACCGGCCGCGGCACATGATGATCGCAGCGATGCCGGCGCAGGTCATGCTGCCGGAGCCGGGCGCATACTGCCCACGCTTGCCGTCGCCTGCTTCGTCGGACACGCTGCCGTTGACGTATCCCCAGGAGCCGTCGTCGTTTTGTGCCCGCTTCCAATAGTCGTAGGCGAGTTCCCAGGTTCGCCGGTTGACGCTCACGCCGACCCGTTCGGCTTCGTAAAGCGCGAGAACGGCGAATTGGGCGTTCGAGTTGTCGCCGTTGCCGCTCATCGGATAATTCCAGCAACCCTTGTTGCGGCCCGACTTGATCTGCACCTTCTCCAACCAATCGACGTCGCGGCCGATTTGTAGGAGATGCTTCTGTGGGTCGGCCTGGCACAGAACCATCGCGTGGAGCGACACGCTATAAACCGAACCGAGATCGTCCGGGCTGAGTTGCCGCAGCTTGCGTAGCGCGGCAGCGACGGCCGGGTCGTCGGTCGGCACGCCACAGTTGAGCAGAGCCAGCGTGCAGAGACCGGTGACGCCGTAAGGGTGTCCGGCGTAGTCGGGCCAAAGGCCGTTGCGCTGACCGTGCTTGAGAAACGTGACGCCGCCGTCGATGGCCTTTTTGACGGCTTGTGGGTCGAGATCTTCCGCCCTCGCCGTTGGTGCGATCGCGTCAATCGTCATGGCAGCCGCCAGCACAATCGCAACGAGCGACGTAATCCGAGGTCGCATGGTCCGTTCCTCTCGTTCGACGACGCGGAGCGATTCGCGGAACAATCTATCAATCTATCTATTCTAGCCCGATGTTGCCTGGCGGTTAGTGCTTGGATTGGCGAAACGGCGTGCGTGACTCCTGGTAGCTAGTCCGGAGCTTCTTGCTCGCTTGCGCCGGGTGCCGGGTGCCACTGCTGGCTTGTCCAGCAGTGCGAATCGCCGTTGGACGTTCCGTTCTCGATTCGCCCGTCAGGTCACCCTTCAAGAAAGTGTACCGGCAGCTTGTGGATCGGCGGTAGTGCATCGTCGACCTCCGGTGTCGGTTCGAGGAACAGCCGGGCACTGGACCAACGCCAATCGGTTGCACGTTGGCAAAGGCTCCGGCGGACCGGGTTCTCGTGGACGTAGTCGATGGCCGCTTGGATCGTGCGAGGCGTGGTAAGATTGCGATCGTAGCCAGGGCCTTCTTGCCAAAATCGAAACGTCGTCACGCCCGGACGCTGACGAATCGTCAGCCGGTCGAGCAGAGGACTGTTGGCGGCGACGAGCAATTGCTTGATGCGGTAGGAATACGGACGCTTGATCGCCCGCAGCAAGCCATCGACGCCGGGCGAGTTCGTTCCGGGAAAGGCGATGAGATGAACGTGCTCCGGCATGTAGACGAACGCGACGAGCGAATAGCCGTGGTTGAGGCACGCCCGACGAATCGATTCACTGAGCATCGCTCGCCACACGTCGTTCGTAAGGAGCGGCATTCGCCGATAGCAGGAGAACGTCAACTCACGGCAATGGCCGGCATCGTGAATGTGCCGGACACGCTTGCGATGCGGGCTCGGCTGCATTTCGATCCCTCGGAAAAGGAAAAGACGGCGGCGTTTGAAGGCAGCTGCTCGCCTTGTCCGGCGGTGTGAAGTGGCACCGGGCGGTCCATTCTCGAATGGTCGGTAAACGGCGTCAACGATGGTGCATCGCAAGCGGACTACTTGATGTACAATCGCTCGCCGATTCCGCACTGCTGGACAAGCCAGCAGTGGCACCCAACGCCGTTAACCCTTTTTGCCGTATGAAATAAGTCTTGATGCG
>JBBDYI010000340.1:0-12898 GCA_040901705.1 Pirellulales bacterium | reverse complement strand
CCGACCCCCGACCCCCGCCCCCTGCCCATGCGCGTTCTCTCCGGCATCCAGCCCACCGGTCGATTCCACTGGGGCAACTACTTCGGCGCGATCCGCCAGTACATCGACCTCCAGCACGAAGAAGCCTCGTACTATTTCATCGCCGATCTGCACGCGCTCACCACGGTCCACGAGCCGGAGCGGCTGCGGCAGTTGACCGTCGACGCGGCAATCGATCTGGTCGCACTCGGTCTCGACCCGACCAAAGCCGTCCTGTTCGCCCAGTCCGACGTGCCCGAAGTGTCGCAGTTGTGCTGGCTGCTGATGACGGTCGCGCCGATGGGCCTGCTAGAGCGCTGCCACGCCTACAAGGACAAGCTGGCCAAGGGTCTGCCGGCCGGGGCGGGTCTGTTCACGTATCCCGTGCTGATGGCGGCCGACATCTTGGCCTACGATTCCGACGTCGTGCCGGTCGGCGAGGATCAGGTGCAGCACATTGAGGTCTGCCGCGACCTGGCCGGTGCGTTCAACGCGCGATTCGGTCAGGAAGTATTCCGGCTCCCCAGGGCCAAGATTCTCGACCACAGCGCCAAAGTGCCGGGCACGGACGGCGAGAAGATGTCCAAGAGCTACAACAACGTGCTGGAGCTATTCGAGCCGGCGGCCCCGTTGCACAAGAAGATCATGCGGATCACAACCGACTCGCGTCCGATGGAGGAGCCGAAGGAACCGCAGGGCGATCACTTGTTTCAGCTCTATCGGCTATTCGCGACCGACGAAGAACGCGAGGAAATGGCCGCCACGTATCGCCGCGGCAATTTCGGTTACGGGCAGGTCAAAAAGGCATTGGCCGAAGCGTCCCAGCGCTACTTCGCCGACGCGCGCGCCCGCCGCGAAGCCCTCGCCGCCGACCCGGAAAAGATCAAAGCAATTCTCCGCGACGGAGCCGAGCGAGCGCGAAAGGCGGCCGCCGCGGTGCTGCACAGGGCACAGCGGGCGTGTGGATTGCGCTAGACCGAACTGAACTCGACCCAACGCCGCATCGAGCGACAATCGAGATTTGGCGAAGCTCTAGGCGCCGGTCGCACCGTCGGCCTCGCGGCGACGCTTGATCATCCGCACTTCGTTGCCTGTGCCGTTGTAGGCGACCTCGTCCATGAACGTTCGCATCAGCAGCACGCCGCGGCCGCTGAGCCGTTCGAGGTTCGCCGGGTCGGTCGGGTCGGGAAGGGTCGCCGGGTCGAATCCTGGGCCTTCGTCGCGGATGACGAACTCGGCTTCGTTTCGCGAAATGCGCGCGTCGACGTACATCCGCCGTTCGGCGTAAGGCGACGCATTGGCGCGGTCTTCGTACGTGGCGTAGTACGCGGCGAAATCCGCCTCGCGCAAATCGGAACTGATCTCAAGGTTGCCGTGATACAAGGAGTTCGTCAGCGCCTCCTCGAGCGCGACGCCGATTTGCATCCGGTCGACGTCGTCGCCCAGGCCGATCTGCGTCACCCGGTCTTGCAGGTGGCCGACGAGGGCCGGAATCAGCGCCCGATCGTTGTGCAGCACGAACCGCGCTGTGGAGTCGGTCATGCACTCCATCAACTTCGCTTGGGACAGCTTGTGCCCGGTGACCGCGAGCACGCGACGGGCGGTGTCGAGCAAGTCGCGTCCCAAATATTTTTTCGGCACGTAACTGGCCGCGCCCTGGTGCAGCGCTTTGACCGCGATTTCCTCGCTTCCCAGCGACGTCATCAAGATCACCGGCACCAGCGGAAACTTCTCGCGGACCGCCGACACGAGTTGCAGACCGTCCATCTCCGGCATGATCAGGTCGGTGACGACGAGGTCGGGTGGCGACTTTTCCATCGACGCCATCGCGTCGGCGCCGTGACCGGCATAATTCACCGCGAACTGCGCGTCCTTTTCCAGGAACGCGCCGGCCAGTCGGCGGTCCATGGCCGAGTCGTCGACTACGAGCACCGAAGGCATACCACCAACTCCGCGGAAATGAACGTCAAAAACTCGCAATACGACAGCGGGCAACGAAGGCCGTGGCGACTTCGCCGACGGACCGAGCTAATTGAGCGACGCCACATACGCTTCGAGCGCCGGCTGCAAACCGGCGATCTCTTGCCGCACCGCGGCGAGCGGTTCGTCCGCCGCATTGACGTCGCCCTCGCGGCCTAGCGACTCCAGTATATAGGCTTGATCGAAGGCGCGCGTAGCGCCGAAATACCGCATCGAGCCTTTCAGCCGATGGGCCGACAATCGCAGCGAATCGCAATCTCGACGCTCGATGGCCCCGCGAATGTCCTCGATCAGCCCCGGACATTCCTCTAAAAACGCCAGAATCAGTTCCTTGAGCAACGACCGGTCTCCTTGCACCGCCTCGATCGCCACGGAGAGGTCCAATGGCGTGCCGTTCGCCGCGGACGCCGAAGTTGCCTGCTTTGGTCGTTGTTCGGACGCCATGTTGGTGGTGGCCTCGTGGTTGGCGGACGATGTCGGGGCGGATTGCAATTCCGTGAACTCCGTCGGTTCGCCCAGCACCGCCGCCCGATCGCCGAGGATCGACTCGATCGCCTGGAACAACTCGCCCGCTCGGACCGGTTTGGTGACGTAACCGTCCATGCCCGCCGACAAGCACAGTTCGCGGTCTCCCTTCATCGCATGGGCGGTCAGAGCGATGATCGGCAAGTGCGCGCCGGTCGCCTTTTCCCGCTGGCGAATGGCCTTCGTTGCCGATAGCCCATCCTGGATCGGCATCTGCACATCCATCAGCACGAGGTCAAATTCGTCGCCCCGTTCGATCGCCGCGAGCGCTTCCTGTCCGTTGTTGGCGACCGTCACGCGGTGCCCGTGGTTGTGCATCAATCCGGTGGCGAGTTTTTGATTCACCAAACTGTCTTCGGCCAGCAGAATATTGAGCGACCGCAACTGCGGCGGCGCCTCGCGACGCTGGGCAAGCGCCGCGCGCGTTACCGACGGGATACTGCCCGAACGCTGCGCCGCCGACGTTTCGGGCGTTTGCGGCTCGACGCCGAGATGTGCCGGTCCGGCCCGCGTGGGCATGACCTCGCCGGCCGTGGCCGCCGCCAAAGTGGCGACCAATTCCGACTGCTTGACCGGTTTGATCAGGTAATACCTGGCGCCGATCGATTCGCAGCGGGCAACGTCCCCCAGGCGATCTCCGGAACTAAGCATCATGACGAAAGCCGGGGCATGTCCGCTCTTGCCAAGCTGTTGATACAGCATGAACCCGTTGGCGTGCGGCATATTGGCGTCGGCGAGCACGACATCGAACGGCGTTCCATTGCGCCGCGCCTTGTCCGCCATGCTGATCGCCTCGTACGCCCCGGAGGCGACCGTCGTGGCCGCGCCGGCGTGGCGCAACGCTTCGTCGAGAATCCGCCGCGTCGTCGCGTTGTCGTCGACGATCAGGACGGAGCGGTTCTTGAGCCTGTCCGCGTCGCCGACGGGGGCTTCGCCGACGGGGGCTTCGTCGGCAGGAGCATTGTCGCGGATCTTCTCGAACCGCGCGGTGAAGTGAAACGTGCTGCCGCGGCCGACTTCGCTGTCCACCCAGATGCGCCCGCCGAGCAGCTTGACCAGTCGCGACGAAATCGCCAATCCCAAGCCGGCTCCGCCGAACTTGCGGGTGTTCGTGTTATCGGCCTGCTCGAAGGCGTCGAAGATCCGCTCGCGATCGTCGTCCGGGATGCCCATCCCGGTGTCTTTGAGCGAAAACCGCACGATCACTTCGTTTTTGCCGATCGCCCCCGCGGCGTCTTGATCGGCGCCGGCGTCGCTGTCCAACGCCACGTCGAGCACGATTTCGCCGTGGTCCGTGAACTTTACTGCGTTGCCCGCCAGATTGACGATGATCTGCCGCAGCCGCGCCCGATCGCCGACGACGACGGGGGGCACTTCCGGAGCGACGCGAAATGCGAGTTCCAGGCCCTTGCTGTGCGCTCGCAGCGCCAGCAGCTTCATCATGTCGCCGATGCTTTCGGCCAGTTCGAACCTTTCGGCGTTGAGGTCCAACCGCCCGGCTTCGATTTTCGAGAAGTCCAGAATGTCGTCGATGATCAACAACAGCGACTCGCCCGATTCCTGAACGACCGCCAGGTAATCGCGTTGCAGGGGGGTGAGATCGCTACCGAGAACCAGATCGGTCATGCCGAGGATGGCGTTCATCGGCGTGCGGATTTCGTGGCTCATGTTGGCCAGAAACAGGCTCTTGGCGCCGCTGGCCGCTTCGGCGGCTTCTTTGGCGCGTTGGAGCTGCTGTTCGTGTTCCTTGCGGCTGGTGATGTCGTGGAGAAACGCGTTGAAGACCCACGACGCTCCGCGGCGAATTGGCGTCACCGTAAACTCGACGACGAATTCGCTGCCGTCGCGGCGTATGGCGGCGATTTCCAGCCGCTTGTTGATCACCGGACCTTCGCCCGTGGCGAGAAACGTCGCGAGGCCCTCGGTATGCGCGTCGCGAAAACGTGGTGGAACGATCGTTTTCGCCAACAACCGTCCCAGCGCTTCCGCTCGCTTCCAGCCGAACACTTCCTCGGCCCGCGGATTCCAGTCGATGATCTTTCCAGCGTCATCCATCGCGACGAAGGCGTCGTTCGCGGTGTCGATGATCAGCCGCGTCTGTTCGGCGTTCTGGCGGATCGCTTCTTCGGCCTGTTTGCGGTCGGTGATATCGCGGGAGATGCCGACGGTGCCGACGATGCGGCCGTCTTTGTCGTGCCAGGGCATTTTGGTCGTCGAGAGCCAGCGCACCGTGCCGTCTTCGGCGACGTAGCGCTGCTCTTTGTTGACGACGCCCTGGCCGGTCTGTAGCACGGATTTTTCGTCGGCCGCGGCGGCCAGCGCGTAGTCCTTCGAGTAAAAATCGAAGTCCGTCTTGCCTTCCGCATAGCTCGGTTCGGCGAGGCGAAACACTGCGGCCAGCGCCTTGTTGATCCGCAAATAGCGGCCATTGCGGTCCTTGAAGTACATCGAATCCGGCACGTTGTCCATCAGGCCGCGAAGCAGGTGCCGTTCTTGGAGCAGCGAAACTTCGGCCCGCCGTCGGGCGGTGACGTCCCAAAACATTCCCTGCACGCCGACGATGTTGCCGGCCGCGTCGCGCACCGGAGCCTTGAGCACCTGCACGTACAATTGCTCGCCGTCGGGGCGGCGATGCTGCTCGATATCTTCAAGCATCTTGCCAGAGGCGATCACGGTCTCGTCGTCGCGATGATATTTCTCGGCCAACTCGCGCGGAAACAAGTCGAAGTCGGTCTTGCCTCTCAGTTTCTTCAGCGGCATGGCGTACGTTTCGCAACACCGCTTGTTGGCCAACACGACGCGGCCATCCAAATCCTTGCGAAACACATTGAGCGGCAGCGTTTCCATCAGCGAGTCGTACATCGCCTCGAATTCGCGCGCCGCTTGCTCCGCTCTTTCCCGTTCCGCCATTTGTTGCTGCAGACGCTCGTTCGCGTTGGCGAGTTCCGCCGTCCGCCGGGCGACGCGCTGTTCCAACTCTTGTTGGGCCTGGCGAAGCGCTTCGGACGATTGCATCCGCTGCACGCCCACCAGCGCCGCCGCCCACACGGCGACCAGCGACAGGCCGCGGGTGGCCAGGGCCTCTGGAAATTCGCCTGGATCGCCATGCGAGATACTGACGATGAACCCGATCAGCACCAGCGCGGAACAACCGATCGCCGCGGCGGCGGCGGCGTTCTTCCACGGCAATCTCAAAGCCAATAACACCGCGCCGACGTAGAGCAGCCCCGCCAATCCCAGATCGAGGCGCAAATCGATCACCAGCACGACAGCGGCGAGCGATGCCGCGCCGAGGACGAGTCCGATCGAGCGACGGTCGCTCAGCAGCCCCATCGGTCCTACGCAAAAGAAAAGGTAATACGATCGAGCCTCAATGGCTGACAAGCTAATTCTGTAACAAATCGTATCGTTTGTCGACGCGCCGAGGCCGATATTTCCGTTGCCCGCTGTTTCGCCGCCGTAACGATGCCGTGGTGAGGCTCGCGCGATGCTTCTCCGCCAAGCCCCCAGTGCGACGAATCCTCGAACGGCGCATGTGGCCGGCGGACGCACAAGCTGCCTCGACCGGCGTCGAATTCGCGAGCGACCTCGTCCCAGCGCCAATGCCGCCGTTACGCGGATTTCGCCCTACGTCGTCGTCGGAAGAACGTGGCAGCCAACAAAACCGGCAAAGCGATCGCGAGCGAAGCGGGTTCCGGCACAGCGACCGGCGACCCCGGCGCGGAGAGATTGCGTTGCAAGATCGCCAGATCGCCGACGGTTATCTTGCCGTCGAAATTGAAGTCGCCGTGGCCCCACAGTGCGCCGGAGTTGAGCCCGAAGTTGCTCGTGAGGATTGCGATGTCGGCGCGATTGACGACGCCGTCCATGTTGGCGTCGCCCAGGCGCGGCGTTGTCGAAGTGACGAAGTCGTACTTAACGTTGTCGGTGCCGAGAAATAGACCCGTGGCGGAGAACTGCCCCAGTCCCGGCCCAGAGGCGACCAGATTGTAGCTGTGGCCGGCAGGTAGCGCGAGGTTATAGCCGCCGGAGCCGTAGGTCGTGGTCATGAACTTTTGGCCGTTGCCCAAGTCGGTGGCAACGACGGTAATCCCGCCCAATCCTTCGCCGACGGAATAGAAACTGTTGTTGTCGTTTTCGCGGTAAATCACGCCCGTTAGGACAGGGCCATCGTCGTCGTCGACCGCGTAGTGTTGGGTAATCACCCGCGGACCGACTTTGGTGGCCGAACTGGTATCGACGACGATGCCGACGCCGATTTCGCGCATGCGTGCGTCCATAATCAGGTCGCGGTGGCCGGCCGGGTTCTGGATGCCCGAGGGCGGATTCGTGCCCCAATCGATGGCGAACGCGGCGTGGCCGTGCTGGACGCTGGCGGCATACGCATAAATGCTCTCGCCGGCGAAATCGTTGTCGTTGGAACCGGGCCGGTCTACGAACGTGTAGCCGGATGCCTCGATGCGGCCGATCAGGTCGACGTCGCCGTTGGGGAACTTGTGCTCGTCGAGGTTGTGAGCCTGCGCATCGTTCAGAACCATCACGTTGGAATACGTCAGCGCCGAAACGGCCAACTGTTCGTTCCACGCCACCGGCGGGGCCGGCGTGAGCAACTGCCACTGGTTATAGAGCGTCGTGGGGTTGACGCCGAAGGCATTAAGGGCGTCGGTCGTGCTAGAGTCGGTCGATTTCGGGCTGCCCCACGCGACCGACGGAACGGTGGTGATGTTCACGAGTTTGGCTAGCTCGGCCTGCGGGTTGGCCCGCATCCGGTTGACCAACTCGACCATCAACTGCTCTTCATTCGTCGGAGCCCGCGCGAAGCTCCGCGGCACGAGCGGCGAAAGCAGGGCCGCGGCGACGGCCAACACGAAAAACAGCAACGACCGCAAATGCATAGAGGATTCCCACCCGAATGGGCATGCGACATGTCCGACGCCGGCTCGATTCGCCGGCAACGAAAAGGATACCTGTACAGGCCCCTTCATTATACCCAGGTTCGGAAAATCGGTTAATGAAATGGCCGCAAATTCGGTAGGGGAACAGCGGCGAGGCCAGAATAACCGGACGCCGATCCGCGCGGAGTGCCGCTGCTGGCTTGTCCAGCAGCGCGGGGCCGCCGAACGATCATTCATCCAGTGCGGTGCTTTCGACGAACCACGAATGACGCGGCTCACCTTCGATCTCCCGTGACCGACTCCCGTTGCTGGACGAAAGGTCGAATGGCGGCGAAGATCGTCGTGCGTGCCCTCCCGGCACGAACGCCCGTTCGATACGAATACCGCGCATCTACGACCTGCTAACGCACATTCTCGACGGGTAAGTCAGAGAAACGAATCGAGAATGGTTCGCACAACGGCACTTCGCACTTTTGCGCAAGCCACCAGTGCTTTGAGGTTACGACAAACCGCACCCCAAATCGCCGCCGTGACGATCCGCTAGTACCGTCCGCTGCCCCCACGCGGCGGATCGCCTGAAAGCGATTTGCTGCCGTAACTACCCGTCGAGTGCGTGTCGCGAGCGGCGGTATTCGCCGCGGAACTGCCGCCGGCCGGGTCGCCGAGTGCGCGGCCGACGATCTCGCGGCGAATGAACTCTTCGTTTTCGTACCGCAGCGTCGTTACCGGCACTTTGACCGTCTGTTTTTCGGGCGTCGTCGACTGTCGGACGATCGGTACGTTGACCGTCTCCTGCTTGACCTCCCAGCGTGTCACCGGAACCAGGCGGTATTCGTAGTACGGCTCGACGAACGGGTTCCAGCGGCCCCGCATCACCGGCTGCGTCTTGTATTCCGTAATCGGGACGTACACGGTCCGCGTCGTCGGCTGCTGCTCGGTGGTGAACGTCGGCCGCTGGACTTCGCGTGTCTGCTCCTTCCACGTCGTCTCGTACACCGGCCGCTGGACAATTTGGGTCGTCTCGCGATATCGCAGGCCATTTTGATCGTATTCGCGGACATTGTCGGCCCGTAGATACACGCCCGCCGACATCACGGCGGCGATCGCGGCGGACCAAATCGCGCTGTTGCGAAGCATCAAAGCCATCCGCGCCCTCCTTGGCGTTGCGGCAAGTTCGCTCCCTCATCGGACCACTCGACTGCCGCTTTCGCCGCAGCGGTAGACCTCTCGGGACCATTGCGGTTATCGGTCCACGCGGGACGAGCGGTTTAGCCGGACGGGAGCACGTCCGCAAATCTTCGCCCAACGGCCGGGGCATCCCTGCCGCCGGGGGATGCGGCGAGGTGGACCGCGGTGCTACAATCGGTGGCTTGGGCGGGTCGCAACTTCCCCGCGTCGATTTTTTCGTCCACCCTTCGCGCCGAGCATCGCCGTGAACGGATCGCAAATCCTGCCGCGATTGATCTGCCCGCAGACGCATCAGCCGCTGTCGATGGCCGACGCCGATATGGTTGATCGGGTGAACGTGGCCGTTGCCGGCGGCCAATTGCGGTACGCCGATGGCGACGCCGTGAACGACCGGCTCGACGGCGGCCTCGTTCGCGGCGATGGGCTGTTGCTGTATCCGATCATCCGCGGCATTCCGCTGTTGACCGTCGATCGAGCAATCGCGATCGATCCGCCGGCCCCCAGCGAATGAACGATGACCGCGGCGTTACGCCATTCTTCCCCTCGGATTATCCCATCGGAGAGAGTCGCACGATGACCTCGCACGCGTCGAGCACGGCCCGGCTTTGCGATCTCAAGAACGACCAGGAGGGCGACTTCTTCGCGCAATTGGCCGCCAAAGACCAACTCACCACGCGCGACGGCAAGCCCTACGTTCGCGTAGCGTTTCGCGATGCCCGGCGGGAGGTGCAGTTCCCGATTTGGACGGATTCTCCGTGGTATACCCCGTGCCGCGAGCAGTGGGCCGTCGGCGAATTCTACAAACTGCGGGCGGCGTTCCGGGAAACGAACTACGGGCCACAGTTGGAGATTCGCCGCATCCGCCCCGCCACGGACGACGACAAAACCGACGGTTTCGACCCTTGGATGTTGTTGCCCCGCTCGCGTCGCGATGCGGAGGCGATGTACGCGGAACTGGCGGAGTTCGTCGAAACACAAATCGTTGACGCCGGCGTCAAACGGCTGGTGCTGGGTATTCTCGACACGCATCGCGACCGATTGCTGCTCTGGCCAGCGTCGCTGCGGCACCATCACGCTTACGTGGGTGGATTTCTCGAACACGCGCTCAGCACCGCCAAGACCGCCGAGTTTCTGGCGAAGAAATATGCAGCGCTATATCCGGACCTCGCACCGCCGCTCGACGCCGACCTGGTCGTGGCCGGGGCCGTGCTGCACGACATTGGGAAACTTCGCGAACTCGACCAATCGCCGGCCGGCGCCGCGCGGTCGGTCGCCGGCAATCTCCTCGGCCATGTGATTCTCGGCCGCGACATGCTCCGCGAGGCGGCGGCCGATCCGCAGATCGATGCCAAAGTCGACCCGGAAAAACTGCTGCGGCTCGAACACATTCTGGCCGCCCACGAGCGACAGGCCGAATGGGGTGCGGCGCGGCCCGTGATGACGCCCGAAGCACTGCTCGTTCAAGCTGCCGACGACCTCGACGCCCGATTCGACATGCTCCAGGCGGTTCTGATGGCCGACAAGAGTGACGGGCCGTTCACGTCGAGCAAAAACTTGCTGCAAATCGAGCTATTTCGCGGTGGCGGTTAAACCCGGCGGCTGTCCGGGCTGTGGGAGGCAAAGTCGAGCTTTACCGCGGATCGCCAGGCGCGGCATAATCGCCGCATGGGAACGACCGCCGCAATCTACCAGCCCCGTGAGATCGAGATGGAGCTTGATTCGAACGCTGACAGCGCCGCGTCGTCGCCGCGTAGCCCAAGAATGTCACGCGGCGTTCGTGCGGTATTTTGGGACGCTCTGGCTGTCGTTTGCCTTTCGGCCTTGGCGACCGGCTGCGGCTCAACAACCGACGACGACGGGGAATCGCAATCGGCCGACGCGGTGACGCAGGTCGTGACGCCGGGCGCGGAAGCGGGCAGGAAACTGCTGCTTCGAATGACCAAGACGTACCGCGAAGCTCCGGCGTACCGCGATCGGGCCAAGCTGAAATTGGCAATCCGCAGCCCCGGCGAAGATGCGATTTCGGAAACGTTTCCGATCGCCGTCGAATTCGTGCGGCCCGGCAAGATCCGCATCGAAGCCTATTCGGCCACCGTAGTCAGCGATGGGCACTCTTTCATCGCTAAAGTCGACTTGCCGGAATCGAACAACTTCGATGGCCAGATCGTCGAACTCGACGCGCCGGCCACGATCTCGGCACAGTCCATCGCGGCGATCGATGGCGCAACTGGCGGAGCACTGTCCGGGGGGATCGCTCCGCCGTTTCAATTGGACCTGCTGCTCGCGGAGCAGATCGACGAAGGATTCGAGAAGGCCCAGCGCGTGGCGATCATGCCGTCGCAGCAACTCGGCGGTCGCGACTGCCACTGCGTGCAAATCGAATATGGCGCCGGCCGCGCCGTGTGGTGGATCGACAAGGAAAACTACATGTTGCGGCGGTTCGAGTATCCCGTCGATGAGATTGCTCGGCAATTCCGGCGCAACCCCAGCGAAATATCCGTCGTCGCCGACTTCGACGAGGCCGAATTCGCTGCGCCGACCGCAGACCGCTTCGCACTCGCCGTGCCAGACGACGCCCAGCGGGTGAAATACCTCGTGCCTCCTCCGGTGCTGCCGCCGGACAAACTCGTCGGCGAACCATCGCCGGCGTTCGCGTTCGACACGTTTTCCGGCGGCGATTTCGCCGACAAGGCGGCCGGCAAGCTGACGGCGGAAAGCCTCCGCGGCAAGTCGGCGATGTTGCTGTTCTGGACAAGTCGGGACGCGCCGGTGTTGGACGCTTTCGACAAATTGGCGAAGAAGTACCAGGACCGCACCGACGTGGCGCTCGTCGCCGTGTTGACCGATCCGAGCGACGCGATGACCGACGCTCAACTTCGGCAAATGATGACCCAGAAAAAGCCGGCGTTTGTCGTCGCGCGCGCCGATCACGCCACGGCGGTCGGCATGCTTGCTCCGACGGCGGCGGTTTACTTGAGCCGCGAAGGCGTCGTCGAGGACGCAATCCTGCTCGACGCGTTCGAGGCCGTCCGCACTGCGCCGGAAACCCTCGATACGTTGCTCGCCGGCAAGCCCTGGCATCCGCGGGCGTTGGGCCGTATCGAGGACTTTCGTCGCCAGTATGCGGAAAGGCTCGTACTCGCCAAGACGGGTCGCGTGCCGCCGGTCGAGGCCGCCGCGAAAACGCCGCCGCAGCGTCATCGGCTCGTTTCGCTGTGGAAGCAGACCGAACTGAAACACCCCGGTAATATCCTTGTCTCTCCCTTGACGGACACCAATCTGCTCGTGCTCGACGGCGCGCGGACCGTGGTCGAAGTCGACGCCAGCGGAACGATCGGCAACCGCCACGAATTGCAACTGCCGGACGCCGGCGACGTGGGGTTCCTTCGCGTCGGCAAGTCGCCCGGCGGCAAGACATTCTTCGTCGGCAGCCGCGTGTTGCAGCCCAAGCTGTACGTGTTCGACGACCAGTGGCGCGTGACGGCGGCCTATCCCAGCGGGCCGATTCCCGCCGATGAAAACAATCCGGAAGTTTCCGACGTCCAGGTGGCCGACGTCGACCTCGACGGCACGAGCGACATCCTCGTCGGCTACAACGGCATTCAGGGCGTGCATCTGGTCTCGCCCGACGGACGGCGGCGATGGTCGAATCGGGCGGTGTCCGCCGTGTCGCGGATCGCCGTGGCGCCGCTTGTCGACGAGCAGCCCGCGATATTCGTGGCGTCGTTCAACTCTCCGACGGCGGTGCTCGACGCCAGCGGGGAAGAGCGCGGCCGTTGGCAACCGGAATCGGGCGAGTTTTCGATTCTGTCCGTGGGCGGAGCACCCGCCCATAGCGGCTCGGCGGCAACATCGCCGCGGCCGTTTTTCGGCGTGACGATGGCTCGGCCGAATCAACTCGTCGCGTTGGGCCTCGCAACCGACGGAGCCGCCCTGTGGGAGTATGTTCTTCCTCCCGGCATGTACGGCACGCAGATCCAAGCCCTGCTCTGGGGCCGCCTGGTCGGTGATGCCGACCACTGGATCATCGCTGCGCCGGACGGTTCGATCCATCTGCTCGCCGCCGATGGCAAGCCGCTCGACTATTTCAACCTCGGCGAGCTTCCCACGGGCATCGCCGCGACAACGATCGACGGGAAGCCGGCCCTCGTCGCCGCGACCAAGAACGGCGTGGTCGAAGCGTTCCGCCTGGAAGCGGCCGAAACGATTCGTCCGGCGGAGTAAGAGGCTATCCACCAAGAACGTGCTTGTTTTTCACACTGTAGGAGGCGAATCCTTTCGCCGAGACACTC
>JBBDYI010000339.1:10208-12901 GCA_040901705.1 Pirellulales bacterium | reverse complement strand
AAGCAAAAAGACGTTTGGCCGCATGAACTTACGACTCAGGAAGTGCCATTCGCTCCCGTCCCCTTTTTTGCGTCTACCGCGAATCGCCGTTACTCGAGCGTAAACGCCGGCAGTTTCACGATCTCGCCGCCTTTGAGGGCTGACTGATGGGCGCAGATGCCGACGCATGTCCAGTTGGCGCTGGTGGCTGCATTGGGCCGTGGGTCGCGATCTTCGACGAGTGCCGAAACCATTTCGTTGACCAGATGTGGGTGCGAACCGCCGTGGCCGCCGCCTTGGACGAACGACAGGTGGTCGGCGTCCTGGATCGAGCGGGTGAACTTTTGGATCGGCTCCGGCAGCAGGTGGGCGTAGTCCGGCACTTCGACCTTCGAGGGGATTTCCGGTTCGGGCTTTTTGGCCGTGTGGATGACGTGCGGCTCGTTTTCGACCAGCGTCCACTCGAAGCTTTTCTTCGTGCCGTAGACGTCGAAGCTCTCGCGGTATTGCCGGGCGACGTCGTAGAGGAACCGCCAGATATGGGCGGTGAGGTCCGAGTCCTTGATCTTGATGTGACAGGTTTCGACGGCGAACTTGTTGCCGGACTTTTTGGCGATGTCGTCGCGGACCGTGCCGGAGCCGAAGCAACTGACGTATTCCGCCCGGCCGTCGACGAGGCCCAAGCAGGGGCTGACGACGTGCGTGGCGTAGTGCATCGGGATCATCCGCTGCCAGTAGTCGGGCCAGCCGTCCATGTCCTGCGGATGCGAGGCGGCCAGGTGTTGAATCTTGCCCAACTCGCCCTTGTCGTACATTTCCTTGATGAACAAAAACTCGCGGCTGTAGACGACCGTTTCGGCCATCATGTATTTGAGTCCGGTCGACTTGACCAACTCGCAAATCTGCTGGCACTCCTCGACGGTCGTGGCCATCGGCACGGTACACATGACGTGCTTGCCGGCTTTGAGCGCCTGCATCGCCATCGGCGCGTGGTCGGGAATCGGCGAGTTGATGTGGACGAAGTCGACGTCCGGGTCTTTGAGCACGTCGTCGTAGCTGGTGTAGCGCTTGGCGATGCCGCAGGTGTCGCCGATCTTGTTGAGGTGCTCGACGTTCCGCTGGCAGATGCCGAACATGTTCGCCTGCGGGTGGGCCTGATAGATCGGAATGAACTCGGCACCGAAGCCGAGACCGACGATGGCGACGTTGACTTGATCCTTGGGCATGGAAACTCTCCGCCTAACCGTTGTTCGATGGTTTACTTGTCGAGTGGATGTAGGGTGGGTCGAACGCAGTGGGTCCGACCGCGCATTGCGTATCGCAGTTGCAACCTGGTGGGCCTCACTTCGTTCGATCCACCCTACGTCCGACGCCATGTCGGTTTTTTGGGCTGCGACCGGCGCGCCATTTTGCCGCGAAAACCGGCGTTTGGGAAGCGACCGGCCGAGATTTACTCCCCGGCGGACTTCCGCAAGGGGGCTGACATCCGGGCGTCCACAAGACATGATGGTGGGGCCGCGGCCGTTATCCGCATTGCGGCCAAATTGGCGACGTGATTTATCGCATCGCGTCTGAACTTCCGCGCAAGCCTATTTAACAGGATCCACCACCATGCTTCGCCTTGCTCACGCCGGACACCGGCCGTCGATTCTATCGTTTCTCGTTGCCGCCGCGGTGGCGATTCCTGGCGCCGCCGCCGCCGACAAAGCAGCCGACGCCGGCGACGAAAAAGGCTTCGTCGCACTATTCAATGGCAAGGATCTCGACGGCTGGCAGGGCGCGACCAAGGGCTACGAGGTCGCCGACGGCGTGCTCGTCTGCCAGAAGCAGGGCGGCGGCAATCTGTACACCGCCAAGGAGTACAAGGATTTCGTGTTCCGCTTCGAGTTCAAGCTCGAACCGGGCGCGAACAACGGCGTCGGCCTGCGGACGCCGATGAAGGGGGACGCGGCCTACGTTGGCATGGAGAGCCAAATCCTCGACAACGACCACGAGATGTACAAGAACATCGCCCCGTACCAGGCTCATGGCTCGATCTATGGCGTGATTCCCGCCAAGCGCGGCGCGCTCAAAAAGACCGGCGAGTGGAATAGCCAGGAGATTACGCTCAAGGGCCGCGACGTGAAGGTCGTGCTCAACGGCACGACGATCGTCGAAGGCAATCTCGACAAGGCCAGCACGCCCAAGACGATGGACGGCCACGATCATCCCGGCCTGAAAAACGAGAAGGGCTATATCGGCTTTCTCGGCCACGGGGCGCGGATCGAGTTCCGCAATCTACGGGTCAAGGAACTCGAATGACATCGAGAAATATCGCAAGGGTGTCTCTTGCCTAACGCTCCGAGAACCGAAATCGACTACCGTTTCCTGGAAAGCCATCTGGCACGTCGGATGACGCGTGCTTGCCGCTCGACGCGACGAACTCGATTCGGATTGTCAAATGCGGTGAGCGGGATTTATAAATAGTGGGAGTCGCCGACGTCGGTATCGAGAACCGCGATCGGGAATCGCAATCAAGGAGGTACGCCCCCATGGACCTAAAAGAAGCATCGCTCGTCGAGCGTTTGCGTGCGGCGCCGAGCCCTCGCGATGTGCAGGACTGGATAGGCCGCGACGGCTATTATGTGGCGGCGTGCCGTGTTTCGGCCGATGACGTGCCTCGTCTCGTCGACATTGCTCGGCGATGGACCGATTGGGATCGGCCGGACATCGAC
>JBBDYI010000339.1:0-10108 GCA_040901705.1 Pirellulales bacterium | reverse complement strand
GATGAGTCGGACATCGACGATGAGTCGGACATCGACGATGAGTCGGACATCGACGATGAGTCGGACATCGACGCGGATGATGCCGAATTGCTGCCGGTTACGGCCTGGAGGACGCTGGCCGACCTCAGGGCCGACGCGGCGGTGGAGCCGCTGATCGAAATACTGCGCGAGTCGGACGACGAGTGCGACGACTGGTTATCGGAGGAGCTGCCGCACGTTTTCGGCAAGATCGGCCAGGCCACCATCGAACCGCTGATCCGCGTCGCCCGCGACGCCGGTGCGGAGGAGTTCGTGCGGTCAATTGCGGTATGCTCTCTGCGATGCGTGGCCGACTATCATGCGGAAACGCGCGACCGCGTCGTTGCCTGCCTGACGGAAATGATGGCCGCCGCCGCCGAGGAAGATGTCGACTTCAACTCGACGCTGCTCGTGGAATTGGTCGAGTTGCACGCCGTCGAGGCGGCCGAGCCGATCGAGCGGGCGTTCGCGGGCAACCGCATCAACGTCGGCATGATGGGCGACTGGGAAGTTGTCCGCAAGGAGTTGGGGGTGGAAGGTCTGCGCCTGAAGATGCCCGAAAACCCGCACAACTCGTTGGAACGGTTTCGCTCGCGAATGGGCATCGGCATTTTTTCCGATCGGTCCCTGTTCTCGTATGACGAGGTCGACCACGACGCCGAGCAGGCCTACTACCAGCGAGCTTGGGACACGTTTTCCAAGTCGCGCGAAGCCGAGGAGGTTGTCGACCGCTACGGCGACCTGGGCTGGTTTCGCATGCTTTTGGAATACGGCCTCAACTATCTCGGCGAAAGCGTCGACGCGATGACGCTCGATAGCGTCAAGGACTTTGTTCTTGAACACGTGCCGCGAAAAGTCTCGACCGAACCGGATAGGGCGGCGGCGATCGTCGGTGAACTGGCGTCCTTTTGGGAATACCTGGACCGCGTGTACGAACTGCCGCAGGCGAAGCCGATCGTCGAGTGGCTCAAGTCGGACGGCCTGGTCGGGCGGCTGAAAGCGGCGTTGTCTGAAACTTCGAATTTTGGCATGGCCAAGTCGCTGTTCATGACGGGCAAGAATGCCGGTTACGACATGACGTCGCAGGCGGGAATTAATGCATTCGTGATGGCCTACAACCGGTCATTGTCTTCAAGCAACTCGGGGCCGCCCGCGTCGCCGTTGCCGCCACCGCCGGCGACGCACCCCGTCGTCCAGAAGCAAAAGGTTGGCCGCAACGATCCCTGTCCATGCGGAAGCGGCAAGAAATTCAAGAAGTGCTGCTTGTGACGCAACGGCGGCTCGGGCATCCTCCGTAGGGAGCCGACTGGCGCCTATGGTTGACACCGAGTCGCCGCGCGACGTTGGTCCACCATATAGCGCCGCCGAACGAGCGGCCGCCGGCGAGGCGCTGCCGCAGGGACGTTATCACTGCTTCGCTTGGCGCGCCACAAAGGAGACGGCGGCCTTTGTCTTCGCTCGTCGGAACAAGTTGCGGCCGGGCGTTGCTTCGTGGTAGCCTGTGAATATACACATGGTCGCCTGGATGGGGCGAGCCGCGATTGGCCGCCGCCCCGCATCGCATGGAATGCCGATGAAGGTGCGTCGAATTCGCAACAGGAACGCGCCGATGACTGCTCGATTGCTGCTCGCGCTGACCGTTTTGCTTTCACTCGATTTGGCGGCGACCTCGGCCGCGGAGCCGAAGCGATTGTTGCTCGTCGGCCAAGGCCCCGACGGCCATCCGCCGGCCTCGCACGAATTCATGGCCGGACTACGCGTGATCGAAAAGAGCCTCCGCGGCGTGGAAGGCTTGCAGGTCACCACGGTCAAGGCCGACGAACCGTGGAAGGACGGCGTGCAAATGCTCAAGCAGGCCGACGGCGTCGTGCTGTACGTGTCGCAAGGCGCGAAGTGGATGCAGGCCGACGCCGGGCTGTACGACGCCTTCACCGCCTTTGCCGCTCGCGGCGGCGGCATCGTCGCGCTGCATTGGGCCGTCGGCGCGAAGGACGCCAAATACATCGACGGGCAACTCAAACTGCTCGGCGGCACCCGCGGTGGGCCGCAGCGCAAGTACACTGTCGCAGACTTCGACCTCCGCCTGCCGACGCCCGATCATCCGATCGTGCGCGGCATCAAGCCGTTCGCGATTCGCGATGAACTGTACTATCGCCTCGACTTTCTGCCGGGCGCGTTCGGTACGGCGGCCGCCACGGCGGCGGCGGCGGCGAGCGCGGAAACCGCGAACGCCGACGAAGCGAAGAAGCTGAAATTCGACCGGATTTTCGCGGCCACGATCGACGGCAATGACGAAACCGTCGCCTGGGCGTGGCAGCGGCCGGACGGCGGACGCTCGTTCGGCTACGTCGGCATGCACTTTCACGATAATTGGAAGCTCGTCGAATATCGACGGCTGGCCGCGCAGGCGGCGCTGTGGACGCTCAAGATGGACGTGCCCGAAGAAGGATTGAAGGTTGCGATCGACGAGGAGGATTTGCGATTGCCTAAGCCGGTTAAGAAGTGATCGTAGGAATCGTGTGGTGGGCCTCACTTCGTTCGCTCCACCCCACAGGCCAGCGGCGCACCAATCGACCTGAATACACAACTTTGAGAGGTCCGCGATGAACCAACAAAACCGGCGCGTCGCGTTCGCGACTGCGATACTGATGTCGGCGGCGGCAACTGCGCGCAGCGAAACCGGCGTGGTGCTCGAACGCATCGCCAGCGGACTGTCGCGGCCCGTGTTCATTACGCCCGCCCCCGGCGACGACAGCCGGCTGTTCATCGTCGAGCAGCACACCGGCCGAATCAAGATTCTCAACACGGCCGACAACTCGATCAACGCCGCGCCGTTTCTGGATATCGACGGTAACGCAACCGGCAACGAGCAGGGCGTGCTGGGATTGGCGTTTCATCCCGATTACGCCAACAATGGCAGGTTCTACGTGAATCTGACGGCGAGCGGCGGTAATGGCACGACGGAAATCCGCCAATACCAAGTGTCGGCCAATCCCAATGTGGCGTCGACAAACTTCACTCGATTACTCTCGTACACCCAGTCCGACGCGAATCACAACGCCGGCTGGATGGCGTTCAATCCGGCGCTGACGCCTGAGACGACGCAATATCTTTACATCGCCGCGGGCGACGGCGGCGCCGGAAACGACACTGGTTCCGGACACACCGAGCCGGGCGGCAATGCGCAGGACATCACCGACAATCGCCTCGGCAAGATGCTGCGGATCGACGTCAACGGCGACGACTTTCCTGCAGACGCCAATCGCAACTACGCGATTCCGCCCACCAATCCATTCGTCGGCGCGACGGGCGACGACGAGATTTGGGCTTATGGGCTGCGAAATCCCTGGCGAAACAGCTTCGACCGCGCGACCGGCGATTTGTGGATCGCCGACGTGGGACAGGGCCAGCGCGAAGAAGTGAATTTCCAGCCGGCCGCTTCCGCCGGCGGAGAGAACTACGGCTGGCGTGTGATGGAAGGCACTCGGTGTAACAGGACCGGCGACCCGTTGCCGTGCAACGACCCCAGCTTCACGCCGCCGGTCCACGAGTACAACCACGACTCCAGCGGCGGCTTCTCGATCACTGGCGGATACATGTATCGCGGCCCGATCGAGGCGATTCAAGGTCAGTATTTCTTCACCGACTACGTAAGCAACAACATCTGGGCGTTCAAGTACGACGGTGCGACGAAGACGGAATTCGCCCAGTGGAATTCGCGGCTGTTCACCGACGCCGGGTCGCTGGCGAATCTCTCTTCCTTCGGTGAAGACAACGCCGGCAATGTCTACCTGGTCTCGCTCGATGGTGAGATCCACCGCATGAAGAGCGCGGTCGAAACTGCTCGGCTCGTCGAGACCGGCGCGGAGTGGAAATATCTGGCCGACGGCTCGAACCAGATGACGGCCTGGCGGGCCGCCGATTTCGACGATGGCACGTGGCCCTCGGGGCCTTCGCAACTCGGTTACGGCGACAACGACGAGGCGACCACCGTGCCGTGCGGGCCGAGCGCGCCGGCATGCACATCCAATAATTTCATCACGACGTACTTTCGCCACGAACTAACGGGCAACGTCGACCCATCGCTCGTGCTGTCCACCACGCTTGAAGTCGTTCGCGACGACGGCGCCGCAGTGTACCTTAACGGGCAGGAGGTTTACCGCAGTTCGAATCTAGTTGCGAACGCCGCATTCGACACACCCGCGAATCCCGGATCTGGGGACAACGAGTTGGAAAGCGTGTCGCTCGATCCGGCGTTGTTATTGCCGGGCCGTAACGTGCTGGCCGCTGAAGTCCATCAATCGTCGGCGACCAGCAGCGACATCAGTTTCGACTTGCGGTTGTCGACGATCATGCGCACTCCGACGCCGGGCGACACGAATTTCGACGGCGTGGTCGACCGAACGGACGCCGCAACGCTGGCCGCGCATTACGGACTCGCAAGCGGCGCGATGTGGATCGACGGCGACTTCAACGCCGACGGAATGGTCAATCTCGCCGACGCGGCGATTTTGCAAGGACACTTCACGTCGGCCCTGGCCGCATCGGCCGCGACCTCCGTGCCCGAACCGGCGTCGCTCGTCGCGGCTGCGATCGGGATTTGCTGCATACTTCCCCGCACTCTGCGGCGATTCGCGGGGCGACCGTAGCGCCACGCTATTTCGGCCGCACGGCGCGAATCACGAGCAAGGCGACGGCCACGAGCGCCAACATCACCGCCGCCGCCGCGACGAATTTGGTCGCGTAGCGTGCTCGGCGGCCGCCGTCCGCGCCGAATGGCCCTTCGTCGTCGACGTAGCGGCTTCCCTCTTCGTTGGCCAGCTCAATTTTCTGATACGCCGCCGCGGCCACGCCGCCGCTCCGCGCGTCGTGCGGAATGAGATCGCCTCGGTACGCCGGAAACAGCCACAGATCGTCGGCCCATGCCCGCACGTCGGCCGGGCGCAGGCCGTGGGCTTGAATGTTCGTCAGATAGAAGCGATCGCCCGGATACCGCGCTTGGAAGAACTTCGCCACGGTCGGCACTCGATCGGCCAGATCGCGAAGCAGCGGATCGGTCTCAGGCGCGCTCCACGCCTTACCGCCGTCGGGTTCGCACTTCGGCGAGTCCCAATCGCGATAGTTCAATTCCATGCCCCGATGCACGTAGCCGAACGGGCCGCGCCGCTCGTTGATCCAATACCGATAGAACACGTACAAATTGACGTCGAACGGTTCGCTTTGCAAACCGGTCATCCGCATCGGAAAGTAAATCCCGTCGCGGCCGCCGGTCTTGAACGTGAACCGCAGCGGATGCAAGTCGACTACTTTTCGCTCCGCCAGTTCTTTGGCCGCCACTTTGATGCAGGCGAACACATAACCTTTCGTCCGGTAGAATTCGATAACGTCTTCGCCGTCCTTGAGCGGTTGATAACCTTCGGCTTCGAGCCAGCCGTTGAGCTTGCCCGGCTCGTTTTCCTTGACCACGGCCACGTCGTAGCTGCCGACGACCTCGCGCGACAGCACCTCGACCGGCTTGTCGGCGGCCGCGGCCTTGGCGCCGGCGTCGCCTTTGTACTGCGACTTACGATCCGTGTATTGCCGCCGACGCCGGGCTTCGACGTAGTCGAACAGCTCCTTGAACAGCGCGGCGTCCTCCGGCTTCGTTTCCGGTTCGCTCGGCAGCGGCACGACCCAGGCGAAGTTTTCGGCCTCGCCGGCGACCGTGATCTTGAGAATCAAGTCCTCGACCGCCCCGCCTGGCTCGTCGGATCCGTGAAACACGACGATCGCCTCTTGCGACTTTTCTTCGAGCGAACCCTCGTAGTTCCGTGGGCGAACCACTTTGCCATCGCCGAAAACGGGCACGACCGAGGCAAGCATCAACGCAAACACCGCCGCGGGCATCAACGCGGGCAACACACGCCGCCGCACACCGCCAAACCACATTGCGAATGTAGTCACGATCGCCGCCTCCTCGTTCTTGGCCTGTTTCGTTAACAACTCAAGTGCATCCTACCGTTTGCCAATCCGCCGGATCAAGTTTTTCAGTCCGGATTTCGCTCGCATCGCATAGACGCATGTCGCATCGCGTGCCTGTCAACGGACCGCCGCCGGGCGTATCATAACGCGAAACCAACACCCCACACGCCAGCGCCAACCGTGACGACGAGGATCCCTCGACGATGAAGCACTCCGCCAGCGAATCCGCCACGCGAAAATCGCCGCAATTTGCCGCCGCACTTTCCCGCGCGGGCGACACATCGCAGGCAGTCCAGGAAGTTTGCGATGCGATCCTCTCGTCGCGCGCGGCCAACGACGACGCCGACCAACCCGACAATGCTAGCGCATCGCCAACGCTGGTGCTGGCGTTCTTCTCCCCGCACCACGCCGCCAATGCTGCCGCTCTGGCGGGCGGAATCTGCGACCGGCTGCAAACCACGGCGCTCATCGGCTGCTCCGGCGAATCAATCGCCGGCGGCGGCGAGGAAATCGAAGATGGTCCGGCGCTGTCCGTGTGGGCGGCCGACCTTCCCGGGGCCGATGTCCAGTTGATGCAACTCGACTATGCCCGCGCGGCGGACGGTGGTTCCTTCGTCGGCTGGCCGGATGCCCTGATCGACGCCTGGCCCGAACGAGCCGCGCTGTTGCTGCTCGGCGAGCCGTTCAGCTTTCCGGCCGACGTACTGCTCGAGTCCCTCGGCGACGAGCATCCCGGCGTGAGCGTGATCGGCGGCATGGCCGGCGGAGGGCACGGACCCGGCGAGAATCGTTTGATCTTCGGCCGCGGCGAAGTCCGCCAGGGCGCGGTCGCCGCGATGCTCTCGGGGTCGGTGCGGGTGCGGCCCGTCGTATCGCAAGGCTGTCGCCCGATCGGCCAGCCCTACGTCATCACCAAGGCCGAGCGGAACATCGTCCACGAGTTGGGCGGAAAGCAACCGCTGGCGTTGCTCAAGGAGCTGTTCGCGACGCTCCCGGTGGAAGACCAACGCATGATGCAGTCCGGCCTGCACCTGGGCCGCGTTACGAACGAGTATCAGGAAGGATTTCAACGCGGCGATTTCCTCGTCCGCAACGTGATCGGCGTCGACGGCGAAACCGGCGCGATCGCCATCGGCGACTACGTACGGACGGGCCAGACGGTTCAGTTTCACCTCCGCGACGCCGCCTCGGCCGACGAAGATCTCCGCGAATTGCTCGCCGCCGTCAAAGAAGACGCGGTCAAAGAAGGCGGCCACGCCGCCGCGGCGCTTCTGTTCACCTGCAATGGCCGCGGCACGCGACTGTTCGACGCGCCGCACCACGACGCCGCCGCAATCCGTTCGGTGCTCGGCGAAATCCCGCTGGCCGGCTTCTTCGCCCAAGGCGAAATCGGCCCCATCGGCGGTCGCAGCTTCGTCCACGGCTTCACGGCCAGCCTCGCCGTGTTCGAGGCGGCCGACTGATCGACGAGGTCGTATCGGTCGGAACGAAGCGCGGCAGTCGCAGCGGTCGAATTGGTCGTATCGGTCGGAGCGCGATCCGATCTGGGATGCCCGCCGCTCCACCGCAAGAATGAAACACGGAGGCACGGAGACCGACACAGAGGAATTCGATTGGAATTGAACTGCCGGCGATGCCAGGTATTCGCAGCCACCGCTCCCGCATTCTCCTCCGTGTCTCCGTGCCTCCGTGTTTCACCCGAATTATCCAGCAAAACGCGGCATGACGTCGGCAGCCGAAAGGTAAGTTTGCTCGTAACCCGCAACTCCAACCGCGCGAGCCGAGCACCATGTCCGTCGCCGTTCTCCACGAAAGCGAAGCGCACCAGTCCACCCCCAGCCCCCAGCCCCCAGCCTCCAGCGCCCGCACGGTCCGCGTCTTGCACATCATCAACGGCGACCACTACGCCGGCGCGGAGCGCGTGCAAGACCTCCTCGCCCTGCGGCTGCCCGAGCATGGCTTCGCGGCGTCGTTCGCGCTGCTCAAAGGCGGCGCATACGCGGAGGCTCGCGCGGCCAAGTCCGCCACGCTGTACGACACGCCGATGCGGGGCCGCTGCGACTTCCGCCAGATTCGCCGCATCGCCGACATCGTCCGCCGCGAAGAATTCGCCCTCGTCCACGCTCACACGGCCCGCAGTGCGCTCGTTGGCCGCTTGGCCGCATCGATGGCCGGCGTGCCGATGGTCTATCACGTCCACAGCCCGACGATCTTCAACACCACGAACCGCCTGACGAACATCATCAACACGATCGTCGAACGGGCGAGTCTCGTCGGCGTGCCGCGGTTGATCACGGTTTCGCACAGCCTGGCCGCCCACATGCGCAAGCTGGGCATATCCTCGCGCCGCTTGACGGTCGTCCACAACGGCGTGCCCGGCCCGCGTGAAATCGTCGGTCGCCCTTCGCCGAGCGGCGTTTGGACGTTGGGGGTCGTCGCTCTCTTTCGACCCCGCAAGGGTCTGGAAGTTTTGCTCGACGCGATCGCCTGGCTCCGTTCTCACGACTGCGACATCCGACTGCGGGCCGTCGGCAAATTCGAGACGCCCGCATACGAGGACCAGATCAAAGCCCGCGCCGCACGTCTCGAAATCGCCGACGCCATCGATTGGACCGGCTTCACCCGCGACGTGCCGGCGGAACTGCAGAAGATGGACCTGTTCGTCCTGCCGAGCTTGTTCGGCGAGGGCTTGCCGATGGTCGTGCTGGAAGCGATGGCCCACGGCGTCCCGGTCGTGGGGACGCGCGTCGAAGGCGTGCCCGAAGCCGTTCGCAACGGTGTCGAAGGCGTGTTGGCCCAACCGGACGACGCCGTCGACCTGGCCAGGGCGATCCGCCAATTCCTCGACGGCGAGGTCGATTGGCAAGCCATTCGCCGCGCCGCGATCGACCGCCATCGCACGGCATTTTCCGACACAGCTATGGCCGCCGGCGTGGCGGGCGTCTACCGCGAAGTGCTCGACGGCCGAGCATAGACCACGGCTGGCTGACCGCGTCCGCCGCTCGCCGCAACCGAGACAATCGCAGCCGACACCATCGCAGCCGAGACCAAACGGCCGCGGTTTGCTAGAATCGCATCGATTCGCGGCCGCCTCGGAGAAAATGTCGCACGAGCGCATCGGGCCGCATCTTTCGGACATCGATTCACCAACCGCCGACCGTCCGGCCGCCGCACCGATATGACACATTCCGCAAAACCGCAGGCTCCCGCATCGAACCGCCCGACCGTCGCGCTCGTCCAAGCCAAAGGCGATCCGCGCAAGGACGTCAACGTCGAGCGAGCATTGGCGCGGATCGCCGACGCAGCGCAGATGGGCGCGAACATCGTCTGCCTACAAGAATTGTTCGCTGGGCAATACCCATGTCAGAGCGAGGACCACGCCCGGTTCGGCGAGGCCGAACCGATTCCCGGACCGACCAGCGAAGCGCTCGCCGCCGCGGCCGCGCGGCATGGCGTGGTCGTGGTTAGCTCGCTGTTCGAGCGCCGTGCGGCGGGTCTGTACCACAACACGGCGGTCGTGTTCGACGCCGACGGCCGCACGGCGGGCATGTATCGCAAGATGCACATTCCCGACGATCCGCTGTACTACGAAAAGTTCTACTTCACGCCCGGCGACTTGGGCTTCCGCGCCTTCGACACGCGATTCGGCCGCATCGGCGTATGCGTCTGCTGGGATCAGTGGTATCCGGAAGCGGCCCGGCTGACGGCGCTCGCCGGCGCGCAGATTCTGTTTTACCCAACGGCGATCGGCTGGTTGCCGGACGAAAAGCAGGAATACGGCGAGAGCCAGCATTCCGCCTGGGAAACGATGATGCGCAGCCACGCCATCGCCAACGGCGTATTCGTCGCCGCGCCGAACCGCACCGGCCGCGAGGGCGCGCTGGAGTTCTGGGGCGCGTCGTTCGTGGCCGACCCAAACGGCAACGTCCTCGCCCGCGCGTCGCACGACAAGGAAGAAACGCTGCTGGTAGAATGCGATCTCGATCGGATCGACGCCGTGCGGACGCACTGGCCATTCTTGCGCGACCGCCGCATCGACGCCTACGGCGACCTCGTGCGGCGGTATTTGGACTAAGAGCCTATCCCAAAACCGAATTCTGTAGGAGGCGAATCCTTTCGCCGAAAGCAC
>JBBDYI010000338.1:7975-12941 GCA_040901705.1 Pirellulales bacterium | reverse complement strand
AAGTCATGCATAATTCCTGCTCGGGACGCGAGGATTTTGGGCGTTAGTAGTACAAGGTGCTCGAAGAGCACCCCCTGTCCCCTGTCCCCTGCCACCTGCTCACTGCCTAATCAGCTCGAATCCCGTTGCATGGTCCACATCCGCCGAGTTGCCTTCGTCGGTGTCGAGGTGAACCTCCAACTTGCTCGTCGCATCGGCGCGGACCAGCAAGTCCTTGAGCATTACGCTGCACGACGATTCAATCACCAGGCTCATACGATCGCCATTTGCGACGCCATAGCGCCGGGCGTCGTCGAAGTTCATATGCACGTGCCGCTCGGCGCGGATCACGCCTTGTTTTAGTTCCACCACGCCCGCGGGACCGACGAGAACGCAGCCCGGCGTACCGTCGATCTTGCCGCTCGCCCGCACGGGGATGTCGATGCCCAGGGAAATGCTGTCGGTGAACGCCAGTTCGACCTGACTCGCCGGCCGCGTCGGACCGAGGACGCGAACCGACGGCAACATCCGCCGCTTGTTCGGGCCGACGATCATCACCGCTTCCTCGGCGGCGTAGAAACCGTCCTGATAAAGGTCTTTCGCCGGCGTGAGCGTGCGGCCCTTGCCGAACAGGATTTCGACGTGCTCGTCGGTGAGGTGACAATGCCGCGCGGAGATGCTGACAACCAGTTTGCGCGCCGCCCCGCCGACTTGGGCGAGCACGACCTGCCGCACGACTTGCTCGATGGCTTTGCGGTCGATGGTTGCGAGGGCGAGCATGGAACAGGTTTCGGGATTCAGGATTCCGGGTTAGTCAGTTCGTAGTTCGTAGGTCAGGCCAAGCGGACAAACAATGGGATGTCTTCGAGAGACGCAACCCGCGCCGGCCTGACGAAATCGCGGCCCTCCTGGCTACTGTCTCCTGTCTCCCTTTCCATCACTCGATGCAGCAACCGCCTCGTTCGTCGGTCCGGCAATGAGCACGTTGACTTTGGCGGTGGCGAGTTTTTCTCGCCACGGTTTTGTGATTCCTTCGTCGACCACCAGCCGGTCGGCGGCCTTCAATTCTGCGACGCGTGACAGGCTGCGGTAGCCGAACTTCGTGCTGTCGGCCACGACAATCACTTCGTCGGCGGCGGCCATCATCGCCCGTTCGGTTTCGACGAGCAGTAAATTGCTGTTGTAGTATCCCTCATCGTTGACGGCGGCGACGCTCAAAATCGTCCGCCGCACGTTCAGTCGAGCGAGCATCTCGTTGGCGTACTGGCCCAACGCGACGCCGCTACGGCTATGGACGTATCCGCCGATCAACACGAGGTCCGTGCTCGTGCTCGACACAAACAGGTTCGCCACCGGCAGCGAGTTCGTTACAACCTGCACAGGCCGGCCGACCAACCGCTGGGCGACTTCGTAAGTCGTGCTTCCTCCATCGAGCAACACCGTGTCGCCGTCTTGCACCAACGCCGCGGCACAGATGCCGATCTGCTTCTTCTTTTCCCACTCCGCCGCTTGCCGATCTACGAAGTGCGGTAGCTTCGGCGTGTCGCCGACGTAAAATACGCCGCCGTGTGTCCGTCGCACCGATGCCTGTTCCTCAAGGGCTTCGAGATCGCGGCGAATCGTCGATTCGCTTACGCCGATGGCATCCGCCAACTCGGGCAGCGAGCAAAAGCCTTTTTGCCGCACCAACTCGAGCACGCGGTCTCGGCGATGTTCGGCCGTGATCGTCGAAGCCATAATAAAACCGCCCAGCACCCGGCGATTGAGTTGATGCGATTATTGTCTAAAGATAGGTCATTTTCAATCACCTATTTTCATAATATGGACATTTTGTGAAAGATAGTCTCCACGAACGCGACGACATTCCGTTACTCGAGCGCTTTCCGCCGCGAGTTTCCGGCACCTTGGTGGTTTCCGCTCGCCTGGCACAAACCGCAAGTGTTCGGCAATGATCTTGCACCTGACCCGCGAGCTGCTGAAAGAACCGCAAGCCGTTTCCACAAAATGCTTTGCGATTCGTGCCGTGCGAATTCCGGGCGACGTGACGCGCTGGCTGTCGCTGCGTGAGAACGCGACGGCCGAAATGCGGCCGATGCCCGGCCCTTGGTCGGAAAGTGACTTCGCCCGCGAATTCACGGCTCAAAAATGGTTCCGCGCCGACCGGATGTGGGTGGCCGAAGCGAACGAGATGACGGAAACGCATCCTGACGATGACAAAATCCTGTCGGGATCCGTCACGCTGATTCCCCGTCCTGGCATCGAAAAAAATGGCCCCACAGCCCGCGTACATTGGCTACTCGTCCACCCCGACCGGCGGCGAAAGGCCTCGGGCGAGCGCTGATGGCGACGCTCGAACGGGCGTGCTGGAACGAAGGAATTCGCCGCATTTCGCTGGAAACGCACCGCGATTGGCAGGCGGCCGTTACATTTTACCGCAGTATTGGCTACGCGTAAGATGCCATTTTCCGATCTGCCGCCCGCAGAATGCTCCTCGACCGTCGCCCATGAATGTTAAGCATCACGGCCACGAAACCCCATCGCCTGCCCCGAAATATCGACGCCCACCATCGCGCTCCACGCCGCCAACAGCCGGGCATGGACCGCACCCGTCCGTCCGTCGCCAATCGCCTGCCCATCGAGCCGCGTGACCGGCAGCACGCACGGCGACGTACTGGTCAGCAGCAACTCTTCAGCGCGGCGAAGTTGTTCTGGCCGGATTTCCCGCTCGCGAAACGGTATTCCAAGCTTCGCGGCCAATTCTGCCGCCACGGCCACGCTGATGCCGGGCAGGATTCGATCGTGTGGTGGCGAAACGAGGCCCTCGCTCGGAAAATACGCCAGCAAGTTCGCCGTCGTCGCTTCGCAGACCGCGCCGTCGTGGTGAAGCAGGATTGCCCGAGCGCCGGGAAACCGCCGGGCCACCTCGCGATCGGCCAGGTAATAGTGCATCCGGCTGCGGCACTTGAGTTCGGCCGGCCAACAATCCTCCGGCACTTGCCGAATCGTGCTGACGGCCACCGATTCGCCATGCGCGTACTTTTCGGCCCACAGGCGGAAGGCGACCGGACGCGTGTGAATGCACACGGTGGGGCTGGCCAGCTGGCCGGACAGTTCGGCGGGCGCCATCGCCGCGTAGGGACCGGGCGTAACGAATATCGTCAACCCGAGATCGTCGCCCGGCGAGAGCAACGCGTGATTTCGCTCGGCAACGTCGGTGGCGATGCGGCCGATCTCGCCGAGCGAAAGCCCAGGATCGACGTCGACGACTTTCAAGCACCGAGCGAGACGATCAAGATGAGCTTCGAGCCGAAACAGCTTGCCGCCAAAGGTCCGCAACTGCTCGGCGACCGTCACGCCCTGCACGAACCCGGCGTCGTAAACGGCAACGTGCGTCTGCGATAGCGGGACGATGCGGCCGTTCTGATACGCCACGGGTTCGGTCATGCGGACCATTATGCCGCAACCGCCCGCGACGGGCCAGCCGCCGTCAGAGCTAACAGGTTGTGAACGAATGTAGGGTGCTCTGTGAGCACCTTCGTACCCTGCCGGATCCGGAAACATCGCCGGTTGTGAACGAATGTAGGGTGCTCTGTGAGCACCTGGGCACAACGTTTTGTCGTACTCACAGAGCACCCTACAAGTTGCGGTCGAACTTGGGCGTATGCGATTCTTTCACAAACTACCAAAGCGCAATCGAGGATGAACCGCCGACGTTATCGCTTCGCCGCCGCAGGTTCCGGCGAGAGAACCTCGCGGGCGGCGGCCGCGATTTCCATATGATCGAGGTAAGTTTCCAGGTGGTGATCCGAGCCGATCAAATAGCCGACGTCGAATTCGGCGAACTTGCCGTTACCGCCCTCGCGCGGCGGCTGCGACGCGAGGCCACGATATCCCAGCGCCGAGTCATGGTCGCGGGCGGCCGCCGGATACCACTTCAACACGCGGTCGCACGAGCTATAGATCGACAGTATTTCGCTCGACTGTTCGAGCGCCCGGTCGTTGAACCCGCCCGCGACGAGGCAGTCACTGCCCATTGCGGCGGCCAGCAGCACGGCGCGGCACGATCGCGACGCCTTCGCCGCCACAGCGCCAGAAACTTGGTATGGAGTTGACCGCGCCGAGACATTGGCGACGTTCGGGCGTAGCCGCCGTCCTTCGATGTCGCCACCGCCAACCAAATGCAGCCCGCCGGTGATGACGCGCGTGCCGTAGCTATACCCGATCGCACTGATGTCGGCGTCGGGACTCATTTTGTCGAGCACCCAACCCAGGCAATAAGCCTCGACGTCGGTGCGGCGACCCTTGTCGCGAATGTCCTTGAAGCGGCGTCCCTCGCGCTGGCTTGGCCACGACCAGACGACAAACCGAACCGGCGGCTCGTCGGCCGACACAAACCGCTCGTAAGCTACCTGGCCCACGTCGATCGCTTCCTCCGACGCTACGCCGTAGCCGTGAATCCAGAATCGCGTTTGGCCGTGGGCGGTGGCGGCGAGAAACGCACCGGGTGTGACGTCAATCAGTTTTCCTCCGCGATCGCGGACGGCGAACGCGAGCGACGGCGCTTTGCCCGATTCGACGCAGTCGATGCCGCGCGAGTTGACGACCCACATCTCGTCCTGCGGACGACAGGCCGACGGACTGTTGGGATCGGCGTGTGGACCGACGTTGTGTTTGGACGTGGCCGAACTGGACACGTCGCCCGGCATATCGCCTCCGCGAGCACGGCCGCCGACCGACACAGCAACTGCCATGGCCAGCGAGAAAACGACGGCGACGCACAGCGGTCGGGAAACCACGGCACATCGCGAAGCACAACGCGGTCGCAGCCAGGCGAATTGAAGAATAAAGTGCATAACAACCGGGCGTTGGCAGGCAAGTTCACGTCGCATCAAAGACCAAGTTGCGGACCACTCCCCACGTTATTGAGCGGTCTCCTGACCGCTCCTTGCTCCGTTGCGTTGTGGAGCGGTCTCCGCGTTGTGGAGCG
>JBBDYI010000338.1:7209-7965 GCA_040901705.1 Pirellulales bacterium | reverse complement strand
CCCCCCCCACCGCACCGCCTGACGAAGCATCCAATCGCGGCGCACCACGACCGTCGCGCCACTGCGAGCGTCAAAACACTTCATCGGCTCATCACACGCAAGTTCCTGCGAATCACCACGATACGGCGCTGCGATCGGCGATTTCCGCACCTCCGGCGCGGCGCGCAAAGCAAGATCGTCCCGCACAATCGCCCCGTCTCGCACAGTCGACTCGACCCGCAAAATCCGCCCCGTCGACCGCGTCGCCCCCGGTCGCCTCGTTGCATTTGTCGCATCGATTGCAAGCGTCGCAATCGGCGCTTGCGCCGGCAAGATGTTGCCGAAAATCAACCGTTGCATTTGCACCTCGTACTTGTTTGTGGTGTAGAGTTTTCTGCACGCCATCGCGATGCAACGAAAAACATTCGGTCTGGGGATTCCGCTCCTGCGGAACTTTTGGCAAGGAGAACGAAAGATGAAAACGATCGTGGCTTTGGCCATCGCGGGCTTGCTGCTCACGTCGGCCGTCGGATGCAGTAGCTGCAAAAATTGGTTCGGTTGGAACAAGGGTGCCTCGTGCGACCAGCAGCAAGAGTGCGGGTACCCGCCGGCCGGCCCGGTGAGCGGAACTCCGATCTACATGCCAGGTCCGGCAGGTTAGTCGCAACGCAGCGCCGCGCAACGACGCACCAGTCAACGGCAAAACGCTCCGCGAAAAGAAGCACTTCCTGAAACGCTGCGGCCGGTCGCCGCGAGAGACGTCGCGCTATCCTGAAC
>JBBDYI010000338.1:2150-7199 GCA_040901705.1 Pirellulales bacterium | reverse complement strand
GGGGGCCCGGCCGCTGTTTTGTTTTCACGCACCATTGGATCCCCACGGCAACCGCCATCAGCGTCGCACTCGGCCAGTAATGTAAACGTCGTCTCCGACCCGCCTTAAATCGACGCTCTCCATCTGCGCCGCCTCGTCGATCAACGCCCGGCCGACGCCCGCGATTGGTCCCTTGGCGAACGTGCCGCCGATCAGCTTCGGAGCAATGAACGCATGGACTTCGTCGATCAATCCCGCATCGAACATACTGCCCAACAGCGTCGGCCCGCCTTCAACCAGCACGTTCGTCACTTGCCGGCCCGCCAACTCTTCGACGAACTCTTGCAGCCGCAACTCCGGCGTACTGGCGGCGAGTGAGAAGACTTCGCACCCGGCCTGGGCCAACGCGCGGCAGCGACCGCGATCGGCCTCCATGCCAACCGCGACGAGCGTGTCGAATTCGCCGGCCGTGCGGACGAGTTGGCTGTCGAGCGGCAATTGGGCCGACGTGTCCATCACGATTCGCAGCGGAATCCGCAGGCCAGGCGGCCGCGCGGTCAACAGCGGGTCGTCCGCCACCGCCGTGCCGCGGCCGATCACGATCGCGTCGACGCGGCCGCGAAGTTGATGCACGATCGCCCGGCTCGCTTCGCAGGAAATCCACTGGCTATCCCCGGCCCGCGTGGCCACCCGGCCGTCGAGCGTCATCGCCCATTTGGCGATAAACCACGGGCAACACCGCGTCACCAGCTTGATGAACGGCGCGTTCAACTCGCGGGCCTCGTCCTCGCAGAGACCAAATTCGACCGCCACGCTCGCCGCTTGCAAGCTGGTGATGCCTTGCCCGTCGACCAGCGGAAAGGGATCCCGCATCGCGGCCACCACGCGGGCAATGCCGGCCCCGCGAATCGCCTCGGTGCAAGGCGGCGTTTGGCCGTAATGGCAGCACGGTTCCAGCGTCACGTACAGCGTCGCGCCGCGGGCCGCTTCGCCCGCCGCGGCCAGCGCGTGGACTTCCGCGTGCGGGCCGCCATATTGCTGATGCCAGCCCTCGCCGACGACGCGATCGTTCGCGACAACAATGCAGCCGACCATCGGATTCGGTTCGACCGCGCCTTGGCCCTGGCGAGCCAGTTCGATCGCCCGTCGCATGAAGCCCAAATCAGCATCATCCAGCGGCATGGCCGGCAGTGTCCAAAAGGCATACGGGAAATCGTCGCCGGAAGAATCAAAGCACGGGATGCGGAGCGAATGCGGCGAATCTGCGAAAGCGGCGAACTACTGGTCCGTCTACTTGCTACTTGAAGTGGTCAGATGCTCGCGTGCAAAAACAGACCGACTTCAAGATCAGAAACCTCTCGCCGCTGTATCAATCCGCGTTTTCAAGCAAGCTGCCAAGGAATTTTTGAAATATTCCGAAAACAACCTGTTCGCTCCGAAAAAAAACGCGAGTAATGCTCACAAATTCCCTCTTTCGGCTGGGTCGATAAGCCGTCGTTAATCGGTCCTATCGCAAACCGTTCGCAAACCCTCGGCGCAAGCCCGTCCGTGTTGCGGCCACGCACGACCTGGCATTCCCCCGCAAAACGTCAATCCGGCGATCCATCCGAACCCCGAATCATCGAGCGACCACGAAACTACCAGATTCCCGGCCCAACTTCCACCGAAAATCAGGCCACCTCGCGGCTGCCTGCAAAGAAGTGCCTAGTGCATCGTCACAGCTTGATTTTGGGGTGCTAGCTTTTGTAAGCAATGACTCTCGTTCATTTTGCAACAGCTTGCACCCTAATTCCTAGTTGTGACGCTGCACTAGCTTCGCGCACCTTAAGATTGGAAATGCCACTCATCACTCATCACTCATCGTTTGCATGTCCTCCGTGTCTCCGTGCCCCCATGTTTCAAATTTGCTTGCCGGACCGTTTTGGTTGCGGCCAGCGGCCGCGCCAGGTTATCCGCGAAATCCGTGGTTCGCTCCAGCCGGCCAAACAGTTCCTTTTGAATTGCCTCTAATCCATACCCGGCAGCCACAGCCCCGACTTCTTTTCCTCCGCCGCGTTGCCGGCCGCAACGGCCTCGCCGGACGCTGCGCCCAACTGTGGCTTCAGTTCCATACCGCCGACCGAAAAAGCCGGCTCGCGCTGCGGTTGGTTGTACATCGTTGACGGGTCGATGATGCCGAACGCGGCCAGCAGCCGCATCAACTGCTGTGCGACGCCCGGTTCCTGGCGATGCGCCATGATGCGTTCGACGAGCTTCTCCACGTCCTGCGGCTTTTCTGGATGCGACAGTCGCACCGCCAGTTCCTCCAGCAGCCACGACGCCGGCGATTTGCCGCTAGCGACATCGAGTTCCCGCCCTTGCTGCAAATACTCGATGCACCGCCGCGCATCGACGCCGCCGCGGGCGAGACTCAAGAACACACGTGCCTTGAGGTCGTTTTCGATCGACGAACGTTCGACGATCGCTTCGCCCAACCGCGTCATCGCCATCGTCGCACGCTCCGCCGCGGCGAGATTGAAAGCCATCAGCAAATGATTGTCGGCCATCAACTGCGCCGGCAAACGGCCCAGCCGCAACAGCGAAATACGATCGAGGTCGACGCGAAACGGCTCGACGTCGACCGCCGCCGGCAGACCGAGGCCGGTTCGCAGTTCGTTGAATAATGGAGCGTCGTCCGGTTGTCGGTGATTCGACTCGAGGTCGAGGATCGCCGCCAGCACGAGCCGCCGCAGATGCGGGTCGTTCGATCGCGCAGCCTCGGCGTACGTCGCTCCATTGCCGCCGCGGACGTTCCCCAAAGGCCACAGTTCCAACAGCCGATGGCGAAATTCCTCGCGCGTCAGCCGGCTGTCGACGTCCGTCGGCGTACCCGGCGGCCAATGCCACCGCCACGACAGGGCGACTTGCGTCTGACCGACCTGATGCAGCACTTTCTCCTCGGACGGCTCGCCGATTCCGCCTTGAGAATCACCGCCCTCGGAAACGCCGCCCTGAGAAACCTCCGCCAAGATCGCCCTGGCCGCGGCGAAATCCGGACGGCGGGCTTCCAATTCGACCCGCGCCTCGCGATCGGTTTCGCGGCCGTACAGCAGCAACTCGCCGAGGACCGACGGAAGCTGTTCGCGCTGCAAGCTGGCGCCCGCTTCGCCTTGGACGGCCGACGCATCCAGTTGAGGCCGGTCCAATAGCCGGAACGCCCCGCGCGGCGGCGGCCGATCTTCCGCGGCCAGCGACGACAAATCGCCGTGCAGTCGCACGAAGCGCTTGTCCGCTTGAATCCGCGGCAGCAGCGCGTCGAAGTCGCCAACCGGGAACGTCACGTGCAACACGTCGATGCCGTCGGCGTCGATCCTTTCGCCTCCGCTCGAAACGACTTCATCTTTCTCTCCAGCCGTCAGCGCCAATGCGTACAACTCCAATTCCACGGCGTCGTCGAGCGGAATGTCCAGCGACGCCGCCTTGCGAAACGCCTCCGCCGCGCCTTCGTCGTCCGCCAGGAAGGCACGCTGTGCGGCGACCGCTCGCCACAGGCACGGCTCGTTCGGGTGGCTCTTGGCGAGCGACTCGAACGTCTTAAGCGCGTCGAGCCAATTGCTGTCATCAGACAATTCGCACGCCGTTCCGTAATCGAGGCCGTACGCCGCGTCGACGGGGCAAGGTGGCGCCGCCGGATCGTCCTTCCACACCAGCGGAATCGACGCGTCCCGATCCATCGACAGCAGCGTCTGTCCGCCGGGGTTTTCGCGTGGCCCCATCCACTGGTCGACCAACCGCAGGTGCGCCCGCGCCGCCCAGATGTGTCCGGTGGAGAGCAATTCGTTCGCCGCGGCGACCATCCCGCCAACGATCAGCACGGCCGCGATGTCCTGATTCGCGTTGTCGTAACCGGAGACCGCGCGCTGCACCATCGCCACGCCTTCCCGCGCCCGGCCCTCGCGAATCTCGAGCGGAGCGACGCAGGCCAGCGCGACGGGATTGTCTGGATGGGCCGCCAGCAACTTTCGCGAAGTAGCTGCATAGCCGTCGTCGTCGCCGGCGGCAAGTTCGGCATGGATTTGCTTGGCCAACACGCACGGCTTGTCGCGAAACTTAGCCGGCATCTTCGCGATGTGCTCCAGGCACGCCCGCCGCTGCTCGCCTTCGATCATGCGGTCGATCTTTTCGAGGTCGGCGATGACTTCGGCGCCGCAGCAGAACTTGATTTTCTTACCGCAACCGCCGGGGCAAAGCGTATATGCGTCCATCTCGCGCCGTCCGTTGGTCCGAGGAAAAATGATTCGATCAGTGGACTTCAGAAGTGAAGCAGCGATCCTACCAAACCCCCACGAGCTTGACGAGCGGCGCGGATCGGCACACCGGTGTCGCCGCACTGCTCATCTAGCTCGATCGCTGGGGATCGCACGCTGCGCCTCGTGCCTGAGCCACCTGCACGACCATCGGGCCATTGTGACGCTGCGCCGGCCTGGATATACTGGCTAATTCCGAGAAAATACCGTTTCCGCGTCGCCGCGCCGGAGCCCTAACTTCGGGGTGGCCGGCGTCGAACCCAGCGTTATGCGTTACACGCTCATCGATCGAATCGTGCGGATCGAGCCCGGCTCGAAGATCGTGGCGGTCAAGGCGCTGTCGTTGGCCGAGGAGTATTTGGACGATCATTTTCCGCTGTTTCCCGTCATGCCGGGCGTGTTGATGCTCGAAGCGATGACGCAAACGGCGGCTTGGTTGGTGAGGGCGAGCGAGGATTTCGCCCACAGCATGGTCGTGCTCAAGGAGGCCCGCAACGTGAAGTACGCGGACTTCGTCGAACCGGGCCAGTCGCTGGAAGTGACCTGCGAGATCACCGCCCAGGACGACCGAGAGACAAAGGTCAAAGCCGCCGGTACGGTGAACGGTCGCACGGCGGTTTCGGCGCGGCTGGTGCTCGAACGATACAACCAGGGCGAGCAAGAACCGCATCGCGCCGCCCTGGACGGTTATACAAAGCGGGAGTTGCGGGAGTTGTTTCAAGTGCTGTATCCGGCGGCGGCCGCGAATTAGTATGCGCAGGGTTAGTGCTTGTAGGGTGGGGGG
>JBBDYI010000338.1:0-2140 GCA_040901705.1 Pirellulales bacterium | reverse complement strand
CTCACTTCGTTCGACCCACCCTACGCCTTCGCAACGCGTTGCGGTCGGGCGAATAGACTAGTTTCTTCATTACGCTGGAGGTTCGAGCGAGATGCCCTCTCAAGACGAAATCTTTTCCAAGGTACAGGCGGCCCTGGTCGACGCGTTGGCGCTCGACGAGGAGGACGTTACGCCCGAGGCGACGTTGCAGGGCGACTTGGGCGCCGAGTCGATCGACTACCTGGACATCATGTTCAAGCTGGAAAAGGCGTTCGGCATCAAGATCCAGCGCGAGGAGCTGTTTCCCGAGGACATCTTCAAGAACGCCGAATACGTGCAGAACGGCAAAGTGACGCCGGCCGGCTTGACGCTGCTCAGGGAGCGGCTGCCGTTCATCGATCTGACGAAGTTCGAGGCGAATCCCGCCGTGCAAACGTTCGGTTCGATGCTCACCGTGCAGGACATGTGCCGGTACGTCGAGTCGAAGGTTGCGGCGGTGGGTTAGTTACGAGGAACGGCTGACGCGACATTTGGTTTCGCCTGGCCGAATGCAGGGAATCGCGAGCAGGGTTCATAGGTTTGGTATCGTCGTGGGGCGACGCCGTGTCGTCTCGTCGATTCGCGAAAACAGATAATCGATTGCGGTTCCATGCGCTGGTTTTGGATCGATCGTTTCACGCAGTTCGAGCGCGGCCGCAGGGCGACCGCCATCAAGAACGTTTCGCTGGCCGAGGAACACCTCCACGACCATTTCCCCGGCAGCCCCGTGATGCCCAACGCCCTGGTCACCGAGGGCTTGGCGCAGACGGGCGGACTGCTGGTGGGCGAACTGTCGGGATTCGAAGCCCGCGTCGTGCTGGCGAAAATATCCAAGATCGCTTTCTATTTTCACGCCCGACCGGGCGACACGCTGACGTATCACGTTGAAGTCGTCGATACGCACGCCGATGGCTCGTTCGTTTCGGCGACCAGTCACGTCGGCGAGCGGCTGCAGGCCGAAGCGGAGATTTTCTTCGCCAATCTCACCGGGCGGCACGTCGAGCGGCAGTTGTTTCGGCCCGGCGAATTTCTTACCTCGCTGCGGACGATGAGTCTTTACGACGTCGCGGTGGACGAGGACGGCAATCGGCTCGAACCGCCGGCAAAACTGGTGGCCGCGGAAAAGCTTCTCAACGGCAACTGACGTCGGCGTTTCGCGGCGCGGACGATTGACTTTCCAATTCGGCTTGTTAGAGTCGGGACTTTCCCGCCTTGCAAACTTGCCGCTATCCTGCCTGCAAATCTCGCTCGCCCCCCGTATTGCCGCCGTTCGCGCGGCGATTGTTTTTTCGGTTGCTTCGTCCCGCTTCTACGACGATGGGAGTTCATGCGATGAGTATGCTGTCCTCGGCCGGCTTGCCGGTCGGCTTTTCGTTGGCGTTTCTGCTGTTGACCGCGACGGTCGTTTCGGCCGAGGGAGAAGGCAAAACCGCGGGACCGCTGGCGTCCAAGATGACCACGCTCGACGGCAAGGACGTCGATCTGGCCAAGTACAAAGGCAAGGTCGTGATCATCGTCAACGTGGCGAGCCGGTGTGGAAACACGCCGCAGTACGAACAACTCCAATCGCTACACGCCAAATACGGCCAACAGGGGCTGGCGATTCTCGGCTTTCCGGCCAACGAGTTCGGCAAGCAAGAGCCGGGCACGAACGCCGAAATCGCCGAATTCTGCACGAAGAACTACGGTGTCGAGTTCGACATGTTCGCAAAGGTCGTCGTCAAAGGCGAAGGCCAGTGCGATCTCTACAAGTTCCTCACCTCGAAGGAAACGAACCCCAAGTTCGCGGGCGACATCACCTGGAACTTCGAGAAGTTTCTCATCGGCCGCGACGGCCAGGTGAAGGCGCGATTCAGCCCCCGCACGAAGCCGGACGCCGAAGAAGTCATCAAGGCGATCGAAGCCGAACTCGCGAAGAAGTAGCGGCGTTTGTTAAACCACAGAGAACACCGAGGGGAAACTGAGAGGAACACGGAGGAGGTTTAATGGCGTTGCTGTCGTGTTCCTGTTTTCACCTACGCACCGATCCTCGGAATGCAATGTGCTTAACTCGAAACCGAATTCTGCAGGAGGCGAATCCTTTCGCCGAATGAATCGCTTGACAGTGCTTTCGGCGAAAGGA
>JBBDYI010000337.1:0-13177 GCA_040901705.1 Pirellulales bacterium | reverse complement strand
CGCGGCGCCGATCGTCGCGCCGGACGGCAAGCGGCGGAAGCCGCACGTGTTTCGCCGAGGGCGTCGGACCGCGTGTCGCGGGGGCGGCGGGTGAGGGCGGTTTCGAGGGCGGCGGCGATCCCAACGGCGATGCCGACTTGGCCCGGCTGGTGGCCGCGTGGCCGACGCTGCCCGCCGCGATCCGCACGGGCATCCTGGCGATGATCGGCGCGTCTGGCGATCCGCACGGGCATTGACCGGCCGCGGCATCGGATCGCGCACGACGAGGACGGAGGGCAATCGGCGGGGGACGAAGCCGGCGGGCTGGGGCCGGGGCCTGCCCCCCCACGCGGTCGCGTTGAAGTCTACGTTGGCCGCCGGAAAAACTTTGGCCCAAAACTTTGACCCCTACGGTGGACGGGTGAGGTCTTGGCAACGATATTGGGGTGAAGCGCGCGGGAGTAGAAAAGCGCTAATCACGGCGCGGTTAGCAATCGTCTATGAAAAGGGGTTCCCATGTCTGTGAAGACCGTCTTGCTGTCGCCCCTTCTGGTGTTCATCGCGGTGGCTTCTGTGCGGGCCGACTCCCGCTGCTCGATGTACTGACAGCGTAATAGCTCTGACACCAACAACCGATTGAGCGACGGCTGCGACTCGAACTTGAAATCGTCGAGCGTCTTTTGGTTCGGGAATCGCGCCGCACGCAGTCGCCGCTGGGCGCTGCGTTTCTCGCGATCGAGCAACTCCAGCTCATACAGTTGCAACAAGTACGCCAGATGATCGACGTTCTCCTGGGCGCAGCGCGCGGCCAGTTTTTGGCACTCGTCGTGGATCGTCGGCAGCCGTAGCAGCTTCAAGTGATGCTGCAACAACACCAGGCTCTTGGTTTCGATCGGCTTCATCGGTCACCTCCGGGCAGCAAGCCGGCACCTCCGGGCAGCAAGCTGGCATAACGATCCAGATGCGGCGGCGGAATGTCGTGACCTTGCAGTTGCGGCCGGCCGTCCAGGCGGAACCACCGCGCCAGTTGCTCGTTGAACTCCTCCAAGTCGTCGATCCGCGGCACCGGCACCATGAAGTTCCGCCGGGCGAACCCGACCAAACCCTCTACGTGCCCCTTCTCATTGGCGCGGCGCACCAGACAGAAGCGATGCGCGAATAGGAAGTGACTTTCCAGCCGCAGGAACTCGCGCGTCGGCGTGTCGCCGCGGCGGCCGACGAACTTGGCCACCGCGATGCGGCTATTGTCGTAGCTGATCCGCGTGGGAACGCCGCCAAAAAACTGAAAGGCGCGGCAGTGGCCTTCCTGAAACGTCTCGGTGCATTCCCGCGGAAACACCTGGCAGAAGAAGGCGTCGCTGTACGGCAGTGACATCACGAAGTAGGCGACCCGCGTCAGCTTGTCTTGAAGCCAAACGGCGGCTTCGCCGAAATCGGCCTGGGCCTCGCCCGGCGGATGCGCGAGCGGCGACTCTCGTGCCCAGCGCGATTCGGCGTTGCTCTTGCGCGACCGGTCGAGGTACAACGGGAGCGACGATCGCGCTCGTCGTTGGATTTCGATGCTCCGGCTTTCGTTGCCGTCGGCGTATAATTGCCGGCGGCGCGGCGAGTGCAGGCATACCACCACACGCAGAGCATTATCATGTCGACCGGTCTGTTACTTTTCCTTGCGCTCTCGACGGTTTCCGCTCCCGCGGCGGACACCGATCGGTCCGAACCGCCGGACGTGGCGGTCGTTTGCCCGGACGAATTTCGTCCTGAGCTCGCACCGTGGGTGGATCATCGCACCGAGCAGGGGCGGCGTATCGCTGTGCTATCGAGCGACGGTTCGTCGGCCGACATTCGTGGGCGAATCGTCGATGTGGCGCGGCAGGGCAAGCTGAAGTTCGTCGTACTCGTCGGGGATGCAAATCCCGCCGGCACAACAACCGCCGAGCGAGACGACCGGCTGCGGCGGCGATCCGTGCCAACCCATTACGCCCCATCGAAAGTCGGCATCCACTGGGGTTCGGAACCGCAAATCGCCACGGACAACCCTTACGCCGACTTCGACGGCGACGGGCGACCGGATGCGGCCATCGGCCGGCTGACGTGCGACACGCCGGACGAACTGTCGCGAATCGTCGGCAAGATTCTCGCCTACGAGAAATCGACTGACCTTGGCATGTGGCGTCGCCGGGTGAATTTCGTGGCCGGCGTCGGCGGATTCGGCGCACTGGCCGATGCCGCGATCGAAACCGCGGCCCAGACGGTGATCTGCGACGGTGTGCCGGCGGCTTACGCTACGACGGTGACCTACGGAAGTTGGCGCAGCCCCTATTGCCCTCCGCCCGCTCAGTTTCATCAAACCACGCTCGATCGGCTCAACGAGGGAAGCCTGTTTTGGGTGTACATCGGGCACGGCCAACGACGCTGGCTCGACGTACTCCGCGTGCCGGGCAAAGGCTATCCGATCCTCAGCACCAGCGACGTTGGCAGGATGCGGTCGATCGCCGGCGCTCCGATCGCGCTGTTTCTCGCTTGCTACACCGGTGCCTTCGACGAACCGCAGGATTGTCTGGCGGAGGAGATGCTGCGCAGCGACGGCGCGCCGGTAGCCGCGATCTGCGGATCGAGAGCGACGATGCCGTATGCGATGACCGTGATGAGCGGCGAGTTGATGCAGGAATGCTTCGTGCGGCGGCGCGAAACGATCGGCGAAGTGGTTCTGCACGCCAAGCGTTCGCTGCTCGACGAGAAGGGGACCGCTCCAAATCGCGAGACGCTCGACGCCATCGCGGCGCTGGTCAGCCCGAAAGGAACGACGCCGGCCGACGAACGCGCGGAACACGTGTTGCTGTTCAACTTGATCGGCGATCCGCTATTGCGGATTCCGCATCCGGCCGACGTGCGGGTCGATGCGCCTCGATTCGCCGTCGCCGGCGAAAAGGTCAAGTTTTCCGGCACGTGCGACGTGGACGGACGCTGCACGGCCGAATTGGTCGTCCGCCGCGACCGGCTCGCGTTCGATCCGCCCGATCGCGATCGGTACGATGAATCGGCCGAGTCGATGGCCCGCTATGCCGAATTGTATCGTCGGGCGAACGACCCGCGGCTCGCGACAACGACTCTTCGAACCAGCCGGGGCGCGTTTTCGGCGGAGATCGACGTACCGGCCGACATTGACGGGCCGTGCAACGTGCGCGTGTTCGTCGAGGGCGAGCGACGGGCGGCGATCGGGGCCTGCGACGTCTACGTTCGCCCGCGACGCGGCGATGCGACCGCCTCGGTGCCCGCCGCGACCGCCAAATAGCCGCGTTCCATGTTCGTCGGTTCGCCGCGATTGTGACGAATTTGCCGACTGTCTCTGGCGGAGACCAACCCTCTGGCGTCGCCTAAGGACGTCCAGCCAAGAGATATCCATTCGTCCGCGAAACGCCGTGCAGCGGTCAAAGCTATCTTTTTCAGGGCAGTCGTCGCTGGCGGTATGCGCAGCGGGCCGTCTCACCTCGTCGATTTCACATCATCGAATGGGCGAAACCAGAGGCGGATCGCGATATGACCCTCGACAACTCCAAAGTCCTGATCGTCGACGACGACCCCGCCATTCGACGGCTGCTGACCAAGTGGCTCGCGTCGGAGGGATACGAAGTTTCCGAAGCCGCCGACGGAAGAATTGCGATCGCCGCGATCGAGGCGTCGTGTCCGAATTTTCTCGTCACCGATTGGGAAATGCCCGGCGGCGTATCCGGACTCCAACTCTGCCAGCACGTGCGGCGGTCGCGATTGCCGCATTACGTCTATACGGTGATGCTCACCGGCCGCAGCGACACGGACGACCTCGTCCAGGCGCTCGAATCGGGAGCGGACGATTTCACGCACAAGCCGGTGGAGCGATTGGCGCTGCTTGCCCGGCTTAATGCAGGCTCGAGAATCATCGAACTGGAACATCGCCTATCGGAACTGGCCAGCAGAGATCCCCTGACGGGCTTGTCCACCAAACGCACCTTGCAGGAACACTTCGAACGCGAATGGCGTCGCGCGTGCCGATATCGAACGCGCCTTTCCTGCGTCATGGTCGACATCGATTTTTTCAAACGCATCAACGACACGCACGGACACCCGGCCGGCGACGAAGTGATCCGCACGATCGCCCGCGTGTTAACCGAGAGTTGCCGCGCCACGGACTTCGTCGGGCGGGTCGGCGGCGAAGAGTTTTGTGTCGTGCTTCCGGAAGCCGACGAAGAGAGCGCCGTCGTGTGGGCCGAACGCGCAAGAGCCAAGGTTGCCGAAACGCCGATCGTCGTCGGCGGCAATACCCTGGGGGTCACGGCCAGCTTCGGCGTGGCCCAAATGACGCCCGATACGAGTGGCGTCGCACAGCTTACCGATTTTGCCGATCAATGCCTGCTGGCCGCCAAACAGGCCGGCCGTGACCGCGTGCTCGGCCACCAGGAATTGCAGCGGATCAGCGCCGCCTGCCGCGACCCCGAAAATGCCGCCGGCGCCGTATTCACCGGCGTCGCCGCTCGGGACGTGATGACGACCATCGTGGCCGCGTTGCCGTGCGATGCGACGATCGGCGTCGCGGCGAAGTATTTCCTCCGTTTCCGCTTCAATTCGGCGCCCGTCGTTGACGAGCAGGGCAAACTGGTCGGATTCGTCTCGGAAAAGGACGTGATGAACGTGCTTTTGTGGCCCGACTGTTGGACCCGCAAGATTTCGGACGTCATGAAAACCAACGTCGTGTGCTACAACGAAGACGAGCCGATCCTGACAATCTACGAGTTTCTCTGCCGCGTGCCGATCCGCAGCGTCGTCGTCGCGAAAGACGGCAAGCCGACGGGGATCATCAGCCGCGGCGCGCTGCTGCGCTGGTTCAGCAACCTCGTCGTCGCGCGCCGTGCGACGGGCAATTGGAGCGAAAACGAAGAAAACGAAGTCGCGTCCACCGCCCGCCGCCAACTCGCACTGACCGCCGCGGCGATTTCAAGGCAAGTCAACGAAATGCGTGCGGCTCTCGAAGGAAACGCGGCCGACGACGTCACTCCGCAAATCGTCGGCGGCGCGTCCCGAATTCAAGAGCTCGTCAACGATCTGTTGGCCGGCGGACAACCATCGGCCGACACGATGGAAGAAGGGTTTTTCGGAGCCGCCGACGGGCAGCCGCCGCACGTCGATTTGCCGCGGACCGAACGGTCCGCCGTCGGGGCCGGCGTGCAATGACCCGCCGCCGCGGTCGTCGCCGCGTCGATCGCTGGCGGCGGCACCGCATCTCTGGACGACTTTCGCCGCGAATACGCGCGAACTCGGCATAAGTGGCACGGCATGAAGACCAGCCCGCCGCACTCGGAACATCGATGCGGCCGCTGCGAAACCGAGAAATACTCGACGCCATCGTCCGCCAATTGCCCCAGGTATTCGCGACGCCGGCCATCGGCGATCGCTCCCACGGTCGAGCGACTGGCGCCCGTGATGCGGGCGATCTTCCGCTGCGAACATTTTCCCTCCGCCAGCAGCCTGCGAATGCGATCTTCCAAAGACACGGGAATCATGGGTCGCTCCGTGAATTGAGCCGGTAATGGTTGTCATCAGGGGATGCCGATTTTTTTTTGCGCGGCACTCCCCCGAAAGGGGGCACCGCGAGATCGGGAGGGTCGCGACCGTGGTCAGTTGCCGAACGAATCCGCGTCGTCTGCGTCCGCGTCGTCGAACCAGAAATCGTCGGCTTCCGGAACGGCCTCTTCGTCGTCCAGGCCGAAGTCGCCGAGAACGTCCCCCGCATTGGGGTCGAACGACTGCACATCGAGATCGTCATCGCATTCGCCGAACCCGGTGAACGCGTGTCGGCCGTCACCGTCGCCGTCACCCTCGCTGGTTGATGGCTTGCTCGCGTCAGCCGCCGGTTCCGCTTCGTCGGCAGCACTGGCGCCACGCGGTTTTTGGCCCAGATTTCGACGATTCGACGTTCGACCAAGTCTCCTCATCATGACAAAATCTCCCTCGTTAGGGCCGGCAATTGGGCTGTCCAGCATCGATAACGCGGCAATGGTACAGATTCAGTGGCCTAATTACAATCAAAATTTTGACCATAATTTGCAACGCATTTTACGGCCGTTTCGCACGCTATTGCTTCAGGAAAAGGCCGTAACCACTCGGCGCAACACCTCGCGGCTTGGTAGCATGGGTGTTTTGCGATGGTCGACTCGTTGACAGCAGCACATTCGAGAGGGGGGTATGACACTCATTCCATATCAGTCCGACCAGTTCGACCGACTTGCCTTGCGGTTCCTCGATTTGGCGGCGACTTTTCGAGAAATCGCCCAGAGAAGCCGCGACGACGGAATCGAACAGGTCGCCGTTCACGACAAGAAAGCCAACGAATGGCTGAACAAACTCGAGTTCTGGGCCGAAGAAGCGCGGCAGCGGTTCGAGCTAGCCGCAATGCGCAATCTGGGGGCCAGAAAGGCCAAAGAACTGATCGCCGAAAACGGTACGCCAAAGCGATCAGAATTACATTAGTTACGCTACATAACGACCTGAATATCCCATGTCTCACAATCGCCAGCCCGATGCCGCCCGACGACCGGCCACGCCGAGTGCCCGCGATCGACGAGGATGCCCCGTGCGAGTCAACGTTTCGCCGCACCCGGGGCGAAGCCGCGGCTCGGGCGCTCGCTGCCTCGCGCCTCTCGGCGAAACTCCGTATCCGCCAGATGGCCAGATCATTACGATGGGAGAAAACCCGAACGCGATGAAGAACAATTCGCCTCGTCGCACCGGGAGCGGGACGGCCGGCTAATCTTGATGAAACCAGAGAGAACTGACGTCGCCAATGCGCCCACGCGCGCGGCCTTAGCGCGAACGCGAACGTCAGGCCAAACGCTGCCGCGTGAATTCTATGCCGACGCCACCGTGCATCGCACGGACGTCGAGCGAGTCTTCCTTCGCCATTGGCTGCTCGCCGGCCACGTGGCGTCGATTCCGCGCCCCGGCGATTACTTCCTCTATGACGTCGGCTACGAATCGTTCGTCGTCGTGCGGGGCGAAGGCGACGCCGTGCATGCTCTAGCGAATGTTTGCCGCCACCGCGGCTCGCGCGTCTGCATCGAAGAGTATGGTCACGTCCGCCAGTACGTCTGTCCGATGCACGGTTGGGCGTACCGTGTCGACGGTCGATTGGAATGTGCCCCCAACATGCCGGCCGATTTCGACCGTTCGTCTTACGGCCTGGTTACGGCCAAAGTCGAGGTCGTTGACGGCATCATCTTCATGTGCCCGAACGACGGCGGCGATTTTTCGGCCGTCCACCGCGACATTTGCGAGTTTCTCGCTCCCTACGAACTGGCCGAAACGCGAATCGCCTACCACCGCCGCTATCTTTGCCCGGCGAATTGGAAACTAGTCGCCGAGATATTCTTGGAACTTCAAACGACAGGGGGCGCGTTTCCCCAAATGCGCCAAGTAATGGCCAGAGCAGCGGCGGCGGTCCCCGGCAACGACGAAGCAATGCGGAAGCTCGAAAACTTTGCGGCCGCGTGGCGAGCATCCACCCATTCGCCGCCGCAGCGACCGGCGCGCGGCGGCGCAGAAAAACACGCTGCGGTGGAAATCGACTACACTTGCCAACGCGAGCCGATTCGGCCGGACTTCGTCACGCAAAGCGAAGATGGCCGCGCCGTTGCTCCGTTGTTAGGATCCCAAACCGAATCCGACGGCGGCGTCACGGCGATTCGCGTGCTCGCGGCGTGGATCATCGTTTGCAGTGACTATGCGGCAATCGTCCGCTTTACGCCGCTCGAAGCCCAAGTGACCGAAATGGATGTGACGTGGCTCGTTCGTTCGACGGCCGTCGAAGGCGTCGATTACGATGCGTCGCGTGTGTCGTGGCTGTGGCGCGCGAACGTCGAGCGGACGCTTAAACTGGCCAGCGATAACCAACTCGGCGTCAATTCCCAGCAATACTGCGGCGGTCCGTATGCGCCCGACGAAGCCGCGATCGACGAGTGGGTCACTTGGTATCTCGTCCGCTTCGTGTGACGTCACTTCGTTGATCTCTGCGTTCGATCTTGTCCTTCGATGACGCCGCCATGTGGGAGATCACCAGCGAGAACGCGGCCGATTACCTGCGGGCGTCCGGCCGAGTCGCCGAGGGCGATTCGATTGCCGTCCGCGAGTTGACCGGCGGCGTCTCGAACGTCGTGCTCTACGTGCGACAAACAGCGGACACGCGCAGCAACACCGAAAACCGCCAGCGTAGCTTCGTTCTCAAGCAGGCCCGGCCGCAGTTGCGCGTCGCACAGCCGTGGTTTTGCAACGTCGAACGCAGTTGGCGCGAATTGGCCGTGCTTCGGGCGTGCGATGCGATTCTTGCCGGCTCGGCGGCACACGGCGCGGCCGAACCAATGGGCCGACGGAACGACGAATTGCAAGCACCGGTCGCCACGACGCCGTCCGTGCTGTGGGAGGACCGCGAGAACTACGTATTCGCCATGTCGGCCGCACCGGTGGATCATGTCGTTTGGAAACAATGCCTTTTGTCGACGCCGAGTGATCCTCGATTCGCCCACAGCAATCTACCCATCGCCGCCGCGTGCGGCCGGCTGCTCGGCCGTTTGCATGCGGCCTCCTGGAACGACGCGACGCTCCGCGGTGAGCTTGGCGACACGTCGCTGTTCGACGCCTTGCGAATCGACCCGTATTATCGCCGCATCGCGAGCGTCCACTCGGACTTGCGGCCGCACGTCGATCGGCTCGTCGATTCGCTTTCGACGAACGCACGTGCGCTCGTCCATGCCGATTTCAGCCCCAAGAATCTGCTCGTTTCGCAATCCGGCGGCGAAATGCAATTGATGATGGTCGACTTCGAGACGGGCCACTTCGGAGACCCGGCCTTCGACCTGGGCTTTTTTCTCAGCCACTTGACGCTCAAGGCGATCCATCATGCACCGCGGCACGAACCGTTGCTCGCCCTGGCCGATCGGTTCTGGACGTCTTACGCGGAAACAATGCGGGAAGATACGACGCTCGACGGCCAGTCGGACGAACGGCAATCGCTTGCCGATCGAGCGATGCAGCACTTGGCCGGTTGCGTAATCGCTCGCATCGACGGCAAGAGTCCCGTCGAATACCTTGTGGAGCCGGCCCGTCGCGAAACGGCCCGCTCGTTTGGCCGTGCCATTTTCAACGACGCCGCAACGTGTTGGCCCGCGGCGAAGGAACGGTTGCAGCGCATGCTCGAAGCGAGCGGATAAAGTTGACGCGGATAAAAGTCCGCTACGGAGCATCATAACGATACGGCAGGATTTCGATGGCAAGAATCGCCGAATTGCGGGGGCGTGAAGTACTCGATAGCCGCGGCTGGCCGACGGTCGAAGTCGACCTGCGTTGTGACGATGGTGTCCTCGGTCGAGCGATCGTCCCGTCCGGAGCGAGCACCGGAGCGGCCGAGGCGCACGAGCTGCGCGACGACGATCCGCGACGTCACGACGGCCGCGGAGTGCTGCGCGCCGTTGCTCACGTCGACGGCGAAATCGCTGCGGCACTGCGCGGCATGCACGTCGCCGATCAGGCGACAATCGACCGGCGACTCGTCGAACTCGACGGTACCCCGAACAAATCGCGGCTGGGGGCGAACGCCGTGCTCGGCGCGTCGCTGGCCGCCGCCCACGCCGCGGCCGCTTCTCAGTCCATTCCACTTTGGCGGCATCTGCAGCACCTCGTCGCAGAATCGTTTGCGGGCGAAGCGCCAACGCCGACTCCCCAGCTGCCGCTGCCGATGACGAACCTGATTTCCGGCGGTCTTCATGCCGGCGGCAACCTCGATTTTCAAGACGTGCTCGTCATGCCCGTCGGCGCGGCGTCGCTCGCCGAAGCCCTGGAGTGGATCGCCCGCACCTATCGCCGCCTGAGCGAGTTGCTTTCCGCCGCCGGGTATGAAGGACGCCTCGTCGGCGATGAAGGTGGTTTCGGGCCGCGATTGGAAAGCAACGAGCAGGCAATCGAGTTCGTCGTCCGCGCGATCGAAGCGGCGAAATTGTCGCCCGGGGATGATATGACGATTGCGCTCGACGTGGCCGCAACGCATTTCTTCAACGGCGAGCGATACCAGATTCGCCGCGGCGGTCGACAGCAAGCACTTACGAGCGAGGACATGATCGGAATCATCGATCAGCTTGCCGAAAAGTTCCCGATCACGAGCATCGAGGATCCGCTCGCCGAGGAAGACTGGCCCGGCTGGACGCAGCTTACGGCGAAGCTGGGAACGAAGCTGCAAATCGTCGGCGACGATCTGATCGCCACGAACCCCACGCGATTGCAACGGGCGATCGACGACCGGGCGGCGAATGCGGCGCTCATCAAACTCAACCAAATCGGCACGCTCAGCGAGACGCTCGACGCGATCCGCCTGGCGCGATCGGCCGGATTCCGCTACGTGGTTTCTGCCCGCAGCGGCGAAACCGAAGACACCACCATCGCCGACCTGGCCGTCGCCACCGCCGCCGATCAAATCAAGATCGGTTCGATCGTTCGCGGCGAGCGGCTCTCGAAGTACAACCGCCTGTTGCGGATTGCCGAGGAGTTGGGCGATTCGTAGCAAACCTTGCCAACGTGTTGGTGGGTGGACGGGACAGAACTTCGCCGCACTCATCGAAGTGGCATTCGTCGGACGTTACCTACGCTTGGCCGCTTCCATTTAAGACAAACCCGTTTTCGAACGGAGTCGAGCATTTCAACGGCTAACTTATCCGGCAGCTAGCGATTTGTTCGGCTTTGCTCAATCGCCCTCCGTCGCATCATAAGCCTCGCGCTCGAACGCATTATCCCGATACACCCGCCCGCCGCTGATCCAGACCGCCAGCGACGCGAGCAGGTAGGCTGGTCCGAAAAAAATGCCCCACCGCTCGTATTGCCGGACGTGAATCATTTCGTGTTCGCGGGCGACGTCGAGCGAGGCGTCGCTTTGACCGAGCACCGTGTGGCCGAGCGTCATCGCCAGCGTAAACTGTCCGTTGGGCAAGTGCGTGATGAACCATTTGACCGCGCCGCCATAGAACTCGACGATTCGTCCGCGGCGGCGAGCGTGTCCACCGGTGCACAGGCCGACGAAACCGATCGACGCGCCGACGAGCGTATACGGCGAGGCCCACGCAAAGGCGAGAACTTGCAACAATCGGTGCATCTTTGCGCTCGGCGGCGTGTCGGATAGGCTTCTGGAATGCTCCCGCGGGCCTAAACCCCGCGATGTGTTCACCGCAGGCTAAATATACGCGAGTAAGACTGCGTGAGCCAATCATCGACCGCTGTCGTTCCGCTGCCCATCGCCGTGCTGATCTCCGGCGGCGGGACGACGTTGCGCAATCTGATCGAGCGGCGGACAGCGGGCGATCTGCCAATCGACATACGCCTGGTGATCTCCAGCAATCCCGACGCCGGCGGACTGCGTTTCGCCGCCGAGGAGCGCATTCCCACGCTGGTGGTCGAGCGCCGCGCGAGCGAATCGCCCGCGGACTTTTCCGCCGCCGTGTTCGGTCCCTGCCGCGACGCTGGCGTGCAACTGGTCGTGATGGGCGGATTTCTCAAGCACGTCCTCATCCCGCCCGACTTCCAGAACCGCGTCGTCAACATCCATCCGGCGCTGATTCCGGCGTTCTGCGGACGGGGCATGTATGGCCGGCGCGTCCATCAGGCGTTGCTCGATTACGGAGCCAAGGTTTCCGGTTGCACCGTCCACTTCGTCGACGAGCACTACGACCACGGGCCGATCATCCTGCAGCGCGTCGTGCCGGTACTCGACGACGACACCAGCGAGACGCTCGCCGCCCGCGTGTTCGCGGCGGAATGCGAAGCGCTGCCGGAAGCGTTGCGGTTGATCGCCGCAGGAAAGGTCCGCGTCGAGGGGCGGCGCGTCCGCGTCTCCGGCTGAGAGGTTGTGAATGAATGTAGGGTGCTCTGTGAGCACCACAAAGCGTTGTGCCAAGGTGCTCACAGAGCACCCTACAGGTTGCGGTTGGACTTGTTCATGTTCGATTCTTTCACAACCTCTGAGGCGTCCCATTCGGCGATGCCGCGGGCCATCAACGAGCCGCTCGGTCGCGCTTGCGAGTTTTTCCGGAGGAGTGCTTACCGGCTGATCGAGTGCCGGGCGTCACCGCGGCCAGGACGTGCGACGACGCGATGACAACAACGCCCAATCCCGCCAACACCCAAGCTACGCGAGTCCAGTTTTGATTGGTCGCCAACAACTCCTTGTACTCGGCCTTGTAGCGATGCCCTTCGACGATCTGGTCGAGCGTGTACAGCGGCGTCGTTCGGAGCGATTCGAAGGCGCTCCGCGCTTGGGAGACGCTCAACCCGGGTGCTTGCTGTCGGACCGCCTCGGCGTTCTCGAGTATTTCGGCTTTCACGGCCGCATCGGGCGGCGGCGGACGGTTCCAACGCATGTATCCGCCGAGCACCGCGCCGACGGCGATCAACACCGCGCCGACCACCCACAATCGCTGCCGGCCCGCCCATACGGATTGCTCCGCTTGCGCACGCTGCTCGGCGACCGGCAGGCGTCGCATCGCACGTAGCGTCGGCACGTCGACCTTCGCGCCGCAAGCACAGCGGACCTCGCCGCCGGCCTGGCTCGGCGCCACGGGCGTTTGCTTGCCGCACTTGCAATCGAGAAGATACATTTCGCTCATCGGACGAGTCCTGTTTCGGGTATTCTATACGGCAGACGCCGATCCGCCCAATGTCAGGTTGAATGCCGGGTGATCGTCCGCCCCGCTCGCGACGCCATTTGCTTGCCCGCTTTCGATGGCCACGCAACCCAAAAGCCGCCGAACCACGCCGCGGGCGGTAGCGATCGTGCCGGCAGCAGGCGCGGGTCGACGGATGGGCACGCCCAAACTGCTGCTCCCGTGGAATTCGCTCACCGTGATCGACAGCACCATCGCCGCATGGCGACTTAGTTGCGTCGAGCAAGTCATCGTTGTCGTGTCGCCGAGCGACGAGCCGCTGGCCGACGCATGTCGCGCCGCCGGAGCCACCGTCGTCGTTCCGCTTTCGCCGCCGGCCGACATGAAGGCGTCGCTACAGGCGGGCATTCGCCACCTGCGACAATCGCAGGGCACAGACGACCTCGATTGCTTGCTCGTCGCTCCGGCCGACATGCCGTGGATCGAACCGGCGACGATCGACCGGCTAGTCGCCGAATTTTCGGCAACGCCGA
>JBBDYI010000336.1:0-13196 GCA_040901705.1 Pirellulales bacterium | reverse complement strand
TCTTGGAATTGGTGTTGCAGGACGAGCTGTTGGTCCGCGGCGATCGGCTCGTCGACCGCCGCGTGAAGGCGGCCCAGTTCCGCGAATATCCCGCCCACGTCGCGGCCGCATGGCTGGGGCACAGTACGCTCGTCGCGCACAAGCACTACTGGCAAGTGACGGAAGCCGACTACGAACGTGCCGCGCAGGGTGGCGGCACTGCCGAAAAAGAGGCGGCGCATAATCCGGCGCAGTATGCGCCGGAAATGCGCCGCAAGACCTCGCAACCGCCCCCCCGGCGCATAAAAAAACCCCGGTTTTGCCGGGGTTTGCGGACGATTGCGACATACTGCAAACTGGTGGAATGGGCGGCACAGGGCTCGAACCTGTGACCTCCACGGTGTGAGCATGGCGCTCTAACCAACTGAGCTAGCCGCCCTATTTCTAATTCTAAGCCCTTTCCCACAAACGACTTGAGGGGCCGATATCCTAGTCGCGATGTTGTAAATCCGCAAGTCCCTCGTCACGTCCGTATGTCAGCAACGTCCGCACGACCCGACCGACCGCGTATGTGAAGACAACTGGCCGAGCGGCCCGTATCGAGTCGTCCGGACATCTGCCGCGAGCGACATCGGTCTGGGGCGTCTCGACGGCAATTCTACGCTGCTCGTTTGGCTGCCGTCTATCGGCGTACACTGCGACCTCGATCGCAACCATACGACCGGCAACGCTTTGCTGTGCCGCCGCTCCCTGACTGTATTGTGTCACAAATGTCACCCACCCACATTTCCGCATCGTCGCTCGGTGATTTCCACCGCCTTGAGCAATCCGCGGGCCTTGTTGAGCGTTTCCTGGTATTCGTTTTCGGCGATGCTGTCGGCGACGATGCCTGCGCCGGCTTGGATGTAGCAGGTTTGGTTTTGAATGACCATCGTTCTCAGCGCGATGCAGGTGTCCATGTTGCCGCCGAAGTCGACGTAGCCGACCGCGCCGGCATAGGGGCCGCGGCGATGGGGTTCGAGTTCGTCGATGATCTGCATGGCGCGGACTTTCGGCGCGCCCGAGACCGTGCCGGCCGGCAGACACGCCCGCAGCGCGTCGAAGGCGTCGCGGTCGGGCGTTAATTGGCCGGTGACGTTTGACGTGATGTGCATGACGTGGCTGTAGCGCTCGATCGTCATCACGTCGGAGAGCTTTACCGAGCCGTATTGGGCCACGCGGCCGACGTCGTTGCGGCCGAGGTCGACGAGCATGACGTGTTCCGCCCGTTCTTTGGGGTCGGCGAGCAGTTCTTCGGCCAGCCGGCGGTCTTCTTCGTCGGTGGCGCCGCGGCGGCGCGTGCCGGCCAACGGTCGAACGGTGACCAGGCCGTCGACCACGCGGACCATGATCTCCGGCGAACTGCCCACCAGCGTGACGCCCGGCGTGCGCAGATAAAACATGAACGGGCTGGGGTTCACGATCCGCAACGTGCGGTAGATCTCGAACGGCGGGCTGTGGATGTCAACGGCGAGCCGCTGGCTGAGCACTACCTGGAAAATGTCGCCGGCGCGGATGTACTCGACGCACTTGTCGACCGCCTGCCGGTAGTCGGCTTGGGCGAAGTTCGAGCGAAACGCGATCGTCGGGTCGCCCGCGGTGTCGATGTCGACGGGCGGGAGATCGGTGACCGGCCTCGAAAGCTCCGCGACGAGCGCGTCGACGCGGCGGCAGGCGTCGTCGTAGGCTTGCTGGGCGTCGGTCTGGCTGCGGTTGGTGCGGGCCATCGCCACGGCGACGACCGTCTTCGTCACGTGATCGAACACGACCATCCGGTCGTAGAAGGCGAAGGCGAGGTCGGGCAGTTGGCGATCGTCGGCGGGGGCGTTGGGCAGGTTCTCGGTGTACCGGACCACGTCGTAGCCGGCATAGCCGATCGCGCCGGCGGTGAACGGCGGCAACTCGCTCAAATGAGCAGCGCGCAGGGCGGAGACGCGGCGGCGAAGTTCTTCAATCGGGTCTGCCGACGCGAACGATTCGGTCACGCCGCCATCTGCATCATTCACGTCCGCGGCGTCGTAGGTGGTGACGCTAACCCGGTCGCCGTGAGCTTCGAGTTGCAGGAACGGATGCGAGGTGAGAAAGCTGTAGCGGCCGACCTTTTCGCCGCCGATCACGCTCTCGAACAAACAGGCGGCCGGGCCGGAGTCGATACGATGAAACGCCGAAACGGGCGTGAGGCCGTCGCCGATCAACCGCCGATAGACCGGCACGAGGTCGTACTTGGCGGCCAGCGGGGCGAAGGTGTTGAAGTCGGGGTGCATGAAGCGGAAGCTGGGGACGGGGGAGGAAGGTCAGGATATCAGATGCGGAATTTGGGATGCGGCGGATATTGGCCGTGCGCACCGCGTCTAGGACACGACTTGCGACGCCGGTGGTTCGCGCATCCGCGGGACGCGCACTTTGCGTACTGGCGAGATCATCGCCGACCGCAAACCGATGGCTGCTGGACGGATTGGTCTCGCCGATTGGCCGTGGCAACGCGGGGGCATTCTAAGCAATGGCGGCTTGGATCGGCAATCAATGCCGCCGACTGCCGTAAGTAGGCGGCTTCGATGGCGGCTTGGAGTACGAAGCCATTTCAAAGCTTGGCAAGTGTGAGGTCGTCGCGACAAAACATTTTTTTTACGCGGCCGGGAACTAATGGGCGGACGCGGCGTCTAAGGCCAGATTGGGCGACGCGTTGGCCCCACCGTTTGGGGACGTTGCCGGACGGATTTTGGGATTCGCGGCCGATTGTGGGAATAAATGGCGAATTTGCCCGCGAATCGGTACACTTGGTAGGAAGTTGTCGTACTTGCGAGGGAACCGGACCGATCGACGGCGTTTTTCGGGCGTGAAACGCTGGCGCAATCGGGCGATTCGTTAGCAGTCGTTTTTGTTGCAATGGCCTTCGAGTCAGCGTATTCTGAAGGTTACCCCGTTTAACAGGCGGGCATTTCTTTTCTCAGGCATATCCCAGGTGGTTGCCATGCGCCTCGGTCCGCAGACACGCTCTAAGTCCATATTTTCCAAGCGTTTCCGTAAAGACAACAAGCGCCAATCGCGGCGGATGTTTGTCGAAACGCTCGAACCGCGCGAATTCCTGACCGCGACACCGTTGAGTGCGGGCACACACCTCGTGATCGAGCCGAGCGGCGGCGTATCGTCGACGGTGCTGGGGCCAATCGCGCCGGTAGCCGGTCCTTCGATATCGACGGGGACTTCTTCGACGGCGACTTCGGCCTCGTCGACTTCTTCTACGCCGATCTCGGTTTCGCCGCAGTTGTCCAATGCGGTCTCGCACATAACGTCCTACGGCCCGTTGATGGAGGGCGTGCTCGCGGCATCGCCGATTCCGGTGCCGAACGGTTCGCCACTGCGCGTTTATATCCCCAACGACCCCTATTTTCTGCGCTATCAATGGCATTTGAAGAACTACGATCTACCGGCCGGAATCGCCAAAGGGTCGGACGTCTGGGATGCGTGGGATTTTCTCATCGAAGACGACAATGGCAACAAGAACGATCCGAATTCGTTTGCGTTTGGCGATCAGGTGCTAATTGCGATCGTCGATAATGGCGCGTGGTGGGACCATCCGGAAATGGCCGACCGCAACGTGCTGTTCGCGGACGGCGGGAATTGCGACTTTACGCAGGATCCGACGCGCTGCCTGCCGACCATTATCGATCCGTTCATCGACATTCACGCTACGGCGGTGGCCGGCCTGGCCCTGGCCGGCCGGGACGACTCGCGGGGTATCGCGGGCGTCGCGCCCGACGCGCATTGGCTTAGCAACAAGATTCTGCCGACGAACCCGCCGGGTACCCGTAACGTGGACATTGGCGAGTCGGGCGGATTGCGGCCGCGATTGCTGATTTGCGGATTGCCCTTTGCGCCTACTCCCTTTATGGAGACGCGGTTGGGTGATCGGTTTAATTCCGCGATCGACATTTTCAACAACAGTTGGGGGCCGATCGACGGCGTCGATTGGCGGACTCCGCAGGCCATCCCCGGCCCGATCACGCAGGGCGCGATCGACTGCGGATTGACGTTCGGTCGCGGCGGGTTGGGAAGCATTTACGTATGGGCGGCGGGCAACGGCGGCGCGTTCGGCGACAACGTCAACTACGACCGTTACGCCAATCAGATCGGCACCATCGCCGTCGGCGCGATCGACGCCAACGGCAAAAAGTCCGTCTATTCCGAGCCGGGAGCGTCGCTGTTGGTCGTGGCGCCGTCGAGCAGTTCCTTCGACGGCGGCGCAGCGATTCCGCCCCAATTGCTGACGACCGACTTCGTCGAACTCGACCCCACGGTCGATCTCCCGACCGAGGGCGACAGCGGCGGCTACAACTATCACACGGGGGCGAACGACCCCCGCGGCAATCCGCCATATCCGCCGGACAACGACCCGTTCGAGGATCCGAACGACCAGTACTACGGCTTGGGCTATACGAGCTTCGGCCACTATTCGTCGGCCGATCCACAGGGCGGATTCGGCGGCACGTCGTCCGCCGCGCCGATCGTGTCGGGCGTCATCGCGTTGATGCTTGACGTGAATCCCGCGCTCACGTGGCGCGACGTTCAGCACATTCTCGTGCGGTCGACGTGGAAGAACGACGGCGGCGATACCGATTGGGCAACCAACCGGGCCGGCTTCCAAGTGAATCACAAATACGGCTTCGGCGCGATCGACGCGCTGCAAGCCGTCAGCAACGCGTCGGTATGGCCAGGTTCGGGTGCGCAACAGGTCTTTTCGACCGGCCGCATGACCGTGCTCCGCGCGCCGACCGATCCGGTCGGCACGGTGGGCCGGATCATTCCCGACAACGGCGGCCCGATCGCCCAGTTGTTCGATTTCGCCACCGATTGCTTCGACACGACGCGGAATCTGAACTGCACGCTGAACAATAATCCGCTGCCGGCCGGCTACGACGGCGGGTCGTTTCCCGATCTCGAATGGATCGAAGTCGTGCTGGAAACGGATCACGAATTCGCCGGCGACTTGGACGTCACGCTGTTCGCGCCCGACGCCAATGGCCAGCCGGGACAGTTCCGGTCGGTGCTCGCCACCGCGCATGGCTCCGGCGAAAACTACGACAACTGGGTATTCACCACGGCGCGGCACTGGGGCGAGACGGCCGAGGGCAAATGGCGCCTCGAAATCCGCGACCGCGTCACCGGGGCCGTCGGCAATTTCGTGTCCTGGCAGATGAATTTCTACGGCAGCTCGATTCCGCCCATCGCGCTCGACGACACCACGACCGCCAGCAGCGGCGTGTTGAAGCTCATCAACGTACTCAACAACGACAGCGGCAAGTACGTTTCCAGCAGCATCATCATCGTGCCGGGCACGGTGCCGCCGGGTCATACCGCGACCGCGCGGCCGGATGGCCGGATCGAGTATCGATCGCCGGTGGGCTTCGAGGGCACGATCGCCTTTCAGTACCGGGTGTTCGACGCGGGCGGGCAGCCTTCCAATGCCGCCACGGTCACGGTTCGCGTGTTGCCGTTCAATCCGGCCCCGATCGCGGGCAACGACGCGGCGGTAACGACGTTCGGAGTGCCGGTGACGATCGACCTGCTGGCGAACGACGTCGATCCGCCGCCCAACGGCTCGCTCGACCCGTCGAGCGTGACGCTCATTCAACCGCCCCCTGCGTCGATCGGCACGCTGTCGCCCGTCGTCAACGGCGTGGTCACGTTTACGCCGGCGTCGGGATTCGCGGGCGTCGCCACGTTCAAATACCTCGTCAAAGACACTTCGGGCCGGGCTTCCAACATCGCCACGGTCACGATCGACGTCGGGCCGCCGCCGCCCCCGCTGCCGACCGCGACCAACGACGTCGTGAGCGTCGTGGCGGGCATGCAGGTGACGATCAACCTGCTGGCCAACGACTTCGCCGCAGCCGGCGCGCCTCCAATCGACCGATCGAGCGTCCAAATTACGCTACTGCCGTCGGAAGGCTCGGTAAGCGTGCCCGATCCGGTGACCGGCGCCGTAATTTACGCATCGCCTCCCGGTTTTCCGGGGACGGACATCTTCCAATATTTCTTCCGCGACGCGGACGGCCGGCAGTCGTCGGTGGCGACGGTGACGATCAACGTCAATGCCCAGCCGATCGCGCTGCACGACGAGGCGATGACCGACGAAGAGCACATCGTCTACATCAACGTGCTGGGCAACGACTCGGATCCCGATCCGGACGGCAGTCTCAACGCGGCGTCGCTGGAAATCACCAGTCCGCCGATGCACGGCACTGCGACGGTGGACCCGTCGACGCATCTCGTTAAGTACACCCCGACGTGCGATTTCGTGGGACTCGACACGTTTTCGTATCGCGTCCGCGACAACGAGGGGGTGTGGTCGAACGCCGCGACAGTGGACGTCACCGTCAACGAGTCGAGCGACGCTCCGTTGGCCAATCCGGACGTGACCGGTACGGCGATGAACACGCCGGTGCTAATTCGACCGTGGGAAAACGATACCGACGCCGACCCCGGTGACGACGTCGACGACTCGTCGTCGATGATTCCGTTCGGCGGCGGACCGCAGCACGGCACGCTGAGCTACAACGCCGGCACGTTCGAGTACACCTACACGCCCAATCCCGGCTTTACTGGGCTGGATCGATTCAACTATTTCGTCCGCGACATGACGGGCGAAATCTCGAACATGGGCACGTCGTGGATTCGCGTCGGCCCGGCCGTCAGCATCAGCGGCAACGTCTACGCCGATCCGAACAATAACGGCATCAAGGATCCAGGCGAAATCGGCCTGTCCGGCGTGCTGGTGCAAGCCATCTATAGCGACGGCGCGCTGACGTTCACGCAAACGGTGCGGACCGATGCGACGGGTCGTTACGAATTCATCGACGACCCCACCCATCCTGAGCGGCCGGTCATCATGCCGCCCGGTACGTACACGATCAAGGAGTTGCAGCCGGGCTTGTTGGCCGACGGCAAGGACACGGCCGGCACGCCGCCGCCGCCGATCGCGCCGACGAACGACCGGTTTGCCGGCATCGTGCTGGCGGCCGGACAGTCGGCGACGAACTACAATTTCGGCGAGTTCCAGTTGCGGGGCGACTTCACGGTCAACTACTTGTCGACGGCGATCGGCTTTGCTTCGGCATCGCTCGACGACGGCGTGTCGGACAACGATCCGTTTTCGGTGCCGCGGCCGACGACCGGAAATCTCTCCGGCGGGCCGCTGAACCTGTCCAACGGCAACATTTGGTTCTCGTTCGACGAAGGGCTGAGCGGCCACTACTTCATCGAAGCAGTCAGCAACGACGGAACGGTGCGACTGAACGTTTACAACAACAATAATCTGACCACCGCCGTGGCCACGTCGGGCGCATCGGCCCAGCCGTTCTCACGCGTCGAATTCGACGGTACTTCGCTGCCGCAGTTCTTGCGCGTTTCCGGCACGGGAACGGACTTCACGCTACGCATGGGCGTGGTCGACGAGTGCGTGCAGACCGTCGCGCCGCCGACGGCCGAAGTGCTGGTCAAGAGTAGCTCGTGGACTCAGGCGTTCCTGGATAATTTGACCAACTCCAGCTTGGGCAACGGCGGATATCGCATTCCGGCCGGCAACATTCCGCAGTTCGACCCGCTGACCTGGACGGGCCTGAACCAGATCGTCGTGCGGTTCAGCCAACCGACCACGGTGGCGCAATCGTCGCTGGTCGTGAAGGGCTTCAACCAGGCGACCTACGCGGTCAACGGATTCAGCTACGACACGACGACCGCCACGGCGACGTGGACTCTGGCCACGCCGATCAAGAACGATCGGGTGCTGATCGACCTCAACACGCCGCAGGGCAACTTCGATCTCAAGTCGCTCACCGAGGACGGCGAGCTCCTGCGGTTCAACGTGCTTGCCGGCGACGTCGACCGCAGCGGCAAGACGAGTTTCCAAGACGCCATCGCGGTGAACAACCGCGTCGGCCAGACGATCGGCGGCCCGTCGTATTCGATCTTCCACGATGTCAACGGTTCCGGCACGATCGACGCCGTCGACCGGGCGCTGGTGATCGCCAGCGGTTTCAGCCAATTGCCGGCGGGACAGCCGTCGCTGCCAGCGAGTCCGTCGCCGGGTGCGCCGGATGCGGTGGTGGTCGCGGCGGCGACGAGCGGTCCGAATGGTGCGGCGGTCCTGACCGCTGCTCGTTCGCGCGAGGCTCGACCGGTCGACAGCCGGCTGGTGGCCCGTGTGCGGAGCGATGCCAGAGCGCTGGCAATCGATTCGGCGCTCGCCGGCGAGGGCACGTCGCAGGATGGTGGTTTGTCGACGAGCCGATTACGGGCGCGACGGCTCGGACGTGCGGCCAGCACGTCGATCTTCGACGCGGCGCTGGAAAGTCTGTAGTTTCCGCTCGATTTAGCTGCATCCAAATTGCAAAGTCGAATCACGAGGGGTGGCCGTCGTCGGGCGGCCGCTCCTTTTCGGTTTCGGTGGCGGTACACGGCACGAATCGCCTGTTCGCCCTTCCGCCCGTCGGCCGAGTCGCGCGAGTGGGTTTGTCAGCTTCGCGAGTCGCGGGTATCGTGGTTGCTAACCGCGTCGCCCCGGCAGTCGACTTGCTCGCCCGGCGACGTTCTCGCATATCTTCAACCGCCAGGGACGTCCGCTCATGTCCGAGTCCTCCGTCACGCTGTCGTTTTGGGAAGACGACGTTGCCGTGCTGTCGATCGACTTGCCCGGCAAAGGGGCCAACGTGTTGTCGACGGCCGTGCTCGATGAATTGGCCGGGCATCTCGACGCGCTGGAAAAACGCACCGACCTGGCCGGGCTAGTCGTTCGATCGGGTAAGCCCGGCACGTTTTTGGCCGGGGCCGACTTGCGCGAGTTCGTCGCTTCGCTGGGCGCGGCCAAGGACACGATCGTGGCGATGTGCCGGCGCGGACAAACGCTCTTCCAGCGGCTGGCGCGATGTCCCTTCGTCACCGTGGCGGCGATCGACGGCGTGTGCCTCGGCGGCGGAGCGGAACTGGCGCTGTGGTGCGACCGGCGGGTGATGTCCAACGGTCCGAAAGAGCAATTCGGCCTGCCGGAGGTGAAACTGGGGCTGTTCCCCGGCTGGGGCGGCACGGCGCGGTTGCCGCGGATCGCCGGTTTGGGCAACGCCGTGGAGATGATTACGGGCGGGGAATCGATTGCACCGGACGCGGCACGGGCGTTGGGTTTGGCCGACGACGTAACGACGGCGGAAAAACTCGACGCGGCGGCGCTGGCCGTGGTTCGCGACGAACAGCAGACGCGCAAATACCTGGAAGATCGCCGCCGCTGGAGCGAGCCGATTGCGATGAGCGAAACGGAGTTGGCGTTTCTCGGAGCGACGGCGTCGGGCTTCATTCAGCAACAAACCAAGGGGAATTACCCCGCGCCGCTGGCCGCGCTCGAGGTGTTGCTCGAAGGCGCGGCAGTGGATGCCGAAGCCGCATGCGAAGTCGAGGCGGCGGGTATGGCCGAATTGTTCGGCTCGCCGGTCAACGCGGCGCTGCTGAACGTGTTCTTCCTCGCCGACCGCAACAAGAAAGACACCGGCGTGGCGGCTGATGTCTTGCCGCGCGAAGTGAAACAGGTCGGCGTGATCGGGGCGGGCGTCATGGGCAGCGGCATCGCCGCGGCGTTCGTGCGGCGCGAGCTTTACACGACGATCACCGACGCCGCCGCCGAGGCACTTGCGCGGAGCACGAAGATGGTGCTCGAAGAGGTGTCGTACAACAAGCTGACCAAGGCGACAGACGTAGCGCGGACGCTCAAGTTCGCGCCGCTGCTCAACGCCACGACGTCGGACGAGGAGTTGGCGGCCGCGGACGTGATTATCGAGGCGGTCGTCGAAAACGCCTCGGTCAAGCGGCAGGTCTTTGCTCGCATCGAGGGCAAGATGCGCGAGGACGCGATCCTGGCGAGCAACACGTCGACGATCCCGATCGCCAAACTGGCCGAGCAGCTAAAGCGGCCGGAGCAGTTCTGCGGCATTCACTTCTTCAACCCGGTGCGGAAGATGCCGCTCGTGGAAGTCATCCGCGGGCCGAAGACCAGCGACGCCACGGTCGCCACGGCGGTCGCGCTGGCCAAGCGAATCGGCAAGTCGCCGATCGTCGTGAACGACGGGCCGGGCTTTCTGGTCAATCGGCTGCTGACGCCGTATATGAACGAGGCGGTCGAATTGCTGCTCGACGGAGCGAAAATCGAGCATATCGAAAAGGCGGCCAAGAGCTTTGGCATGCCGATGGGACCGCTCACGCTATACGACGTCGTCGGACTCGACACGGCGACCAACGCCGGCCTCGTCATGCACGAGGCGTTTCCCGACCGGATTGTCGCCACGTCGGTGTTGCCGACGCTGATCAAGGCCGGCCGGCTGGGCCAGAAGTCGCTCGCGGGGTTCTTCCGCTACAAACACGCCACGGCCCGCGGCGAACACGACGACGAGTTCGACCGGCTAATCGCGCCGCTGGTGCGGGAGCCGAAGAAACTGTCGCGCGACGATCTGTCCAATCGTCTGTTCCTGCCGATGGTGCTCGAAGCGACTCGGGTGCTGGAAGAGAACATCGTTCGTGACGTCCGCGATGTCGACCTCGGTCTGATCTACGGCGTCGGCTTTCCGCCGTTCAAAGGCGGGCTGCTGTTTTGGGCCGACACGCTCGGCGCGGCGAAGATCGTCGAGATGCTCACGCCGTATTCGTCGTTGGGAGAGCGGATGAAGCCGACGGCGATGCTCTTGGACATGGCGAAAAGCGGCAAGCGGTTTTACGACCGATAGCCAGCGTGGCCAAATCGGTCACAAGCGCGTAGAATGCGGCAATGATGCGGCGAATTCGTTCGGCCGCGCGTTTATGCCGAAAAAGCAGGACAGTTTCTTCCCAATCAACCAAAAAGCGATACGCCATGCTTAGTCAAGTCGTACAAAACGCCCTGAACGATCAGATCAACTACGAGTTGACGTCGTCGTATTCTTATCTTTCGATGTCGGCCTACTGCGAGCTGCAGAATTTTCGCGGCTGCGCCCAGTGGCTGCGGATTCAGAGCGAGGAGGAATACACGCACGGGATGAAGCTATATAACTTCATGCTCGCCCGCAATTGTAAGGTCGAACTGCGCGAAATCGGCAAGCAGCCGACCGACTACGGTTCGATCGTCGGCGTATTCGAGAAGGCTCTGGAGCAAGAGGCGTCGGTGACGCGGCGGATCGAGGAGCTTTACGAACTGGCGTTCAAGGAACGGGCGTTCGCCGAGTTGGTGCAGTTGCAGTGGTTCATCACCGAGCAGGTCGAAGAAGAACGGACGGCCCGCGACGTGGTGGCCAAGTTCCAGATGGTGAAAGACGATCCATCGGCAATGCTGGACCTGGATCGCGAGTTAGGCAGCCGCACGCCGGGCGCGGACGGAGCGGCGGCGGTCGCCGAGTGATCGCAGTAGCGGCGCGATCAAAGCGAACCGACCGAAACGGTTACACGGGACGCGACATCCACGACGCTCATTTGGGCGATCGCTTGCCGTCGTGCTTCGCCGGCAAGGTACGTGAGATTGCCGTCGGTGTCGCGCGATTCGCGAAATCGTGACTCGACGTAGCCTTGCTCGGCGGTGAGCGGGCGTAGCGGACCGAGCCGGTCGTTGCGGACGAAGTAGGCGTTGTTGCCCGCCGAATTACAGCCGACGAAGCCGTAGCCCTTGCGCTCGGCGAGCACGCACAGCGCCGCGAGCGAACAACCCCAGTACAGGTTCGAGTAGTGGGCCGTCGTGCGATAGAAGGCCGGATCGTAGGGCACAGAAACGGCGCGGCGTCCGCCGAACACGCTGTTGTACTCGGCGATCACGATTGTGGGCCGCACGACGTCGATCCGCTCCCACACCCAATAGTCGTTGCCGTCGATGTCGATGCTCAGAATGCCGAGGTCGCCGCGAAATCCATTGTCGCTGATCAGGCCGTTGATGTTGTCGCGGTCGATAAACGCGGCCACGGCCGTCAGATCGTGCCGCCAGTAGATCGAGTCGCGGCGGACCGACTCCATGTATCCGACGTTGGCGTCGAGGATCAGACCGCGCCAATTGTTGTTGATCAGCAGAAATCGCGAGTTGGCTTCGGTGTAGTTTTCGACGCCGAACTCGACAAACGTCGTCGGCTGTACGTCGAGCAGGCGGGCGAGGTATTGAATGATGCCGTCGTCGCCGAACTGCGAGAACACGCGCAGCTCGGCGTCGGCCAGCCGCGGCAAAACGCCGGCGGCGGCGATCTGGCAAATGGCGGTTTGCGCGGCCAGGATTCGCCCTTCGGCAAGCTCCGCACGCAGCGCGGCTGTGGCCGACTTCCAGCGCTTCGACGACGAAAGAAGGTTCGGGAACTTCATGATGCGGCGGCTCCGTGTGGGGTGACTCCGTTTCGTGCGGTCGCTCGGTTGGCGCGGTGCTTGTCGGCATTGCCGGTGAGGAACGATAGGCAAGGCCCGACGATGGGTGCATCGGCGCGCGGCCTGCGGACAATTCAATGCAAACGACCGCCGCTACGACGGCGGGCTGTTGCCGCAACGATTATCCGTCGCCGATGCTCTCCAAATTCACCATTTTCGCAGGCACGATTCTCGCGTTGACAGCTTTTCCCAGTCGGCGTAAGCTCCCGCCGCTCGATTGGCGTGATCGTGATGTCGTCGTGTGCTAGCGTCGGTGCGATGGCAGCCACGTGGCTCGGAGTTTCCGCTGCACAGCGTGCTGGCGCAGCGCGGCCGTCGCGAATTCGGGCCAAAGCCGATTTGCGGTTTTTGCCGATGATGCGCCAGGACAACGCCACGCAACTTCGACTGCCATCATGCCGCATACCTGGACCAACCTGTCCGACGTCCGCGCCACTCCGGCCGGCGCTCGCAGCTGGGGACCGGACATCGCGGCGACGAAGACTTGGGCATGTGGACTTTCTTCCGATGCGGCCTCGCCGCCTCCCAAGCACGTCGTCGCCAACGAGACGCGGCGGCTGATCGCGACGCAAAGCGGCGCGGTGCTGGTGATGCTCGACGAGGATGCTACGAGCGACGACATCTTGGCCCTGCTGCAAGACGCCCACACACGGATTCAACGGGAAATCCACGCCCGCCGAGCACGGCACGTCGCGTGAGCGGTTGAGAATGAATTGTAGGGTGCTCTGCGAGCACCACAAAACGCTATGCCAAGGTGCTCACAGAGCACC
>JBBDYI010000335.1:0-13212 GCA_040901705.1 Pirellulales bacterium | reverse complement strand
AATAACTTGACCAGTTTCACCGTTTTCACCAAGAGCAATCCCGGTAGTTCCCCATTTGCCGCTCGCCTAAAGCATCGTTCTGTTTCCCTAATGCGATGGATTTAGAACCGCGTCGAATAAGATTAATTCGTGGAACGACCAGACGTGCCCGGCGTTTCGGGGTGCTGCCGCCTTGGTGTCTGGGGTGTCAGCAGCAATTGTAGTGGGCAGCGAATCGGTCGGCGCTGTTCTTGACCACAGCGCGACCGGCGTACAGATTGTCGCGGAGTCGGTCCTCGGCTTCGTCAGCCAAGCGGACAGACACCCCGTCTCGTCCGGCAAACTCCCTTCACTCCTGCCAGCAAAGGCATCCGCCGTTCTATGAACCTATGCGGTGGGGGACGTGTCTTGTTCTCTTGCGCATTGATGGCGACTCGCGGTGTTGATATGCTTACCAGGGTTGAACGCTGATTCGGGTTCGGGAAGATAGAATCTTGAGCTTGGCTCTAGTGCCCAACCCAGATCGGCAGGTGTAACCTATTGAAATGCAATAGGTTACGACGACGGTGGCTGTAGCTCAGTTGGTTAGAGCGCCAGATTGTGATTCTGGAAGTCGGGGGTTCAAGTCCCCTCAGCCACCCTTGACGGCAAAAGCGGCATGTTGCGTCGCGGCAGAAGAGTCGACCGCGATGATCCGCCGTATCAACCGCAGCGGAAATACTGCACCCCGCCGGCGGCTGCCCTCTGTTCGCGCCGGCAACCGCGGCGGTCAATCTTGTTGCCGAAACCGACGGCGTTATTGCCGAAACCGGCGGCGGCAACGATGATGAATCGATGAGTTGGATTGAGGTCGCCCGGACGTAACCGGTTCAGCCGCTTCCAGTTCGTTCGTGCCGAATGCGTCGGGCGCAGCAGCGACTGACCCGCCGCGTCCCAGATTTGCGACCGGCGTACTGCCGCGCGTTATTTTCCAGCCGCCATTACGGCGCGGAGTTGTGCGAACATGATCGTCGTAATGAAGAAAGGCGCCGAGCAGAGCCAGATCGACCATATGGTCGAGCGGATCGCCGGTCTCGGTCTGAAGCCACACGTCATCGTCGGTGCCGAGCGAACCGTCATCGCCGCCATCGGCGAGAAACGACCCGACCATAAAGAATCGCTCGAAAGCGGTCCCGGCGTGGCCGAAGTGGTCAAGATTCTCGCCCCGTACAAGGTCGCCAGCCGCGAGGTCAAGCCCGAGCCCACCGTGGTCAAGGCGGGCAGTTTCACCGCCGGCGGCGATACCATCGGCGTGATCGCCGGCCCTTGCTCCGTCGAAACGGAAGATCAGATACTTGCCTGCGCCAAAGCCGTCAAAGCCGCCGGCGGGACCGCGCTGCGTGGGGGAGCGTTCAAACCGCGCACCAGCCCGTACAGTTTCCAAGGCCTCAAGGAGCGCGGCCTGGAAATGCTCGCCGCCGCCCGATCCGAAACGGGGCTGGTCGTCGTCACCGAAGTCGTCGCCTCGGAAGACACCGACCTCGTCGCCCGTTTTGCCGACATCCTGCAAGTCGGCGCGCGGAACATGCAGAATTACCGGCTGCTCGAAGCGGTCGGCAAGGCCGGCAAGCCGGTGCTGCTCAAACGCGGTCCGAGCGCGACGATCGAAGAATTGCTGCTCGCGGCCGAATACATTCTCGACGCCGGCAACCCCAACGTCATGCTCTGCGAGCGCGGCATCCGCACCTTCGAGGCACACACCCGCTTCACGCTCCCGCTGGCGACCGTGCCGTACCTCAAACAAAAGACGCACCTGCCGGTCATCGTCGATCCCAGCCACGGGACGGGCCACGCTTATCTGGTGCCCGACATGGCGGCCGCCAGCGTGGCCGTCGGCGCGGACGGCATCATCGTCGAAATCCATCCCGACCCCGAGAACGCGCTGAGCGACGGTTATCAAACGCTCAACTTCGATCAGTTCAACGCCATGATGAGCCGCTGCCGGCAAATCGCGGAAGCCATTGGCCGTCGGCTCTAACGGCAGCGTTGGTTTCTCGCCGCAGCCACGCCGTAGCGACCGTTCCTCGATCGACGCGCCGCGATTGGTCGCCACATGCCCAAAGATCAGCGAACGCTGTTCGACACCGATCCCGCGCCGTGGGACGTGGACGATGCCGGCGAGCGGTTGGTGGCGCGGGTCGTGGTGCCGGTTGGGCCGCTAAGGCCGCTCGATTATCTGGTGCCGGAAGGGTTGCGCGAGCAAATCGAAGTCGGCCGCCGGGTGAGCGTGCCGCTGGGCGGCGGCGACCGGTTGGTGACGGGATACTGCGTCGAGTTGGAACAGCGACGGCACGGCGACCGGCGGCTCAAAGAAGTCGCCGGGCTGGTCGATCGGCGGAATCTGCTCTCGCCGGCGATGCTGCGGCTTACGCGCTGGATGGCCGACCGCTATTTGTGCGGTTGGATGGCGGTGCTCGAAGCGGTCGTGCCGGCGGGCGTCCGCGGCGAGGCGGGAACGCGCGTGGCGACGCTGCTTTCCGTGCCGGCGGATGTGCGCGAGCGGCTGGGCAGCGAGCAACTGACGGACAAGCAACGCGCCGTGCTTAGGTATCTGGCGGCCGTGCCGCGGCCAACGACCGCGCGGCAACTGGCCCTGGCCTGCAAATGCACCGAGACGCCGATCAACGCTTTGCGCAAACGCGGGCTGATCGCGTCGGAACGTCGCCGCGTGCGTCAGGGCGAGTTCGACGAACTGCCGGCCGAGCGCGAATCGCCGCTGCGGCTCAATGGTGATCAGCAAGCGGCGCTCGACGCGATTATCGAGCCGATGCACGCCCGCCGGCACGAGACGATTCTGCTGCACGGCGTCACGGGCAGCGGCAAGACCGAAGTCTACATGCAGGCGATCGAGGAGGTGATCCGCTTCGGCCGGCAGGCGATCGTGCTGGTGCCGGAAATCAGCCTCACGCCGCAGACGAAGCAGCGGTTTCGCGCCCGTTTCGATCGCGTGGCCGTGTTGCACAGTCACCTCAGCGACGCCGAGAGGCACTGGCATTGGGAACAGATCGCCGCCGGCGACGTGCAAGTCGTGGTTGGCGCGCGGAGCGCCGTTTTTGCCCCGACGCCGCATCTGGGCATGATTGTGCTCGACGAGGAGCACGAAGGTTCGTTCAAGCAAGACAAAGCCCCGCGGTATCACGCCCGCGATGTGGCGCTCGAGCGGGCCAGCGCCGAAGGCGTGCCGCTGGTGCTCGGTTCGGCGACACCATCGCTGGAAAGTTGGCGGCGAGCGGCGACGGGCGAATATCGGTTGGTCGAATTGCCCAAGCGCGTCGAGGGGCGGCCGCTGCCGGACGTGATGACGATCGACTTGCGGCAACAGGCGTCGCGGTGGCAGCCCAAAGGCGCGATCAGCCGGCAGTTGGAACTCGCGATGCGGCGGGCGCTCGACGACGACGGGCAAGTGATTCTGCTGCTCAATCGCCGCGGATTCGCCACGCACATTCAGTGTTCGGCCTGCGGCGCGGCGGTGAAATGCCCCAACTGCGACATCGCGCTCACGCACCATCGCGAGTTCGAGCGGGCCGTGTGCCATTACTGCGATTACGAAACGCCCGCGCCGCAGCACTGCCCGGAATGTCAGTTCATGGGCATTCGCTACAGCGGGCAAGGGACGCAGCGACTGGAATCGGAGGTCCGCCGCAAGTTCGAGCAGTACGCCTGCTTGCGGATGGATGCCGACACGATGAAGTCGCCCGGCAGCCACGACCGGGCGCTGACCCGCTTTCGCGAAGGCGAGATTCGCATCCTGCTGGGGACGCAGATGATCGCCAAGGGGCTGGATTTTCCCAACGTGACGCTCGTGGGCGTGGTGAACGCGGACGTCGGTTTGCATTTGCCGGACTTTCGCGCCGCGGAGCGGACGTTTCAACTCGTCACGCAAGTCGCCGGACGCACCGGACGCGGGCCGCGCGGCGGGCGGGTGCTGGTGCAGACGTTTTCGCCAGACCATCCGGCGATCCAAGCGGCGGTGCGGCACGATTACAACCAGTTTGCGATTTGCGAGCTGCCAATCCGCGAAAGCTTGGGCTATCCGCCGTTCACGTCGCTGGTGCGGCTGGTAGTCCGCGGGCCGGTGGAAAAAGTAGCCGAACAATTCGCCGCCACGCTCGGCGAGCGGGTCCAAAAAGCCGCCCAGAGTGCCGCTGCCGGCTCGTCTACATTGCTGGGTGGCACTGGTGGCTCGTCCACCAGTGAGAATCCGCCGCTCGACTACAAACTCCTCGGCCCAGCTCCGGCGCCGTTTGCGAAACTGCGCGGAAAATACCGCTTTCATATGCTCATCATGTCCGCCGACGCCGAACGACTGCGCGACACGATTCGCCAAGCAACCGACGGCCTCGCCCCGCCCGACGGCGTCGAGTGGATCGCCGACGTAGATGCTTTGGACATGCTGTGAGGGGAACGAATTCCGCGGCGTAATCTTGCTTTCCGCACGTCAGCGCGATCCCTGGCTTTCCCGCCGGCCCCGTGTAGAATGAAGGTAGCCTGCGACGGCATTCGGGCAGCGGTCGAGCGTCGCCGCGAAGTGGTGGCATTTCCAGCGAACCGTGGGAGATTCAAGCCGATCGCAATGGCGAAAGGCCAGCGTGATGCGCGTGAGATTGATACGTAGAACGAACCATCGAGGCGAGTCCCTTGACGTGCGTCGGCCGCTGTGCGAGCGGCTGACTCAACCACGTCGATGGAGTCGCCTTTGTTTTTGACGTGAGAGGTTGTGAAGAACGTAGGGTGCTCTGTGAGCACCTTCGCACAACGCTTCGCGGTGCTCACAGAGCACCCTACAGGATGCGGTCCGACTTGTGCGTATTCGATTCTTTCACAACCTTCGAATCCCGAATCCCTCGCCCCGCGCTGCGAACCCCGATCCTCAGAAAGGAACCGCGTGATCCAACCTGCCGTCCGAACCGACGTGGCTCCTGCCGACCGTGCTCGGCGAAGCCTGGACCTGGCCCTGGCCGCCGCACAGACCGCGGCCGACAACCGCGGCCGCGACATCGCGGTGCTCGACTTGCGGGGGATCACGCCCGTCTTTGACTACTTCGTGATCGCCACGGGCGCCAGCCGCCGGCAACTTCACGCCATCAGCGAAGAAATCGACCGCGTCCTCGAACAAGAGATGGGCGACCGCCGCCTCGGCATCGAAGGTTACGCCGGCAGCCAATGGATCCTGCTCGACTACGGCGACGTCGTCATCCATCTGTTCGACGAAAAGACTCGGGCGTATTACGACCTGGAAAACCTGTGGAGTCCCGCGCCGCACGTCGACGTTTCCGCAGTCGTCGATCGGCCAAAGCTGGCGTAGCGCCTATTCCGAGCCCCGAATCCGTTCAAGGCGAATCACAGTTTTGTAGGAGGCGAATCCTTTCGCCGAAGCCACATTCTCGCGATGCCAGCGGCTACTTCTTAACGGCCTCTTCGAGCTTGCGGACCCGCTCGCGGAGCGAGTCGTTCTGCTCGCGAAGCTTCTCGACGTCGCCGCGCACCGTGGCCGCCTCCTTGCCGCTACGTAGTTTCTCTATCGCTTCGTCGATGGTCTGGAGGTTTCGCGGTTTGCTCTCGCGGTCGCGTAACTTGAGCAGCGTGTCGACGGCCGCCGGATCGCCGGTCTTGCCCAGCGGGGGGGCCGCGGCGATGCGAATCCGCGGGCGGCTGTCGTCGAGTTGAGCGGCGATCGCCTTGGTCGCCGCCGGATCGCCGCGGCCGAATTTGGCGACGGCGTCGAGAATCGCCATCCGCCGTTCGGGCAACGTCGGGCCATCGAGCATTGCCAGCAGCTTGTCGCGGAGCGCCGTGTCCGGCTTCTCGGCCAGCCCTTCGGCGGCTGCGCGTAGGATCACCTCGTGGTGGCTCGGCAGTTCCATCGCCGCGACAAGATCGGCTTTGGCGGCGTCGCCGCCGATCTTGGCGAGCGAGCGGAGCGCCTCGGCGACGACATAGTACGAACGATCGTCCTTGATCGCCGCACGCAAACGCAGTTTCACGTCGTCGTGGGCAAAGTTGGCGAGCGATTTGACCGCCGCGGTTCGCACGCCGGAGACTTTGTCGCCAGAGGCCGCCAGCAACGCGCTGCGAACATCATCGCCGTTGAACTTGGCCAGCGCGTCGGCTGCCTCGTGCCGCACGCCCCAGAATGGATCGACGCGGACCACCTGCACCAGCGCCGCGCGGGCCTCCGGCTCGTTGGTCATGGCGGCCAGCGCCTCGACGGCTCTGTCGCGGGCCATGACGTTGCGATCGTTCATCGCCTGGTCGATCCACTCGCCGCGGGATTTGTGAAACGTGATCTTCTTGAGCACGTAGTCGCGCGGGTCGAACGTGACGCGACGCGGCCGGCGGTCGAGGGAGAAGCTGAACGTCTCTTCGGCTTTGGAAACCGTGATCTTGTGCGTCGTCGGGCCGGAATTCGACACGATGTCGATCTCGATCGGCATGCGGAACAGCGGCGTAAGCGCGTCGACGGTTTGCGTTTGCTTGACGACGAGCCGGAGTTGCCGCTGATCCTCGTCGTAGGTGTACGACACGTCGTACTCGGGATGCCCGCCGTGGTAGACCCACTCGTCGAAGAACCAGTTGAGGCCCTGGCCGGTCGCCTTCTCAATGGCCACGCGCAAATCGGCCGTTTCGACCGCGGAGAACTTGTTCCGCTGCAGGTAAAGCTGAATCGACTTATGAAATCCGTCGTCGCCCAGCACATAGCGGAGCATGTGCAGCACGCGGCCGCCCTTGGGATAGGAGTGCCGGTCGAACATGCTGTCGGGCGAAGGATAGCGATACGTGACGATCGGCCGGCGATAGCGGCCTTTGTCCTCGCCGAAGTAACTTTCGGCCTCGCCGCGGCGTTGCCAGGCGGCTTCGTCGGCCCCGCGGTCGTGCTCCGCCCAGAGCGTGGCGTAGTACGTGGCGAAGCTCTCGTTGAGCCAGATTTCGCCCCAATCCTTGCACGTGACCAGATCGCCGAACCACTGGTGAGCCAACTCGTGCGAAATGAGGTTGTCGGTATCGTCGGCCATGTCGAGGGCCGCACGCTCGTCGTGTAATGTGCCGAGATTGAGCGTCGTGGCGGTGGTGTGCTCCATGCCGCCCCATTCGTATTCGTCGACGCAAATCTGCGAATACTTGTTCCACGGATAGCGGACGCCGATCGTTTCGCTATAGAACTTCACCATCTCGGGCGTCTTCGACAAACATCGCCGCGCGTCGTCGAGCCGATCCGGCGGCACGTGCGAAACGACCGGAATTCCGTCCCACTCCTGCGTCAGGGCCACGAATTCGCCGGCCACGACGCTCGTCAGGTATGGCGCTTGCGGCAGCGTCATTTGCCAATTCCAGGTTTTCGTGCCGTCCTCGTTTTCGGCCGTGCTGTGCAACGCGCCGTTGGAAAGCACGAAGTAGTTCGCCGGCGCGACGACTTGCACCGCGAACGTCGCCCGTTCGTTCGGCGAATCGAGACACGGATACCAATACCGCGAATACTCCGGTTCGCCTTGCGTCCACATCATCCGCGGCTGCGTCGGTTCGCGGGCGTCGGGCGTGACGAAGCGAGCGCCGCGCCGCGGTTGTTCGACGCGATAAGCGATTCGCACCCACACGTCGCTGCCGGCCGCAACTGGCTTATCCACGCGAACGATCAGCTTGTCGTCGGTCGTGTCGAAGCTGCTAGCGATCTCGGCGGATTTGCCGGCTTCGTCCTCGCGGGCAACGGCCACGGTGGCGATCTTCATGTCGGCGATGTCGAACTCGAACCGCGTGGCGTCGGCGAACGGAGCCAGTTGGTGCGTCGCGATGCCGTCGATCGCCTGATGATCGAAATCGAGCCGCATTTGCAATAGCGTGTGTTTGACGTCGAACGGCAGCGAGCGAACCGAACGCGGCGGGTTATCGAACGGGGCCGAGCGATCCTTGGCGGCGATCGACGGGGCAAACGTGAATGCCCAAAGCACGAACAGGGCGGATAATAGGCCGGCGCGGCCCGGCGAATTCGCACGAAAACGAAACATCGATGTCCTTTGCTGCGCAAGTCGAAGAATCGCGGGGCGTCGGGCCTGTGCGATCATCCCGGTATAACCCGAACGCGGTCGCTCCGCCACGGTGAGGGGAAAAAACGCCGGGGCGCGGCGAAGCACCAGCCAATGCCACGCGCCGAGTGCCAAACGACACGTAACGTCGACCGCCGCTCGAATCATATAAGGGTACGACAACGCCAGCCGCGGCGCGCCGCGATGCCCGGCGGCACCTCGACCCTGCCCATCGGTCCGCGATCGGTCCTTTGACACTCCGGCCGATGCGTCCCTATACTGAAAGTTCGGCAAAAGTGCCCGCCGCAAAGCGAGTTGCCGCCCGTTTTCGCCTTCCCGATACGCATCAGTGACGACCGATGGGTGAGGATCTGGACATGAATCCGTATGGTTCGTACGCAGACGATTTCTACGTCAATATGAACCTGTCGACGGAAATGGAGTTGCCCACCAACCGCGAGACGATCCTGCACTTCTTCGAGCGGGTGCAGAAATCGTACCCGACGATGCGCAATTTTTATTGCCGTGAAAAAGGCGATTTCGTGCTCGAAGAGGACAAAGAACGGGGCAATTATCGCTGGGCGACGATCGAGCCGCGGCGGGTATGCTCCGGAATGGTTAATCCGCAGCAGATCGAAGACTCCCTCGAACAGCACCGCCTGTTGCTCGAACTGGTCCCCTACATGCTCTCGGTCAGCCCGCTCGACTGTGAATCGCTCGACCTGCTGTTCGGCTTCGACTTCACCTACCGCGGCAACCACAGCCAACTGGTGGCCGACGCACTGGGCGGTCCGTCGGCGATGGAGAAATTGGCTGAAATCCCCGGCGCGTCGGTGATCAATTACGAGCCGTCGGTGACGCTCGCGCTCGACGAAAACTGCCGGTTGCAGTGCCGCATGAGCATCGAAACGCGGACCAACGCCTATCAAGTGCGAACCGGCGAGTATCCCGAAGAGCAGCTCAGCGTCTACGTCACTGCCCGCCAATACGGCAGCCTTCCGGCCGACACGTCGTTCCCCGTCGCGCTGGAAAACCTGCACGCGCTCTGTCGCCGGCTGGTCGACGGCTACGTGATCGAGCACGTGCTCGAACCGTTGGCCCGGACGATCGCGCTGAAATAAGTGTGGCGGTGCTCGCCGACAACGCGATCGCGCATAGGCCCGCACGCAGATTCAATCGCGCCGTTGTGGCCGGTCTCCCGACCTCGCCACAGGACACTGGAACGCCCACTCAATCCAGCATCTTCTTTAGCGCCGCCCGCACTTCGCCGCCGTATTGTGGATCGGCCAGCGCGAATTCCATGAACGTGCGGAAGTAGCTCTCGTAGTTGCCGATGTCGTACCGCGATTCGCCCGGTGCAAGCCGCACGCCGTACACGCCCCGGCCCGCCGCGATGAGTTGCTCGATCGCATCGGTTAGCTGAATCTCGCCTCCCTTGCCGGCTTGCGTTTTGCGCAACATCTCGAAAATCCGCGGGCCGAACACGTATCGCGCCGCCACGGCCAGCCGGCTCGGTGCATCCTTCACGGACGGTTTCTCGACGATCCGCTTGAGCCGAAACACGTCGCCCGGCGTTGATTCGCTCTCGGCAATGCCGTAATGCACCACGTCCTCGGCGGCGACTTCTTGAAAGGCGATCACGGCGTCGGCACCGCGGCGATCGAACTCCTCGATCATCCGCCGCGTCACGTCCGACGAGTTGTTCAGCCCGATGATCGTATCGCCCAGCGCGACCACGAACGGATCGTCGCCGACCATCGGCGCGGCGCACAACACGGCGTGGCCAAGCCCCAATTGCCGCCGCTGTCGCGTGAAGAAATAGTCGACCGTCTCTCGCTCGAAAGCCAGTTCCGCCAGCAGGTCTTCCTTGCCTGTTTCTCTCAGGTGGGCGATCAACTCCGCGTCGATATCGAAGTGGTTTTCGATAGCGCTCTTGGCTGCGCCCGTGACGAACATGATCCGCCGCACGCCGGAGCGGACCATTTCCTCGACGACGTGCTGCACCACCGGCCGGCGACCGACCGGCAGCATTTCCTTGGGCTGGCTCTTGGTTAGCGGCAACAACCGCGTGCCGCGGCCGGCAACGGGGACGACGGCAAGATCGATGGGCATGTTCGTTCGGCGGGCGTGTTCGGGGCAAGCGGTCGCGCGCCATTCGCGCTCGGCAGCTACGATTATAGCTAGGTTTCGCGCTATGCGGCGATCAGTACGACTTGAGCCTCTTCAAGTTCAGGCGGTCGAGAATTCGCTCGGACGTTTTCTCCCCGCCGGCATCGCCGCCATCGGTGGCCGCCGCCGGCCGTTCGAGGCGGGCCTCGAGATGTTCATCCAGCGGCACATTCTCTTCGACGAATCGGGGCCAGTACCCTTCGAGCACCGCCGCGCAATCGGCCCATTGCCCATCGCGAACGTAAAGATTCGCCAGCGACACGATTTTTCCCAGTCCGGTGTGCTCTTCGCGGGTTAGCGAAAGGTGCAGCAGCCGCACGTCATCGATGCGGACTTCGCCCGCTCCGGCCAAATTGAATTGCACGCGAACCTTGGCGCCCGGCGTCGTCGGCAGGTCGTCGAACGGAAACAGATACTCGGCCCAAGCCGCGGTGAGCGGCACATTGGCCGGAGCCGCGCCGACCGCGATCGGCGTCAACCGATAGGACGCGCGGCCGTCCGATATTTCCAATGCCACGCTCAGCGGCGGTTGCCGGACCGCGTCGGCCGTTCGCAGCCGCACCAGTACGGCCAGCCGGCCTGACTTCGGCACGTCAAGCTCGTCGCTGACCAGCCACGCCGCGCGCCCTGCCGAAGTCATCGTCGCAGCCTGACTCCCTTCTGCCGCCGCGCCGCCGAGCGTCACCGCAGTTCCGGGCTGAACGCTCGCCGTCCAGGCGGGAATCTGGCCCACGTCGGCCGGCGTTTCGAATCCGGGATTCGCCAATTTGTCGTAAGTCGGCGATTTCGCCAGCCGCTGTGCCCGTTGGCCCAATTGCTCGACCCGCCGCCGCAACGATTCGGAAACGACCGCGTCGATGTCGACGGTCGGGTTGCTCAAGGCCACGCCCGGCTCGGTAAACACCGCGGCGACGGCGTCGTACGGCTCGAGCGTCATCCGCCACCGCAGCGTGCCGCCGACGTTTTCCAATTCCGGTAGCGACCGCTGCGGCGACAGGCTGAAGGCTCGGCAACGCGGCGACGCGGCGACTTCCACGTCCAGCGCAACCCGCCACGGCGAATCGTTTACGACATACGCCAGCGTGCGGCGATGCTTGCTGCGCAATCGAATCGTAACGGGTCGCGGCGTATCCTCGACCGTTTCGAAGCGGCCAGCCGGCAAGCGGCGATAGACGTCGATCAGATCGCGCAGGCTGTCTTCCTGCCCCAGCGGCATCATCCAGCCGCCGTCGAACATCGCCGTGGCATCGCCCGTGGCCAGTGCATGCACGAATCGTCGTCGGTTTTCGACGCCGCTGGGCGACATCTGCGCAGCCAGCCAGACGTAAGTCTTTTGCCGCCCGACCGGACTTTTTTCGTCGAAAGACGGCAAACGCAGCCGCGACGGCGGATGATAGAACACGCTCGCCACGGGGCCGGCGGCGAACAGCGACCGGTCGAGTTCCCACGACTGATTCAATGCCAGGTCGGCCGCGTGCCGGTCGAGCGTCGACGGCGGGCCGAAGCGGTTGGGCCGCAGGAATACGACGCCAGCCATGTCGGGCCGCCGATAGGCGTCCACGTCGATTCCCACCGACAGCAACATTTCGTCAACCCGAGTGGCCCGCGTCAAGCTGGGCCGTAGTCGCTCGCGCACGTCCGGCGAATCCCAGACGCCGACGGCCGAAACGTACAATCGCAAATCCTTCCCGGCCCGCGCGACGATTGCCGCGGCCCGCCGTTGAAACAGCGCGAGCCGATCCGCTCGCCACTTCAGCCACTCCGCGCGCTGCTGCCCCGCCACGGCGGTGCCGCGGCGCGCAAAACGGTCCGGCCCTTGGGCCGCGAGCGATTGTCCCGTGTCCCGTTCGTATGTCGCCCACGTCGCGTCGTCGAGACTCCACTGCACGCCGGGCAAAACACCATAGCCGTTTGTCGAAAGCTGTACGGCGACGCCGCCGAGCGACGGATGCTCACCATACCGTTCGACCAACTCCGCGATCACGTCGAGCATCGCCTTTTGAACGCGCTCGTCGAGCGGGTTGTAGTACGCTCCGCCGCCAATCGCGATTGCCTCGACCGTCGAAACCGGAAGTCCGTCGGGGCCAATCGGCACGATGCCGGCTGCCGCTTCCGGATGGCGATCGAGTAGTGCCTCCAGCGCCGGCAGCGGCGTCGAAAACTGAACGGCCGGAATCAGCGTCAGCGAACGATGGTCGAACACGCGCAGCAGCAACTCCAGACCGTCCTTGCGAAACGGATCGCCGCCGGTCGACAGAAACACGCCCGTGTCGCTTCGCGGGGTCGGTTCCAGCATGCGCGACGGATAGATCGTGCTCCCTTCGCTGGCCACGGCCGCCATCACGCCGCCGTATCCGACGTGGTCGAGATACTCCGCCAATCGCGTGCTCGCTTCGAAATAGGTCACCCAGTCGTCGAGGCTGCGGCGGCTGAAGGAGTCGTAAGCTTCGCTGGCCGAAAAATTCTCCGCCAGCAGCGGCCGTTCGAGATAACCCGCCAACAACCGCTCCGGACGCAACTCCCCCGGCCGCCGCGAAGTCGGCAAATGAGCCGGCCCCGCAAGCACGCGAATCTTTCCATGCACGGCCGGCCGCGAATCGTGGCGATTGACCAGCAAGATCAGCGGCGTTTTGCTCCGCGGCCAGAACACGATGCGGTGCTTGAGCCACTTCGCCGGTTCGTCCTTCGCGGGCGTTTCGTTGTAAACGCCCGAATCGAGTCCCACCGGCACGAGTTCGCCGGCCGCGTTCGGATCCAGAATGCTGATACCCAGCGACTGGGCCATGTCGCTGGGGTATTCGACTTCGACGACGTGCGGCATGCCAATCTGTTCCACCGGCAACGGCAACGCTTCCCACGATCCAGTATCGATCCGCATCGCCGAACGCAGCTCGGGATGTTCCCACCGCGCGACGTTGCCATGATCCCAGGAACTCTTGGGCAGCAGTGACCATTTGCGTAATTGTGGCGTCGCGATATACCGCGACCACCAACTCGGGTTGGCCGG
>JBBDYI010000334.1:0-1921 GCA_040901705.1 Pirellulales bacterium | reverse complement strand
CGGGTGAGGCGGTCGAACCGGCAGCGTGAATTATCTGAATTCGTGGGGTTTTCGACAATGGTCGCGGTTGTTGGGCGATTGCTGGCACGTTGAATTCGCCGGGATTAGACTGGCGAACGCGACCTGCCGCGTTTCTCCCACCGATCGCCTTCTTCAGGAGGTTTGCCATGCGACGATTCTTCCGCTTTACTCCCGTTGTCGCCGCGACGTTGTTCGCATTGAACGTGTGGGGCTTCGATGGGCGAATCGCCGATGCCGCCGCGCCGCGGGTTGTGCCGGAAGGCGAGGCGCTCGACGATCCGCGGCTGGGTGAGTTGCGGCATTTGGACAGCTATTTCCCGTTTACGCCGAGCGAGAACGCCGAGGCCTGGAAGGTGCGGCGAGAGCAGGTGCGGCGGCAGATTCTGGTGGCGTGCGGGCTGTGGCCGATGCCGACCAAGGGGCCGCTTGAGCCGGTCATTCATGGCCGCGTGGAGCGGGACGATTATACGGTCGAGCGGGTGTATTTCGAGTCGTTTCCTGGGTTGTACGTGACGGGCAGTTTGTATCGGCCCAAGGGAAAGTCGGGCAAGCTGCCGGCCGTGCTATCGCCGCATGGGCACTGGTCGAACGGGCGATTTCATACGCATGGCGACTCGATCAAGGGCGAACTGGCCAGCGGCGCGGAGAAGTTCGAGGTCGGCGGGCAGCATCCGCTGCAAGCGCGGTGCGTGCACCTGGCGCGGATGGGCTGCGTGGTGTTTCATTTCGACATGCTCGGCTATGCCGATAGCGCGCCGCTGCCACAGTCGCTGGTGCATGGCTTCGCCAAGCAGCGGCCGAACTTGAACGCGGCGGATCGTTGGGGATTTTTCAGCGCCCAGGCGGAACTGCGGCTGCAAAACGTGTTTGGCTTGCAGACTTGGAACTCGATTCGGGCGCTCGATTTTCTTAGCTCGTTGCCGGACGTGGATGCGAAGCGGATCGGCGTGACCGGGGCGAGCGGCGGCGGGACGCAGACGTTTATTCTGTGTGCGATCGACGATCGGCCGGCGGCGGCGTTTCCGGCCGTGATGGTTTCGACCGCGATGCAGGGCGGCTGCACTTGCGAAAACGCGACTTATCTTCGCGTGGGGACGGGCAATATCGAATTCGCCGCCATGTTCGCACCGCGGCCGCTGGCGATGAGCTCCGCCGACGACTGGACCGTCGATTTGATGACCAAGGGCTATCCGGAGTTGCGACAGCATTACGCCATGCTCGGCGCGCCCGGAAACGTGATGGCCAAACACTTTGACTTCGGCCACAACTACAACCAGACCAGCCGGGCGATGATGTATGGGTGGTTCAAGGAGCATCTCAAGCTGGCCGCCGATGCGCCGATCGAAGAGCGCGACTACAAGCCGCTGTCGATCGAGGAAATGACCGTGTGGGACGACGCGCATCCGAAGCCAAAGATGGACGAGGAGGCGGAAGTGGCGCTTTGCAAGGCGCTCGACGCGGATTCGCGCGGGCAGATCGAGGCGCTCAAGCCGACGGATGCGAAGTCGCTGGCCGAGTTTCGCCGCGTGGTCGGCGGCGGTTGGGACGCGATCATCGGCCGCCGGTTGAGCGACGCCGGCGAGGTGGAGCAGGAGGCGTTGCCGGTTAAGAACGACCGCGGCGACTATTGGGAGTTCGGGTCGCTGCTGCACAACAAGACGCACAACGAGCGGGTGCCGGCGGCGTTCTTCATGCCGAAAAAGTGGAACGGCGACGTGGTGATTTGGGTCGACGGGGCCGGTAAGTCGGCGCTGTACGATGGCGACGGGCCGCGGGCGGAGGTGAAGAGGTTGCTCGACGCGGGGATGGCGGTGGCGGCGGCCGATTTGCTTTATCAGGGTGAATCGCTGCCTGATGGCAAGCCGCTGACCGAAGCTCGGCGAGTGCCGACTACGAATCG
>JBBDYI010000333.1:2291-13256 GCA_040901705.1 Pirellulales bacterium | reverse complement strand
GGGAAGCCTTCTGGAAAGACCACCCAAATTAACCCACAATCATGACGCCCACACAGCGTTGGACTTGCGGCGATGGCGAGCGATTCGGCCGCTCGTTGGAAACTGCCCTTGGAACGGCGGATTGACAATCGGGCAACGCCGGCCCTCGGAGGCCCTTCCCGACACCGTGCGGCAAGAACGCCGGCCGCAGAGAAACAACGTAGAGAAACAACAAAAAATGAACCGTCGCGGGGGTCTAACCGCGACGGGTTGTAGTCTCGCTGATTCGGTATGAGGACGCGGAGGGGTTCGCTTGGTTTTGGGAGTGGGGGGAAGATATGGAAGCGAACCTGTAGTCGCCCGGCGGCGAGGCCGGACGACGTTCCGCTTGTATCCTACACCAACTCCTTGCGCGATCCGATCAGCGTGCGAAGGCGTTCGGCCAGCAGGGCCACGTCGAACGGCTTCTTGAACGTCTCGTTGATCGTCGAACGGTCGAAGCTCATCGGGCTACCGTCGTCCGGCAACAGGGCGATGAGGATCGTCTCGGTGAACTCGGTGTTGCGGCGCAGGTTTTGGCAAATCTGCAACGCTTCGTGCCGGCCAATCGAGAAGTCGACGATGATGCAGTCGGGATGAAAGCTTTCGGCCTGGATGCCGGCTTCGAATCCGCTCGAAGCGATGGCGACCTTGAACGACCGTTCCGACGGAATCTCGCGTTTCAGGTTTTCAATCAGCACTTGATCCTGGCCGACGATCAGCACCTTGGCCATCGTCTCGTCTTCCAGATCCCCAAGCGGCATGCCGTGTTCCTTGAGGAACCGGATCAGATAGTCTCGCGGGATTCGCCGGTCTTGCGAGCCGGGAATGCGGTAACCCTTGAGACGACCTGAATCGAACCACTTGCTGACCGTGCGGGGAGCCACTTTACAGATCTTGGCGACCTGTCCGGTTGTGAAGACCTTCATTACAGGCACTCCGTGTATTTTCGCTGGGTGTGGGAACTTGACCTTGCCTCGGATGTCACCTATCCGACTGCAAGGATTGGCCCCTTGCCCGCGGGTGATGATTCAATCGCCGTTGCGGTGACGGCGGTTTTCACATCGCGTCGATCGTTATGGGGTAACGGTCGACGATTCGCGAACATCTGGGTCGGGACCGGTCTAAACTTCGCTTCTGTCGTGTGGCTTGGTTTCAGTTCCCTCTGATCCGCGCCATCGGAAGGTGTGCGGTCGACTCCGTCGGCATCTTGGCGGCTCGCGAAGTCCGAGCCACAAAAAGCACGCTCTCCTTCGGCGGGCTTTCTGCGGCGCGCAAACGCTCGCACCGATAACCGACTTCGCGCAAACGCGCAACGCGCGGGGAGAATGCACAGAAATCCGTCGATCGCCCAAGGTCGTGGGCAATAGACGAACGGCGGCGATGCCTCGACTTGGGAGTCGTGGCGCGGTCTTTCTGGCAGATCCCCCCTACGGCTTATCGGCAAACGTTGCCAAGCTCTTAACCCGCGTTGGCCGCGGATTACGAACTCCTGGCGTTCGCCGAACAAGCCTTCCGAAAGATAGTTTCGATTCGTGGGGGCCAGTTACTTTAAGAACTTTCCGCCGCTCGTGCCGTATGCTCCGATGAAACGACTCCTGATGATGCCGAGAAGTGGGGTGACGCGGCAACGCGGGAAGTCCTAAGCCGTTGCCGCAAATCGGGTTGACGCTGACGGTCGCGATGAATCTCACGTCGCCGAGGGACGATGCGCGCGATGAAAGCTATTTTGGGAAATCTGCGTGAGGACGTTGCCGCTTCGGTTTCTACGGACTCGCCCTGGTTAGGGTTTTGCCGGCATGCGCGATTATTCAGCGCCGCTCGATCAGAATCGCGCCGCCGTGCGAGGTTGACAACGCCTCTGACCCAGAAAGACTTGTTGTGGTTCCGTCTGGCCAGTGAACTTCGATCCGCGCCGGCTTGGCGCCGCCAGCGCCGAACCAGGCCACGGCCGCCGATTGCGAGAGATAGCCGCCGCCGGCGTGAATCTCGCCGGTTTGCGAACGGCCGGAGTCGTCCGTCACGGTGATTCGCGCACCGACGCCGGTCGGATTGCCGCTCGGGCCTTTTAGCCGAACCGCAAGCACGTCGGCGCTCGTCGAATCCGATGCGCCTCGCTGCCACGCCGAAAGCTCGCCGTCGTTGACGCCGACGACGATGTCGGGCCGACCGTCGGCGTTCAGATCGGCCGCCGTCGCGCTCTTGGCGTCGCCGGGCACTACAAGGCCGCTTTCGCTCGGCGACACCGGCGTGAACGTGCCGTCGCCGTTGCCGGTAAGCAGCAAGCCCACGCCGCTGTCCATGCGGCCGGTTTCCCACTGCGGCGTGTAGAAGTTCTGCGCCAGATACAAATCCGGCTTGCCGTCGCCGTTGAACTCCGCCGCCACGACGCCGAACGACGGCGAGATTTGGGCAATCCGCGGCAACGGAACGAACTCGAACTGCGACGCGCCCGTGACCCGCGGCCCAAGCCCCGCGTTCATCCACACGCCCGACTCCAGTGAAGTCGCCTCGAACCGCTTGGCGTCCTCGAGGCACTTGTCCGTATAGATGTCGTCGAGCGAAGCCAGGGCGAAATCTTTGTACGTGGCGAACTTGTCGCGAATGAACGGCATCGCCCGCGACGAACAACTCCGCCCGCGGATCGGGAACAGGCTGTCGTGCTCGAATCCGGCTTCGACGAGTTGCATCGAGCCGCTGCCGTCGAAGTCGCCGTAGTACAGCAGAGCCGGTTTTTCGGCGCCGGCGTGATATTTCGTGTTGAGGCCAAAATTGGTGACGATGTAGTCCATGTCGCCGTCGTTGTCCACGTCGCTGGCGGCGATGCCGTTGTACCAGCCGGTTCGCGAGGCGAGGCCGGCTTCTTTCGTGCGATCGACGAGCCGGCCGTTTTCGTTGACGAGCAGCCGTAGCGATCCCCATTCGCTAGTGACGAACAAATCGACGCGGCCGTCATTGTCGGCGTCGCTCCAAACGGCCGATGTGACCATGCCCGCGGTGGCGAGGCTCGGCGCGACTTCGGCCGACGCATCGACGAACTTGCCGCCGTCGTTGCGCAGCAATCTGCTGGGCGGCGAGAGCGGGTATTGCCCCGGTACGACCCGGCTGCCGACGAACAAATCGAGATCGCCGTCGCCGTCGTAGTCGGCGGCCGCCACCACACTGCCGCTGTCGCGCAAATCGGGCAGGGCGTCGGCCGCGTCCTTGGTGAATTGGCCACTGCCGTCGTTGAGATACAACCGATCGCGGAGCACGGCGTCGCCCGGTTCGCACTCGACACCGCCGCTCACCACGTACAGATCGAGATCGCCGTCGCTATCGGCATCGAAAAACAATGCACCCATGTCTTCGCATTGCGCATCGGCGGTCCAGGCGTTGATTTGCGCGCGATACAGGACGCTCGGACCTTCGTTGACGTACAGTTTGCCCGACAGTCCGTGCGCCCCGCCAACGAAAATGTCGTCGTCGCCGTCGCCGTCCACGTCACCGCAGGCGAGTCCAGGCCCAAGCTGCGATAGCTGATTCGGCAACAGCGGCTGCCGCTTGAAGTCGTCGAACGGCTGCTCGACGTGAACGATGCCGCGCGCCGCGTCGCTGCGAGTAAACCACGTCTTGCCGGGCGTTTGCGGAGCGCGCAGCGAGTCGTACGACGGCGGCGACGTGTCTGGCTCGAAAACTGTGTAATGCCGATTGGCCGGAAGCCGCTCAAACTCCTGCTTCCGCCCGCTCGGCCAGTCGATCGTTACGCGATCGATTTGCGCGCTGTCGCCGAGTCCGAAATGCACCGCCGGCTCGTTGCCGCCGAGAAAGCCGGTGTTCGGGATCAACTGGCGGACTTGCACGCCGGAGCCGGTTTCCAGCTTCAGACGAGCGCCGACGCCGAATCGATTGCCGGAGCGACCGCGGAGCGAAAACATCACGCGATGGCCGCCGCCCGCGTCGCCGCGATTGTCGCTACGATTGTCGTTGCGATACAGACTCACCGGCTCGTCCAAGTTGACGACGACCAGATCGAGGTCGCCGTCGCCGTCGAGATCGCCGTGTGCGGACGGGCCGCTGACGCCGGTGTGGTCGAGTTTCCAAGCCTTGCTCGCGTCGTCGAACTTGAATTCGCCGCGGTTGCGGAACGCCAGATTCTGTTCGGGCCGCTTCGGCAACTCCTTGAACGCATCGAACTCCGACTGTGTATTCAGCGTGCGGCGCGGGGCCACAACGTCGCTGTCGTTGAACGACCGCGTCATGCCGTTGGTGGCGTAAACGTCGAGCCGGCCGTCGTTGTCGAAGTCTGCAAACTTGATCGTCCACGTCCAATCGGTATCGGCCAGTCCGGCCAGATACGCGGCCTCGGCAAACCGCTGCGTGCCCGTGTTGACGTACAGCGCGTTGCGCATCATTTGCCGCGAGGCATAGGACTCGATCTCCGGCCGGCCGGCGCCCATCGCTCCCATTGTGGTCTTTTGCATGAAGTGCGTCGTGGCCGACATATCGGCGACGAGAAAATCGAACCGGCCGTCGTTGTCCAGATCGCCGAAGTCCGCCCCCATCGAGAACTGCGATGTATGCGGCAGCACGTCGGCGATGACGTCGGTGAACGTGCCGTCGCGGTTGTTGCGATACAGCTTGTCCGGGTCGTTCATGTCGTTGGCGACGTACAGATCGGTCCAGCCGTCCTGGTCGTAATCCCACCACGTGGCAGAAAGGCCGAAGCCCAAATCGTGTTTACCGTCGCGGATGCCCGCTGCGCCGCTGACGTCGGTGAAGCGACCGTTGTCGTTGCGGAGCATATAGTCCGGCCGTCCGACGGGCCGCAGCGTGGGGCGGTCCTTGCCGACGGAAACGATGCCGAAATAGCGATCGTAGGGCTGTTTTACCGCGGGAACTTTGCGGTATTCGATAATGTCACCGGATGGAAGACCATCGGGATAGTAAACGCGGTTGGTCAATACGAACACGTCGAGATCGCCGTCGCGGTCGTAGTCGCAAAACGTCGGCATCAGCGAAGCGTCGATCAAGTCGAGGCCAAACCGCGCGGCCTGTTCGGTGAAATGCGCCTGGCCGTCGTTGACGAACAATTGGTTCGGCCGCTCATAATTGCAAACGTAGATGTCCAGATCGCCATCGGCGTCGATATCGACCAGTGCCGCCCCGACCGCCCAATCGTTGCCGCCGACGCCGGCCGACGCGGTGATGTCCTCGAACTTCCATGCGTCGGTTTGGCGATACAGCTTGTTCGGCACCGGGCCGCCGGCGATGAACAAATCGTTGCGGCCGTCGCCGTCGAGATCCCCGATGGCGACGCCGCCGGCCATGAAGCCGCTGTGGTATAAAAACCGCAGCGGGTGCTGCTTATCGATGGGGGCCACGAATCCGACGCCGCTCGAATCTGCGGCGATGGGCGTGAAACCGCCGCTCTCGGCGCCGCGCTCGCCCGACGCCGCTGGCGAAAACTCTCGCCAGGAAATCTCTTCCGACGAATAGCGAGCGCCGACGTCGTCGCTCGATGCGCCCGCGCCCTGCTGCGGGTCGCTGTCCGCTGCGCCGCAGCCGATTGCCGCAAGCAAGACCAAGACCGCAACGCACTGCGACGCACGTTCCGCAATTCGCCGCCCCAATGACCGGCATGCCGATGATTGGTTCATGGTCGTGTTCGTTCGCGCAAGAGTAAGTAATGCAACCATGAATTCCTCGCAGCGCCGCCAATAAGCAAGTGCCCCCCGACCCAACGGGTTGGCGCAATCGCAAAATTAACTCGATTTTTCAGGATAGTCGCTTTTCGCGAGAAATCCAGTCGCTCCGCAGCGATACGGCGGTTGACGTCGGCAAGGTGATCGGCGCCGACACGCTGTTCGCAAAATCGATGGCCGATTCGCGCGCAGGACGACACAAACCGGCCCGATTGACCTTGGCCTGCGTCCGCTTACGGCGCGCGGCCGGCCGATTCTTGTCCGACGAGCACGAGTTGATCGCGGAAATGCTCGATCGTCTCGGCCGGATTGAGGTTGAAGATCGCCCGGCCGAGCGTTTGCCACTTTTTGCCGTTGAACTCGAAGACGGCCGTGGCGGCCCGCAGATTGCTCACGGCGGCAACGTCTTCCATGCCGCCGCCCTCAATGGCCTCGAAGCTGATCGTGCAGCCGACCAACGCCGCCAATTCGCCACTCCGCCGGTTGCAGGCGTACGTCACGTCGTTGTCGAAATCGCAGTCGATCCACCGCAGCCCGCGCGGTTTGCCGGAAACCGCCGCGGTTTGCAAGAAGACGCACTCCAGCCGTTCGCGCTGCATGTGGAAGTCGCGTCGGGCCTGGTCGTTCGCCGACCGGCGTCGCTCGCGGAGCCAGTGCGGCACGCGCCACAGCGCAAGGGTCAGCACCAACGCCGCAGACGCCGCAACGATCAGCCACGCCCAATACATTGCCGGCCTCGCTTGGCAAGACGCACGTTCAACTGCCCACGTTCAACAACCGCCGCGCGAACACGCGCTTTCGTCGCCGCATGTGGCCGCGCGATGCGACCGCGAGCATTCTATTCCCGCGGACCCGCCGCGGGCAAGGCAAGCGGAATCGCCAAGTGCCGAAAACGCTGGTTATCTGGTCGCATCAACTCCGGCCCGACTTGCGGCGGGGAGCATCCTTCGTCGTGGCGGATTTTGTTGCGGCCGATTGTCGCGCCTTCGGCGCATCGGGCGCAACCGCCGCGGAAGATTCGATGTCCACGACCGTGCCGGCTTCCTGCATCGATAGCACGAAAATCTTGCCGTCGCCCATGCGGCCCGTCCGGGCGACTTCGACGATCTGGCGAATCACTTCGTCGACGCGCGAGTCGTCGACCCACAGGCTGACCTCGACCTTGGGCAGAAACGCCATCGAGTATTCGCTGTCGCCGTACTGATCGAGATAGTTCTTCTGCCGTCCGAAGCCCTTCACTTCGCGGACGCTACAGGCCTCGATCGGTGCGAGCCGCAGACTTTCGAGCACTTTTTCCGCCAGGAACGGTTTGACGACCGCGATCACTTGTTTCATCGTCGGCGATACCCTAATTGTTGTCGTGGCAGGTTACTCTTGCGGCAGGGCGAGCGGCCGCCACAATGCACCGTAGTTCTCGTCGTCGGTCGCAATGCATAACTCGCCGACGCCCGCGAGCGGGTCGGTGATTGCTTCGACCTTCGCGCCGTCGAGCGTCCACTTCGCCGCTGGCTTGACTTCCACGCGGACGGCCGACCCGGCCTTGGCATCGACCGTGGCGGCGTGAAATATCACCGAGCGGAACGGTCCGGCGTCGCCGGGGTCTTCCGCCGCCGCGGACCACAATCGGCCTTTTGCGTCGAGATACAGATCGCCACAGCCGCGGACGGACTTCGGCCTCGCCCAGCCCGCGGTGGGAATTGGCAGCAATGCTTGCGCGTTTTCGCCGATCGACAAACGCCCTGGCCGGTCGAGGTCCAACTCGGTCCACCGCAGCCGGCCAGACGTCGAAGCTTCCGATACCTCGCCGCCCCGCTCTCCCAGCACGATCAGCAGCTTGCCCGCACCACGGCTCACGCAGACTAGCCCTTCGACGTTGTCCGTATCGTCGGGCAGTTGCCATGCCGAAACCGTCGCCACACGACACACCCCATTTTCCTCGAACTTTGCCCGCAACCGGATCAACCGGCCGTACTGCTGCTGATAATAGCCGCTCTCGACGGCGAAAAACTCGCCCGGTTTGTCCGGGATCGCGGCGAGCGCCTCCAGGTCGTTCGACTCGCCACCGGCCTTGCTCCAATCGACTATGGCCGCGCGATACCGCGGTTCGCCGGAGGAGGAAATCCGCAACACGCCGATTCGCGGGCCGTCCGAGCCAACCTTGGTGTCGTGGACGACGAGCAACCGCCGTGCGTCGAGCCACGCCATGCCGCCGATGCCGCTGGCAATCGTCCGGCTCTCCGCCGGAACGTCCGCCCACGGTTTGTCGGCGACGCCTGGCTCGGCCGAAGCGATGGCGTTCGTGGCAAGAGCGAGCGCCAATGCAGCCACAAGCGACGCAGCACGCGTCCACTCGGTTTTCGACCGATGGCAGCCAAACGCGAACGTCGACGTTGCGATCACAACGCGCCTCGGCAATGCATGGGCTACGGCAAACCGTTTCAGGGGGCACCGCCGCGCACGGAATCGGCGCGGCTTGCATGATAGGTCGATTCCACCTGCCGTTCGATTGTAAATCAAACGCGGCGGAACAAGAACGCGCCGGCGGATTCGAAAAACGCCGAAATCCGCGTTGCTCGCGGAAGAATCTTGCTCGCCGAATAAGCTCGCTAGCTGAAAAAGTTGTCGCCAAACAGATTCAACTCGGGACCGGTCTCGACTTCCATGTCGCCGTTGACGGTCGTCAGGCAGGCCAGTCGCATCGTTTCCTCATTTCCGAGGTAGGCGAAACAGGAGAGTGGCTCCGGGATCGGAATTCCTTTGAAGTGGAGTTTCTCGTAAGTCCCCATCGGGCCAGCGTTTTCCATCCCTCTGACGATGTTCACCCGGCAAGATCCGCACAGCCCGAAGCCGTGACAATTCACCACCTTGTTCAGGCCCGCGCCAAATCCGTTGATCCCCTGATAGAGGTTGATGCCGGCCTTCATCGCTTCCTGGCGGAGATTCGAGCCGGCAGGAACCTGTATCTCTTTCTTCTCTTTTGTGAATTTTATGGTTGGCATGGCGGCCGGGCAGGATGAGGAATGCGGAGAGCGCGGGGCGCGAAATCCAACACCGATATCGCACGGAGTATAGCGGTCGAATCGGCCCCTGGCCAGCATCGATCGCGGCCCAGTTGCACGCCCGGACGCCGCGTCGTCGCCATGAAGCAATGCAATCGCGCGCACCACCCTCCGGATAGGGCCGTAGAATCCGTTCGCAACCAGGATCAACGCACGATTTATCCGCGTCACCGAACGGTGCCACCACAAAAACACCCCATTTTATCTAGATTATCCATTCTTCGTGGACCGCGGCATCTTACGGGTCCAAAGAGTGTCAGCTATACTAAGTAGCTTGTGGGAGTTGGACGGAAAGTTTGTTGAGGGGAACCGTAATGTCGAAGATCCTGGCCCTGTCGGGGCTTGTCGCCTCGGCCCTGATCCTGATCTTCATGATCGTCGATCTCGCCGTGTTTCACGTGAGCACCGCGTCCATAGTGATGAACATCGGGTTTATCATCGGCTCGCTGATTCTCGGCGGAATGAGCTTCGTCATGTACCGCCAAGCCGGCTAATCGGCATCAAGCGGTTTCTTTTGGATTAGCGGGAATTCTGGCCTGCGCCGTCGTGTCGGCAGCGAGCCTGGGCGGCGAATTGCGACCAATCACCAGGTCATTTCCACGCCCACAACGGCCCCGTGATAAAACAGCGAGCCATCGGCCCGCACGCTTCGCAGCGCCGTATCCGGCGGCGGCGCAACGGTCTGAAATTCGTTCGCCGACAACTGTTCGCTGGCCAGCGAAACGTCGTCGATCCACATCACGTTGTACCCGGCCCGCAGCAGGATCGTTTCGCTCAGCCGGTACGTGCCCAACAGACCGAGTTCGCCGACGAACGACGCCTGGTTGGTGCTCGCCCGTAACGAAACCGGCGGCGCCGCGCCGGCCAGCACGCCGCTCACGTCGGTGGTCGCTTGCTCCGAATTGTTTTCGAACAAACCGGCCTTCAGCGACGTGGTCAGCAGAAACCGCTCGGTGCAGAACAGCTTGCCCTCGCCGCCGAGTTGCAATCCGAACAAACGGTTTTCCGCCTCGATCGAATAGAACGGCGCGAGATTCGAGTCGATGTCGACGTGGAGATTCTCGTATACCTGAACGCATCGAACGCCGACCAGCCCCGTCCACGTCTCGTTGAGTTGTCGCCGCAAATTCAGTTCCTCGCTGTACAGACGCGAATCGTACCGCACCCGCATGCCCGTGAACCCGAACCCCAGCGCCGTCGACGTGTACAACCCGCCCGCGTCGTCGCCGGGCACGCGCGGATCAACGGCCCCCGGCATATTGAGTTCGGATTGAAAACCTTCGATCCCCACGTAATTCAACTCCACGTCCCAACCGGAAATCCCGCGGCGAATCAGTGCCAACCGCGGCCCGGCTTCGTTGTCGAACGTCAGGCTCGTCGCGTTCGGATTCACGCCGGGGTTCGACACCGCCAACTGCAGGTCGTCCGGCGTGTTCCGCCGCCAAAAGACCGCGTCGAGGTTGATCGTCCAATGCGACCACACCGGCGGGATGCAATCGTCCCACGTCTCGTCGGTCCAGTTTTCGTGCCACGGATCGGCATGAACGGGATTCGCGCCCTCCGCCGGGTATTCGACAACCGGTGCTTGAGCAACGCTTGCCGCAACGCCGCCGATTGCAGACTCCTGCGGTTCGACGGCGGTCGCGCTGCCAACGAGGGTCAGTAGCGCGGCGACGCCGACGCTGGCACAGATCCACTTCACGGCCCATCGAGGCATAGTCATCGTAATGCTCCGCGTGCTTTGATTCTCGGCGACGAAGGATTTCGCCATGCTCAGCCCACCCTATTTGGTGGCCCGGTCCGCTTTGGCCGCGAGGCTCGAACGGCCACAACACGAACGCGGCCGAGCCGGCTATATCTGTTGTCTTCGTCACAATCGGCAAAATCGTTAAATCTTACCTGGGCGGAAATCTAGCCGGCGCGCACAACGTGGCGATTCGCGGGTGCTAGCAGACTGCTCGCAGACGCCGTCGCGCGAAATTGGGCAACTCAGGGTGCCACTGGCTCACCCAGTGCGGAGCGGCGAACCGGCCCTCCAATCTGCGGCACCCCTCCGAAGGAACCATGTTTTTGCACCAATTCATCCATCCGCCGCAAAAAAAAACGCGAGTAATGCTCACAAATTCCCTCTTTCGGGTTGTTTAATAAAAAGAAACCACCAAAAACCGCCGGCTTTCCAGTTGATTGCTCTCCCGGATCGGGGA
>JBBDYI010000333.1:0-2272 GCA_040901705.1 Pirellulales bacterium | reverse complement strand
CCCGCGCCCCCGCCGTCCGACCGTTAGGTCTCCAAAACGACCCCGCAACCTACCCGATCGCCAAACCGAAGTCCACCGATTTTCGGCCACCCCTCGCTTGGCATTGGGTACACAAAACCCCGCTCGCCGCCCGCCACAATCGCACCGAACCACCGCCCGCGGCGACGAGGCGCCAGTCGAAAGCCGCGGACGCCCCAATCACCTTGCACGTCCCATAGAATTCAGCCCCACGACGGCGTTCAACGCTCCGCAGAAACGCGGCGGTAGATCTCCAGCGTTTCGGCAGCGATGGCCTGCGCGTGAAACCGCTCATGCACAGTCTTGCGCCCGGCTTGCCCCAGCGCGGCGGCGCTCTCACGGTCGAACAGCAATTCCGCCAGCGCGTCGGCCAGCGCGTCGGCATTGCCCGGCGGCACGAGTCGCCCACCGCCGGTCGCCGCCAGCAACTCCGGAAACGCCCCGTGCTCCGGCTGAACGACCGGCACGCCGCTCGCCAGTGCTTCCAGAACGAACAGTCCCTTCGGCTCGCGATAAACGGTCGGCGCGGAAAAGACGTCGATCGACGACAGGAAATCGACTTTTTGGCGGCGGTCGACTACGCCCGCGAAGTGGCAATCGCTCTCGTATCCGGCCGACCGCAATCGTGCCACCTGCTCGTCGAAATACGCCCGATCGCCCTCGCCGAGCCAACCGGCCGTGTGCAACCGCACCACGTCGCCCGGCCGCCGAGCACGAAGCTTCAGGTACGCATCGACCAGCACGTGCAACCCCTTGGCGTGACAATGTCGGGCCAAAAACCCGATCGTCGGCGGACGGTCGCTCGATCGCATCGGCCGCTCGACGCCAAAGTCGGCCACGTCGATCCCCAGCGGCGCGATGTGAAACTTCTCCCTCGGCAGCCGCAGCCATTCGCTCATGAAGTCGGCGTAGTAATTGCTAAACGTGATGTAGCCGTCGATGTGCGGCACGAGCGCACCAATCGCGTCGATCGCCGCCCGTTGATCGCGCTCGGGCAGATCGGCCAGAAACAGGTCGTCGCCTTGCAACGTAACGATCACCGGCGCGTCGAGCCGCCGCTTCAGCGCCGGCACGAACCCGGCGATCAGGATATTGCTGAGATTGACGACGTCTGGCCGTGAAGTGCCCGCGACATAGTCGACCAGCCGACCGACTTCTTTCTTCTGATGACCCATTTCGCCGCGCAGCATCGACACGGTTAGCCCGCCAAGCTCCGCGGCGTTCGTGTTGATCCGCCCGAACGTGGCCCACCGCAGCAGCCGCGGCCAATCGAGCCAGGCGTCGAGCACGCGCGGCACGTGGCGAAACAGCGACAACTTCTCTTGCAGGTAAACGTTGATGCCGCCGTACAACACGCGGTCGCTGCTCACGTCCTGCTCGTCGGTACGAATCGGCGTGTAAGTCGGCAGCAATTCCACGTCGCAGCCAAGCTGCATCAGATGCCGCGCCAGCGTGTTGTCGCGCAGACAGCTTCCGCAGAACATCCCGCCGGCGCCGGAGGTGAGATAAGCGACTTTCAACGAATGGGTTCCTGGCGGTTGCGTGCGTTCGTTAGGTGCTCGCAGAGCACCCTATCGTTCGTTCAGGCCGCTGCCGAGCGCATGCGACGAGCCAGATTCCGGCAACGGCAAACATGGCCGCGGCGGCGGTTCTGGTCCACCCGTCGGCGAACACCACCGCACCGAAAAAGAACATCGCGGCGAGCAGTGTCCACAGGCTGACGTCGATCCACCGGGGCCGCGCGGCGTGCGAAGCTGGGCCAATCCACCACCAGGCGACATCGGCGGTCCATACGATCGCGGTAACGTAGTTGACGACCAATCCGCCGCCGAAGTCGACGCCCGTGACGTCGAGCGTCTGCTCGGCGATCCGCCGCCACGCCAGCGATTGGCTCCAGCCGAACGACAAAGCGATCGCCAATATCTCGTGGGCGACGAGCAAGCCACACGCGACGGTCCAGGCGGTTCGCACCGCGACGTCCGATCGCCCACCGCGACCCCGTCGGCCCGCCAGAACGACGGCCACGAAATACGCCACACCGGAAGCGCGTGCCGACCAATAGACCAGTTGTCCTTCGTGCATCGTTCGGTTTCGTCACTTCCCGTCTGCTCGCCCAGATTTGGTCAGCGTCCTCATGCAACGTCATTGTACAGCGCTTCGCCGGCGTTCGACGACAGGCCAGCGATGGCGCAGCCGCATCAGTGTGAGCGTCTCGATTGTGGGTGGAAAATCGGGTCTATTGACGGTAGTGGGC
>JBBDYI010000332.1:0-13259 GCA_040901705.1 Pirellulales bacterium | reverse complement strand
ACATGGGGCCGGCCGAGGACGGCGTGAAGAGCGATTTGGGAAAGCCGCTGCCGAAGACTCGCGGCGGGCAACCGCCGTTGCCGCTGCTGCGAAACGGTAAGGTGATCAAGCGCGTGCTGAGCGACGATCAGCAGTCGCTCGTCGAGATCTACACGAAGGAGTCGTTGGCGTTCATCGCGGCGAACAAGGACCGGCCGTTCTTCCTGTATCTACCGCACAACGCCGTTCATTTTCCGATCTATCCGGGCAAGAAGTGGGCCGGCAACTCGCCGCACGGAATCTACAGCGATTGGGTCGAGGAAGTCGACTGGAGCGTCGGCGAAGTGTTTGCCGCCGTGCGAAAGCACGGGCTGGCCGAGCGGACTTTGGTGCTGTTCGTGAGCGACAACGGCGGCACGCCGCGGGCGAAGAACACGCCGCTGCGCGGCTTCAAGGGAAGCACGCTCGAAGGCGGCATACGCGTGCCGGCCATCGCATGGTGGCCGGGCAAAATTCCCGCCGGCACGGAATCCGGCGCGATCGTTGGCATGTTCGACATCTTGCCGACGCTGGCGAAGCTCGCCGGCGGAAAAACGCCCGACGACCGGCGGATCGACGGGGCCGATATCTGGCCGCAGTTAGCCGGAGATGAGGACGCCAAGCCAGCGCACGAGACGTTCTATTACTATCGCGGTTTGCAACTCGAGGCCGTTCGGCACGGCGATTGGAAGTTGCAGATCGCCGCGACCAACCGGAGGAATGCCGCAACGGAAGATAAGTTCGCGGCGAAGCTTTACAACCTGGCAAGCGACATCGGCGAGGCCCACGATGTGGCCGCCGAGCACCCGGAGGTCGTCGAAAAGCTGCGCAAGCTCGTCGACGCGATGGACGCGGACCTTGGCGTCGACGGCCGCGGCGCGGGCTGCCGCGAATTGGGCAAAGTGAAGGACGCGCGGCCTCTGATCGATATGCAAGGGCGGATTCGGCCCGGGTTGGAGCCGACGGAATAGGAATCGCGGTCGTAGTGCGAAAATCGCCGATTGCGGTTTGTCGCAACTTGATTGGGCGGAAGATTCCCCCACCCGCAGCGTCGGCACGCACGACCTATGGTTGGTCATGGAGGTGCGCCGTGCTGCTGCCGACGGTATTGATTATTGCGGTTAATCTTGCGCTCGGCTTCGTTGTCGCCGTCGGCCGCGAGCGGATGCTCTCGATCCGCGCAACCATGCCGTCCGAATACGTGCCCGCCGATGACGTGCCAGCCAAAGACGTCCACGCGGCGTCGGCAAACGCCAATTCACCGTCAGAATCGGAACCGCCGGCCGCCGAAGGCGAATCGGCATCCGACGGCCCGACGAGCAGCCAGAACGCCGACGCCGACGCGGATGCCGACGCCGAGGGTCTTGCTACTTCGCCCGCGTTGCTATCGTCGAGCGAGGCTAACGCCGAACCCGAAGCCGCATCGACCGCGGCGGACAAGGGTTGCGACGCGGCGGGCGAGGAACCGACGTCGTTACCGCCTGACGACGCGATCGAGGGCGCCCCGGCAACCGCCGGCTGTGAAAATGACATGGGATCCGCCGACGGCGGCGAAGAAAACGCCACGCCGGGCGACGAAGCAGACGGCGCATCGGACGACGCATCCGTCGACGCCGAGCAAGGCGAACCGGCACAGGAGCCGCAGACGATCGCCGTGGAAGTGGCGGCGGAAAACGCCAGCGCCGATTTGCCGGCCGAGTGGTTCGACGTGCTCGCGGACATCGAAAAGGAAGGCTACGGCAAGTGCCAGTCGTTCGTCGAAGCGTCGACGCAAGTGCTGCGGCTGGAAGTCGGACGCTACCGCGGCGAATTGGTCCAACTCGACGGCCGCATCCGTGCGATCTTTCGTTCGTTCGACGCCGCCGCCTTGGCCGTGGCGCTTGCCGATCTCGAAAGGGTCAACGCCGAATGGCTCGAACGCCAGGGCGAAGCCGTCGGCCATCTCGCCGCGCGACACGACAACCTCGGCGATCTGCAAGCGACCGGCCAGCGGCTCGAAGACGTGTTACTCGATCAAACCGCACAGATCGAAAGCTCCTGCACCAACGTCAAGCAACTCGACTTCGCCGCAGATCGCGACGGATCGCAGCGCCGACTGCTCGGGGAAGTGTGCCGACTGGTCGACATGGCCCACGCGCTGCGCGACCAGTTGCAGGAGTCGATGCTGGCGATCATCGTGGGCGAAAACCGCGTCGCCACGCTCGATCGGCGGTTGCACCTCGACGCGCTGACCGGCTTCGTCAACCGCACCGGCCTGGAGGCCACGCTCTTCGAATGGTGGCGCGACGATCCGAATCGAATACGGCAACTTAGTGTGACGATGTTCGACGTCGTGCGCATCGGCCGCTTCAACGAGCGGTACGGCGTCGCCACCGGCGACGGTCTGCTGGAAGCGGTCGGCAAGATCATCGACGGTACGCTACGAAAGAAACGCGGCTGCGATCTTACGGTCCGCTATTCGGGCCAGCGGTTTATTGTGTCGCTGGGCGATACCGGGCCGCGCAACGCGACCAGCGCCGCGGAGCGGATTCGACAGATGATCGCCGCGTCGACGTTCGAAGTCGGCGGCGAGCAAGTGGAAGTTTTCGTTTCGTGCGGAGTCGTCGAAGCGTTGCACGCGGACGACAGCCGCACCATGCTGCGCCGTTTGGAGTCCGCGGTCGCCGCCGCCAAGAAGCTAGGGCGCACCGTCACGTGTCTGGATGAAGGCCAGGGCCCCGCGGCGATCGCGGATCCGCCGAGTTACGACGCCAAGGGCAAGATCGTGCGATTGGAAACGGCCTAGAACGCCGGCGGCGTGGTGCTACAAAGCCGGCGGTTGCCACGGCGGAATGCCGCCGTCCTTTTCCTGCGCCTCGTACAGCTCCCAGAACGGCCGCGTCTTCGACATCGGCGCGGTTTCGTTGACCATCAGCGGGCGAGTCTCTTTCCACCAGGCGTCGTAGGCCACCCGCATGTCGCGAACCACGTCGGGATGCTCCGCGATCACGTTCTTGGTCTGGCCAGGATCGTCCTGCATGTCAAACAACTCACCGTTATTGACCAGCCGAAAGCGCTGATTGCGGACCGCGAACTTCTTCCATTGCCACTTGTTGGGCTCGTCGCCGGTCGGCCAGCGGCCCTGGTGCGTGTAGAGATAGCGGTCGGGCCAATCGGCCGCGGCGGCGTCGCTCTCGATGAGCGGCAGCAGGCTGCGGCCTTCGACTTGTTTTTCCGGCAGCTTCGCGCCGGCCAGCGCGGCGAGCGTGGGAAACAGGTCGATGTGGGCGGCGATGCGGTCGACGTCGCGACCGGGTTCGATCTTGCCGTCCCAGCGAACGAAGAATGGCACGCGGACGCCACCTTCGTCGGAACTTCCCTTCAGGCCCTTCATGCCGGCGTTGTAGAATTCCAATTCCGTTCCGTCGGCGGCGCGGCCCATCACTCCGCGACCGGTGCCGCCGCTCATGCCGTTGTCGGACATGAAGATCACGAGCGTGTTGTCGAGCAGCTTCCACTGTTCGAGCTTGTCCATCAGGCGGCCGACGTTCGTGTCGATGTTCTCGACCATGCCGTAAAAGCCGGCCGGCACTTTTTCGATGCCGAGGTCGGTGAACCGCTTGGCGTTCTTAGGCGGCGCGATGAAGGGGGCATGCGGCGCGTTGGTAACGATGTAGGCAAAGAACGGTGCGTCGCGGTCTTTGACCTGTTTGATCCAACCGAGAGCAGCGGTGAAGAACACGTCGGTGCAAAAGCCTTCCGTCTTGACGAACTTGCCGTTGTGCCGCACGACGGGATCGAAGTATTTGTTGCCGGGCGCGTCGGCGCAACTGCAATCGTAGGCCTGGCCGATGCCGCCGGCGCCGTGAATGAACGCCTCGTCGAATCCGCGGCGGTGCGGCTGATACGGTTCCTCGTCGCCCAAGTGCCACTTGCCAAAGATACCGGAGGTGTAGCCGACCGTCTTGAGGACTTGCGGGAGCGTTGTGGCGGCGAGGGTAAGCCGCTCGCGTTCGAGAATCGTGTGCGTCACGCCGTTGCGCAGCGGGTGGCGACCGGTCATCAACGCGGACCGCGTCGGCGAGCAGGTCGGGCTGACGAGAAACCGCGAAAACCGCAGGCTTTTGTCGTGCAGCTTGTCGAGATTTGGAGTGCGAATCCACGGATGACCATGTCGTCCAACGGGCGCGTAGCCTTGGTCATCGGTCATCACGAGAACGATATTCGGCCGCGTGCCGGCGAGCGATTCCGCCGCCTGTGCAACGGGCGCGGCGAACGTCAGCGAAACGACGCTGACCAGCAGGGTGAGTATCTTGCTAATGAATATCATGGTGTTATCACCGGAGTTCGGGTGTGTGGAGGAGAGATTGGAGGTTGGAGATTTAGAGGTTAGAAATACCCATACCCCAACCTCCAGCCTCTATATCCTCGCCACGCTATTGCCGCTGATCCGCCGTATCACGCGGCGGATTTCCAGTACGCTGATTGTGGACAGCACCTGATGCGTCGGCAACCCGCTGCGGCTGATAATCGCGTCGATCGACGTCGGGTCGCCGTCGATGTTTTGCAGCACTTGCCGTTCGATGTCGTTGAGTTGCAGTTCCGCCGGATGGCGGATTTCCTCGCCGTTCGCCCGCGCGGCCGGTGCGACCAGCGGGCCGAGTTCTTCCAGCACGTCGTCGACCGTTTCGACCAGCCGCGCGCCGTCGCGAATCAGGCGGTGGCAGCCGCGGGCCATACGATTATCGACCCGCCCCGGCACGGCGAAGACTTCGCGGCCCTGTTCCATTGCATGGCGAGCGGAGATGAGCGCGCCGCTGCGGTCCGACGCTTCGACGACGATGGTGCCGAGCGACATGCCGGTGATGATGCGGTTGCGCTGCGGGAAGGCCCCGCCCATCGGCGCGACCTGCGGCGGCGATTCGCTCAGTACGGCTCCCGCCTGCGCGACTTCGGCGGCCAAGGGCGCATGTTCGGGCGGATACATCCGCAACAGGCCGCCGCCCAACACGGCGATCGTCCGGCCGCCGGCCGCCAGCGCCGCGCGATGCGCCGCGCCGTCGATGCCGCGGGCCAGTCCGCTGACGATCGTCAAACCCGCGCGAGCCAGGCCCGCCGACAACCGCTCGGCTTGGGCCAGGCCATACGTCGTGGCATGACGCGACCCGACGATCGCCACCGCCAGGACATCGGCGGGCAACAGTTCGCCGCGCATGAACAGCACGCCGGGCGGATCGGGGATTTCTCGCAACGAACGGGGATATCGCGCATCGGCCTGCGTGAGAATCGCGATGCCGTTGCGGCGGCAGACATCGATCTCGGCATCAATGTCGATTTGGCGGGCCGCCACGATCGCCGCGGCAATCTTCGGCCTAACGCCGCCGACCAATCGCAGATCGCTCGGCGCGGCCGCGAAGATCGCCTCCGCGTCGCCAAACCGCTCGATCAACAAGTTCCGCGTCCGCGGCCCAACGCCGGATGTCAGGGCCAGGCGAACCTCGGCCCGCAGCGCGGCGGAGACCTCGAAATCGGACATATCGCCAACCGTCGTGGTCATATCGAGTAGCGCGGCCATCGCCACGCGAACCGGGTCGAACGCTCAGGCCACCGTACATCCGGGGGCATTCAAGACACATCAAGTGTAGCCACAGCCGCGCGGCGAAACCATTCCCAGCGTTCGGCGCGGTCGGCGAACGCCAGCGCAACGTAGGGCGACCCAGTCGTCATTGCGAAGCCGTGGTGAACCAGACCACGTTTTGGGTTTGACACGTAGCCGACGGATGGCGTTAGAATCCATCGTTTCGAATCGCAGATGCGTGAACTGTCACGCAGCCAATGTCGGTCCGGATGCCGATCCGCGTTCATCGTTCATCATTTGACTCGCCACGCCATGCTCACCGATTCACTCTGGCTGCGAATCTTCGTCGTCGCCGCCGCTGGGGCGTGCGGCGCGCTGGCCCGCTGGGGCACGAACGAAGCCGTGCATGCGATCTTCGGTCGCCACGAACCTTGGAACTGGGGCACGGTGGCCGTCAACGTGGCCGGCTGTTTTCTGTTCGGCCTCGTGTTCGTGCTCGTCCAGCCGAAGTCGACCGTCTCCATCGCCGTGCTCATCGGCTTCCTCGGCGCCTTCACCACGTTCAGCGCGTTCGCCTTCGACACGCACCTGCTGATGATCGACCGCGGCCTGCTCGCCGCGACGCTCAACGTCACGATCCACGTCGCATTCGGACTCATCGCGCTCGTCCTCGGCATGGCGCTTGGGCGAACGGTGTTTTGAACAACCGAATTGCGGCGGCTACGACGTTCTCGCATTCCCCCAGCGAGAGCTAGCCGCAAATTCCCAATGCCAATCGGCCGAAGTATAGCCCGCGGAATTCGGCGAAGAACCATTTCGCCCGTCGGTGCGTAACGGAGTATTGCAGGCGCAAGCGATCGCCGACTTTAGCTTTTCGCCGCAATTGCGCGGTTGCGGGATTTACCGAAGAATCGTCCGCAAGAATTCGCTGGTTGCGGCAACGAGTCGTAAAGAGCGGGTCGCTTTCCGTGTTTCGTTTTGGCGACGAACTGGGCAAGTTCGAATGGGCCAGAATTGTTTGATTGGGCCAGCACAGGGCAGTATGGTTTTCAGGGAAACGTATCCAGCAAAGGGAGGAATTTGCCATGACAGCATTAGCACGTAGAAAACCAGTATGGACGCTGGCGACCGTCGTCGCGGTCGCCGCCGGCGGATCGGCCATCATGTGGCGGCAACTGGCCGCCAACGAAGCCGCCCAGCCGGATACCCAGGCCATGCGGCACGCCGAGTCGCTCTCCACGGCCTTTCGCGCCGCGGCCAAAGAAGTCGTTCCGTCGGTCGTCACCATTCGCACCGTAATAACGCCCGTCCGCAGAGAAGGCGCGATCCGCCCGCGAACGCGCGTTCCGGACCAATTCAAAGGCACGCCGTTCGAGGACTTCTTCAACGACGACCGCTTCGGCGACACGTTCGGCGACACGCCCTTCGAGCCGCGCGAGCAATCGAGCATGGGTTCCGGCGTGATCATCGACCGCAGCGGCGTCGTGCTCACGAACCGGCACGTCGTGGACGGCGCCGACAAGGTGACCGTCCATCTCAGCGACGGCCGCACGTTCGAAGCCACCGACATCAAGACCGACGACCGCACCGATCTGGCCGTCGTGCGCCTCAAAGGGGCCGAAAACCTCACGGCCGCTCGCCTCGGCCATAGCGACCGCCTCGAAGTCGGCGATTGGGTGCTCGCCATCGGCAATCCGTTCGGGCTGAGCGAAACGGTCACCGCCGGCATCATCAGCGCCAAGGGCCGCGGCCTGGGATTATCCGATCGCGAGGATTTTCTGCAAACCGACGCGGCCATCAACCCCGGCAACAGCGGCGGACCGCTGATCAACCTGGCGGGCGAAGTCGTCGGCATCAACACGGCCATCTCCAGCCGAAGCGGCGGCTATCAAGGCGTCGGCTTCGCGATCCCGATCGACATCGCCCGTTTCGTCAGCGATCAACTCGTCAAGAACGGCACCGTCAAACGGGCGTATCTCGGCGCGGCGATCCAACCGCTGATGCCCGACTTGGCCAAGGAATTTCACGTCGACGCGAATCGTGGCGCGCTGGTCAGCAAGGTCATGCCCGAGTCGCCGGCCGAGAAAGCCGGACTCAAGCGCGGCGACGTGGTCGTTCGCTTCGGCGACCAGGCCATTGTAAGTCCCAGTCAGTTGGTTTCCGAAGTCGAGCAAACGCCGACCGGCCAGACGCGCACGCTCGAATTCATCCGCGACGGCAAACCGCAGCGGATCGACGTCACGTTGCGCGAACAGCCCAAAGACTACGGCCGCCACACACTGCTGACCTCGGACAAGGAAAGCGGCAAAGGAGAAACGAAGCAGCTCGATGGGCTTGGACTGAAGGTCGGTGCATTGACCGACGACACGGCCGAGCAGCTTGGCCTCAAGGACGTCGCAGGCGTCGTCATCACGCGGGTCGAACGCGGCAGCGTGGCCGCAGACGCCGGACTCAGTCCCGGCAACGTCATCACCGACGTCAACGGCACGGCCGTCAAGTCGGTCGACGATTTCGACAAGGCGATAACCAAACGCCCGCTCAAAGACGGTATCCGCTTGCTGGTCGAGTCGTCGGTCGGTTCCCGGTTCATCGTCCTGCAAGTGGCAAAGTAACGAAAGCACCATTTAGCCCCCGGTGAACACACCGGGGGCAATGCGGCAAGCATTGCCAACTAAGCACGAACCGCGCACGCGCCGCGGAGGATCCGAGCATCCGCCGCGGCGCGTCGTTGTTTGCCCAAGCTGCCGATGCCGTCCATGGCATGGCGGCGACTACTCCGCCTCGAACTGTATCGTGACCGAAGCGCTAACGGTAATCCGGCCCGGCGCGAGCACGGGCGAAGCATCGGCTGCATTCGCCGCGGCTTGCTTTTCCGGCGCCACTTGAAACGCGGCCCCGGCCTTCTGCGTACGCGGCCTTGGAGCATCGCCGACTACGGGAATCACGCTCGTGACGAACGGCGTTCGCTCCAAATCGACTTCGTCGACGACGATTCGCCAAGCCTTGCCCAATTTGACGCCGTCCAACTCCGCGAGTTGAGCGGCCTTCTGCCGTGCGTCGGCATAGGCTCGGCGGCGAGCTTCCGCTTGATGCTTCGCGAGTTGCGAATGTTCGAGTGAAATCGCGCTGATCTTGAATCCGCCCAACTTGATCAACTCCGCCAGCACGCTCTCGAATTTGGGAAGCTCGCGCACGAAGATGGCCACGGTCCGCACGACCCGGTAGCGGATAAAGCCTTGGTCCTTGTCGAATTGCGCCGAAATATCGAAATCATCGGTCTGCAAATCGTCGGCGGCGACTCCCTGTTCGCCGGCCAAGCGGGCGATCGCCGTCGCCCGTTTGTCGTTCGCCGCCCGCGCGTCGAGCAGCTCGTCACCGTCGGTCGTCACGATCAGCCGCAGGGCGATATAGTCCGCCGCAACGTCGACTTCCCCATCGCCGCTCACCGAAATCAACCGGCGCGGCGATTCCGCGGCTTGGGCGACGCCAGCCGCAAGCACGACGAAAAGAATTGTCGGCAAAAACGCATGTCCGAATCGCATGAGTTCACCTCAAAGTAAAGGTTCCGAAACGCGCCACTCAATCTGGAATAATTCAAACGAAACATTTGCGTCGGTACGCCATTTCTCAGCATCGATTCTCGCGGTCCCACGCCCTACGGCATTTCCGTCGACTGCCAAGCCGGCGACAGCCAATAGTCTCGCTCCACGCGCTCCGGCGCTTGCAGCAATGACATCAATCGCCGCACCTTCCCCTGCACCGACAGTCGATGCCGTACGACGATTCGGTCGCCGAGGGGACGAAGATATACGTCGTTGTCGGTCCAACTTTGTGGTTCCACCAACTCGCGAACCACCTTGGCGACTTCCTTGGCCGTCGGCCCGGTGGATTCGCCGGCCGCTTGCTGAGCCGGTTCGAGCGAGTAAACCCTCAACTCAATCGGATCGGCATCGGCTGCGTTGCCAGGATCGGCGCGTCGCTGGTCCGCCCGTAAACGACGAATATTCGCCAATAGCGACTCAATCTCGCGGTGATAGTATTCGGTTTGCGGAATCAGCAGCAAATTCCACGGCGCAAGGTAGCGCACCGATCCGGGCCCCGATCCCGCTTCCCATGTCGTCGGTCCGACGGTGGCGGTGATCAGCGAGGTCAAGTCCTCCACTGGCGTGCGGTCGTCACCGTCGACGGAATTCACGCCCAATGCGACGTTCAAGTCGGCGACCGGGTAGATCGACCAGGTCGGCCATTGACACCCCGTTCCCACCGGGAACAGGACCAATACCTCGTGAATTGTCGCGAAATACAATTCTGGTTCGCGAAATACCTTCCACAGCGCTTGATCGAGCGGGACGCCGCTGGCCTTGCCCGTAATCTTCACTTCGTCGGCGTCGAACCCCGCGTCCGCGAAGCTCTTGCGATCGACGATCACGTTGACCTCGGACAGTTCGCTCACCAGCTTCGCGAATTTCGCCAGCGGCATATCCGTCACGTCGATATCGACCTTTCGCTGTAGCGCCCGCGTCACGCGAACATCGCCTTCGCCTGGTTGCGGGATGCGCAGCTGGCCATAGTCGCCGGCGGCTTGCTGCTTGAGAACTTGTCGCAGCAACGCCAATGTTGCCGCAATTTGTCGATGCACGTCCCAGGTTTGCGACACGACCATTACGTCGCCGAGGATTTGAATATCGCCGGCATGTCCGCCAACGTCGCTCCAGGTGGTCGGAGCGCACGTGGAATAGAGGAATTCTGGAAGCGAATCCAATTCGCGGTGCTCGCGCCCAAACTCGTCGCGCCACGTGATCAAATCGCCCACGGCGTAGGCCTTGGGCGTGAGGATTGACATCGCCTTGTCCGCCGTCGTCAAATAAACCGCGCCATCGATCACCGTGGCGACGAGATTCTGCGGTTGCAGCAAATGCCAGAGCGCCGCCTCGAGCGACACCTGCCGCAGCGACAGCGACAGCTTGATCGTATCGGCGTCGAATCCGCCGTCGAGCAACGCTTTGCGGTCGACCACCACATCGACGCCGCTCTGCTTCCGCGCCCACGCTGCGACGTCGTCAAGCGTCGCGCCGTCCAGCGCCACGTCAACCTTCATTGCAAGCGCCGCGGCGACGCGATCGTCCGAAGATTGCTCCTTTGCTGTTGTTGGCGGCGTTGTCGCGGTCACCGGCGGCGCGGCGGCACTTCCTTGGGTTGGCGGAAACTGCGCTGCAGCGGCCGCGACAGCCGCGACCCCGACCAAGGCAAAAAGCCATCGAGTAGGTAGCATCGTTAGAATCCTCGTGAGCGAACACGCACGATCAGCTTGAGGTTTCACATGGTTTTCCAGCGGGCTGGACTCGTCGCCCCGTTGCCGCGTGACGCCGAATCACGATCCAGCAATAAGTTGCCCGCATCTACTGCGCACTGCGCGAGGTCGGCCAGCACCTCGCGAATGGAAAGGTATCCTAAGCCGCTTAGCGGAGTGTCGAGTCGGTCCAACCCCGGGACGCCGAGGTCAACGATCTCGCTTGCGTAAGGCGTTACTGCGATAAAGTACTTGCTACCGTCAAGGACGACCATTGAATTCGCCTCGTCCGAAGGTTGGCTTGAAAGCGTGAGGGAAAACATCAAATCCTCGTCCGCATTCATCACATTCCAAGTCAGCAATCGCCGATAGTCGCCCCTGACGCGCTGCCCCAAAGGGGAACTGCCTATCTCGCCGCCATACCGCGCCCCGGAAACGGCATCTTTGAGGGCCAAATCGAATTGGTTTGCGGCAAGAATGCTCAACGTGCGCGCGTCGCTCGCGTCGTGAGCGCCGATGCCTTCGGGCGACGACAATTCGCCGATCAATCGCTTCACCCTAGCTTGCACCGATCGCCGGTGCCCCACGACGATTCGGTCGCCGAGGGCGCGAAGGTAAACGTCGTCCTCAGTCCAGCTTTGCGGTTCGACCAGATCGCGAACGACGGCGACAATTTCGGCCGCTGTGGGCGCGCTTGCCACGGCAGCCGCCGCGTGCGTTGCGCCGACGCGGTACACGCGCAATTCGACCGAGTCGTCCGCGTTCTTTTCCGCGCCGGCGGCGCTTGCTTGTTGGCGGCGAACGCGCCGCACCGCGGCAAGCAAGTCCGCGATCTGCGAATGCACGTCGGGTGTCTGTGTGATGGCGAGCAACTTGCAATTGGCGAAATATCTGACTTCGCCCGTCCCGCCGACCGCGTCCCATGTGTTGGGTGCCACGGATTTGGTCACGAGGTCAACGAGAGCCTCTTGTGTCGTGCCGCCTTTGGGTGGCCCGTCGTCGACGATGGCGACGAAATCGCCGACTGGATAGAGGTACGTAACGACGACGCATCGCGTTCTGTCGTTCGAGGAAATAAAGATCGCCTCGTCGCGAATGAACCACGCGGCTTCCGCGCTTTTGAGCAACGTCGGCAGCGCCGCACGAATCGGCTGGTCGGTCACTTCGCCGGTGACGGTCGCGTTTTCGAAGAACGGATTGTCCGCAAACGCCCGCTGGTCGAGCACGACGTCGATGCCCGACGCATCGCCGAGCCGCTCGACGAACTCCGCCAGCGGCATCGCGTCGCACTTCATCGTGATCCGCTTGCCGAGCATCCGGCTGAATTCGTCTTCACGCTCCATGGATCGCCCTACCGCCACGGGCGAGAAGTCGCCGGCGTCCTGCTGTCGCCGCACGCGCCGCAACCGTTCGAGAATGTCCACAATAACCAGATGCGTCTCCGGCGTCTGGCAGACGATCAACAGGCTGCCGAAAGCCGCGATGCTGCCGCTTCCGCCGACTTGCTCCCAAGTCGACGGCGCGCAGCACGAAGTGACAATCGCCATCAACGACTCGGTGTCGACCGTCTCGCGGCCCAGCGCATCGCGCCGCGTCACCAAATCCGCCACCGGATAGACTCGCTTCGTCAGCCTCACATTCGGATGGTCGGCGTGCGTAATCGTCGGCAAGTCGTCCTCGATGTGCCAATGCACGCGCAGCTTGCGGCACAGGTGGCCAAGCGCCGACTCCAAAGTAACCTGGCGCTTCAGCGACAGCGAAACCTTGGCGTTCGTCGCTACGCCGGCCTCGCGCAATGCCCGTTGGTCGATGCGGATTTCGATCCCGGCTTGGCGACCGAGGTCTTCGATGACCTCGTCGAGCGGCCGTTCGGCGAACGCCACGTCGACCTTTGTGGCCAGCGTCTTCAGCAGTCGTTCGTCGATGGCGGAATCCATCGAGTTCGCAATGGCGGATTCATCTGCGGCCGCCTCGGTTTTGGCGGAGGCATTGCCAGCCGGTTCGTCGACCTGCGGCGGCTCGCCCGCGCCGACAATTGCCGAGACAAAGATCGCGGCTGCGACCAGCGCAGCCGACCGCCCGTATGTGCGTCGCATCGACATCGCCCTCTCCTTTCGATTCCGTTGCCCGTCGCGAACGCGACGGAAAGACAAGATCGGCGCTGCCGCGCGTGCAAAATCGCGGGCAGTCCCTAGCGCCAGAGTAGGCTCGCTCAACGTGCGGCGTCAAGCTTGGGGGCATTAAGCGATGTCAATGGTGTGAGCGTCTCGATTGTGGGTGGAAAATCGGGTCTATTGAAGGTGGGTTGACATTCGGGGGGTGAATCTGCTTTCAAGGAAGCTGAGGATGTGCGGGCGTACTGGTATCGACGGGATTGAGTTGAAGCACGAGGGC
>JBBDYI010000331.1:0-13344 GCA_040901705.1 Pirellulales bacterium | reverse complement strand
CGCGATTCTTTCGGCGAAAGGATTCGCCTCCTACAGTTCTGGGATAAGCTCTAAGCGTTCGAGAGTATCCCACAGCGTGAAAACGTGGAAAAGTGCAGTTTCACGCGGCGAGTTTGACGGCGTCGGGGCCGGCGCGTCACAATTGTCGGCAGTCAATACTCTGCTCAACCGACGGCCGATCGATCGATCTTGCCCTCGCCGCATCGAACTGATACCCGGAGCCAACCGCCATGTCTCTTCGTGCTAGCATGCCGTTTCTGCTACTGGTCGCGCTTACAACGACGCTCCGCGGCGAAACGCCCGACGGAAAAACCTGGCAAGCCGGCGTCGCGCGGGTGAACGTCACGCCGACCAAATCGATGTGGCTCTCCGGCTACGGCGCCCGCGATCGCCCTGCCGAAGGTAAACTCGCCGACCTGTGGGCCAAAGCACTCGTACTCGTCGACCCGGCCGGCAATCGCGCGGTGCTCGTCACGATGGACTTGATCGGCATCGACCGCGACCTGTCGCAGCGCGTATGCAGCGAAATCACCAAGAAGCACGGTATCGACCGCGCGCGAATCGCCCTTTGCACATCGCACACGCACACCGGCCCGGTCGTCGGCGAAAACCTGCGGCTGATGTACTTCTACGACGAGCGGCAGCAGTCGCTCATTCGCGAGTACACCGCCGATCTGGAAAAGGAACTCTCGGCGGTCGTCGACGAAGCGGCCACCAAGCTTGCGCCCGTTGCGCTGTGCTGGGGCCAAGGCAAGGCCGAGTTCGCCGTCAACCGGCGAAACAACCCGGAAGCACAAGTGCCCGCACTCCGCGAGCAAGGCAAGCTCCGTGGCCCGGTCGATCACGATGCACCGGTGCTGGCGGTCTACGCCGCAGGCGAGTCGAAGCCCCCGCTGGCCGTGGTGTTCGGCTATGCTTGTCACGCCACCGTGCTGTCGTCGTACGAATGGTCCGGCGACTGGCCCGGCTTTGCCCAGCAGGAAATCGAGCGCCGGCTACCCGGCACAACGGCCATGTTCGTGGCCGGTTGCGGCGGCGACCAGAATCCGCTGCCGCGGCGAAGTGTCGAGCTGGCGAAGAAGTACGGCGCGGAAATGGCCGATGCGGTGGTTGCGGTGATCGGCAAGGAAAGCGACGTCAAAGAGCGCAACGACAAAATGAACCCGATCGCCGGCGGCCTCACATGCACCTATCAAGAAATCGACCTGCCGCTGGCGAAAGTGCCGACCCGCGAAGAGCTGGAGCAAACGGCCGGTTCGTCGAACCGCATCGACGCGGCCTGCGCGAAGCTTCTGCTCGCTCAACTCGACCGCGGCGAAAAGATCGCGGCGACGTATCCGTATCCGATTCAAACCTGGCGATTCGCCGGCGGTAAGCAGGACGGCAAGCAGGACGGCGAAGCGACGCAATCCCGCGGCTTGAGCGTCGTCGTTCTCGGCGGCGAAGTCGTCGTCGACTACGCTCTACGGATCAAGGCGGAATTGCCCCACGAAAACGTCTGGGTGGCCGCCTACGCCAACGACGTAGTGGCCTACATCCCCTCGCGGCGGATCTTGCAGGAAGGCGGCTACGAAGGGATCGGCGCTCAAGCGGAATACGGCTTCCTCAGCCCCTGGAGTCCCGACGCGGAGCAACACATCATCGACGAAGTGCGACGTCAGGCGGGCAAGTAGCACCGTTTCTGCCGGCGGCGCGTTTACAAAGGCCGACTCCGCGATTAAGAATAGGAAGCTGCCGCGTAGCGGATTCCACCAAAACGCCCACGAAATCGTAAGTCGAGGACATGCCATGAAACGCTTGATGTTTGTGCCGCTGGTCATGTTGAGTTTCGCCGCGTTCGCTTTGGCCGACGACAAAGCGGCCGCAGACAAGCCCGCAGACAAGCCCGCCGCCGACAAGGACGGCTGGGTCTCGCTGTTCGACGGCAAGACGCTCGAAGGCTGGAAGGCCAACGAACACGCCGAGAACTGGAAGGTCGAGGAGGGCTGCATCGTCGGTCGCGGCCCGCGGAGCCACCTGTTCTGCACCGCGGGCGACTTCACCGACTTCGAGTTTTCCACCGAGGTAATGACCGAAAAAGGCTCGAATTCCGGCATTTACTTCCACACCGAGTTTCAAAAAGACGGCTGGCCAGAAAAAGGGCACGAGTGCCAAGTAAATGTCACGCACGGCGACCCCGTAAAGACCGGCAGTCTCTACAACGTCAAGAAGGTCTATAAGACCGAAGCCAAAGACGGCGAGTGGTGCACGCAGACGATCAAGGTCGAAGGCAAGCACATCACGATCTCGGTCAACGGCAAAGTCGTCGTCGACTACACCGAGCCGGACGACGTGAAGGGCGGCCGCAAGCTGAGCAAAGGCACGTTTGCCTTCCAACAGCACGACCCGAGCGGAGTCGTTCGCTATCGCAACGTGAAGGTGCGCAAGCTCGACGCCAAGAAGCTCGCTGAATAGATCGTCAATTTGCGAACCGCTCAAGACGTTGTGAAAGAATCGAATACGCACCAGTCCGACCGCAAACTGTAGGGTGCTCTGTGAGCACCTTGGCGCAACGCGTTGTGGTGCTCACAGAGCACCCTACATTCATTCACAACCGCTCAGGATCGACCGCAGCCGCCGCCACATTGTTTGCACGCGACGTAAAGTCTTGCGACACCGTCGGTTACGCCGATCGGCGGTCGCCCGTTGCTTGTAAACTCACCCCGGCGGGATTATCCTAAAAGTTTCGCATTCACGCTTCCTGATCGGAAGTTCGGACCGAGGAGGTACAGGTCATGGGCAAGCTAATTCGTATCGCGTTGGCGCTCACAGTCGCCGTTTTGGGCGGTTCGGCGCTACGGGCCGAAGACGCGGCGGTCGACAAACTGTATGGCGAGGGAGTCCATGCCTACTTCGCCGGCAACATCGACGCCGCTCTCAAACATCTCGACGCCTCGGTCGCTGCCGGCAACCGCGATCCGCGCTGCTACTACTATCGTGGGCTGGCGAACTGGAAGCTCGCCAAGGCCGACGCCGCCAAGGCCGATTTCACCCAAGGCGCGAAGCTCGAAGCGCAAAGCCCGGAACTCACCACGATGATCAATCGATCGATCCAGCGCGTGCAAGGCAGGACGCGGTTGACGATCGAAAAATTCCGCTCCGACGCACAGCTCGCGGCGCTGGCCGCCCGCAAAGCCCGCGACACCGCCCGTTACGGCGCAGCGCGGGCATCGGCCATCGACGAGTTGAGAAAACAGGCCGAAGCGCCCAAGGGCAACGTCCCGCTTCTTCCCGATGCCGCAACTCCCGATGCTGCCGCGCCTGATGCACCAGCAACCGACGCGGCCGATGCTGCTGCCGCCGCCGATGCGCCGCCGGCAAAAGACCCCTTCGCCGACGAACCGGCGACCGATCCGGCTGCGGAACCCGCCGCCGATCCGATGGACGATGTACCTGCCATCAAGGCTCCCCCCGAAATCGCCCCGCCGGAAGAAATGCCGATCGACGATGCGCCGGCCGCGGACGCCGATGCCCCTGCGGCGGAATCCGCCGAAGATCCCGCCGCTCCGTAGCGGCGGCTTGCCATTTGCTTACGCACCATTGCCAACGCACGATGCGCTGCCTCGCTCCGTATCGACGATCCTCCGAGGGTTGCGATGCGTGGACACCCCGCCACTCGCGCCGCGCACAGGCGTTCGCCCATGATCCGTCCCCGTAACATGCCCACGCGCGCCGTTCGACCCCCGGCGGCGTCCGTGCGATGCGTCGCTCTCGCATTGCTGTTGCCGTTTTCGATCACAACCATCGTCGCGGCCGCGCCGTCGATCGGCAACGTCACACCGCCCGCGCTGCAAGTCGGCGCAACGGCTACGATTCGCATCGACGGCGGCGATTTGGCGGCCAATCCTCGCGTCTTGCTGCCCGTGAAGATCGTCGCACAAACGGTCAAGCCCGGCGGGAGCGCCAATACCGTCGAAATCGACGTCAAACTCGATGCGGCGGTCGAAGGGGGCATTTACCTCGCCCGCGTGGCGACCGATTCTGGCGTGTCGAACGTCTTTCCCATCGCCATCGACTCGCTGCCGACCGTCCCCGTTCCAACGAACCTCACTCAGATGCCCGTCGCGCTGTTCGGCGACCTGACCGGCGGCAACGTGGTGCGAACGACGTTCGTTGGCCAGAAAGACCAGCCAATGCTCGTCGAAGTCGAAGCCCGCCGACTCGGCGGCAAGCTCAAGCCGGTATTGCGGCTGCTCGACGAGCGCGGCGTGCAAGTCGCCTGGTCGGAAGGCGAGCGGCGATTGGGAGGCGACGCGCGGTTCTCGGCCAAATTGCCGGCCGCCGGGACGTACACGATCGAATTGAACGACCTGCTCTTCCGCGGCGAAGGCCCAGGGCGGTTTCGTCTGAAAATCGGCCAATGGGATCACGCCGACCTCGCTCTGCCGATCGGCATACAGCGGGGAACGGTCGGCAACATCGCGCTTGTGGGCGGAAACATTTTTCAGCCGTCGATCATCGATGCACGGCTTTTCGCCGCCGGCATTCGCGCCGCGCCCTGGCCGGCGGGCCTGTCCGGCAGCGGTACGCGGCCGGCGCTCGTCGTGAGCGAACATCCGGAGCTCGCCGAACACGAAGACGCCGGTTATGTTTCCGCCACCCAACAGCTTGCCGCCGCGCCGATCGCCGTGAGCGGCCGTTTGTCCGCCAAGGGCGAGCGGGACCACTACGCCGTGCCGGTCACGCCGGGCGAGACGTTGCGGCTGGAACTGCTGGCCGAGCGGGTCGGTTCGCCGATCGACGGCGTGCTGATCGTTCGCAACACGCAGGGCGGCGAGCTTGCCCGCGGCGATGACCAAAGCGGCACGACCGACCCCGGCGTGAATTTCAAAGTCCCCGACGGCGTCACTTCGATCCTCGTCGACGTGGAAGATCTGCTCGGACGCGGCGGTCGCGACTTTGTCTATCGATTGTCGATCGTGCCGGCGAATCAGCAGTCGTTTTCGCTTGCGATTTCGCAGGACGCGATCGCCGCGCCGGTCGGCGGACGCATACTGCTGCGCGTGGCGGCCAGCCGCGCCGGCTATGACGGACCGATCCGCTTGAGTCTCGCCGGCTCGCCGCAGGGCGTCGCCATGAGCGGCGGCGAAATCCCCCAGGGCATCGACACGGGTTTGGTTACGATCGGCGGCGGTCAACCGGCCGCGGCGCTCGTCTCGCTCGTCGGCAATGCAACCATCGACGGCGCGACGCTCGTTCGCGTTGCCCAAGCCCCCGACTTTGCCGCGGCCGAAACGCAGCCCTGGTTTCGCGAGGAGTTGGCCGTTTCCGCGTCGGGCGTTTCGCCGCTGGCGGCCGATTGGACAACCGCCGACGAGCCGATCGGCCTGAGCGTGGGCGGAAAGCTCGCGGTTGCGGTGAAAATCGCCCGCGGCGATGGCGTCGCCGGACCAGTGCGGCTGTCGCTCATCACGTCGCAAACGGTGCCGAAGAAAAAGGTCGACAACAAAGAAGTCGACGACCCGGACAAAGCCCTCCGCGCCGAGGCCGTCGTCGTGGTTCCGCCAGAAGCAAACGAGGGTGCGATTTCGATTCTCGCGCCGGCCGAACTTGCCCGGCTGGCCTACGACGTCGTCGTCCAGGCCGAACTGCTTTCAGCCGACGGCAAACAAGTCGTCGCCACGACCTATACCACGCCACGCCGCACGTCGATCGTCGACGCACCGCCGCCGTAGTAACTTCCCGACTGTAGGAGGCGAATCCTTTCGCCGACGGAATTGCTAACCAGCCCAATCGGCGAAAGGATTCGCCTCCTACGGAATCCGGTTCTGGGTAGGCTCGTAATGCGAATTGGGTAGGGTGCTCCGCGCTGCTAACGCTTTGAATCTTCGCAAACCGAGAGGATGTCCCGTATCAAGAAAAGAACCATCCGCAGATGGCGCAGATGTTCGCAGATGGGAGATGACTTCGTTTCATCTGCGAACATCTGCGCCATCTGCGGATGATCTGTTGGTTGCGCCTGCGGCTGCTCTGTGGACCTCCGCGTCCTCCGCGTCCTCTGCGTTGATCGAACTTGCGCGAATCGCCGCTCAAGTGAGTTAAACGCCCTTTGAACCGCCAAGATCGGCGAGCCTGCGGCGAATATTCAGCGGACCCGCGGCGCACGTAGCTTTCGGCCGCTGCGAAGCCCTGAGTGCCGGGCAAGGCTCTTGTGATCGATGCCGGTTTCGATCAGTCTGAATGTTTTGGCCCGGTTCGCGGCGACCGTGCTCGCGGCGACTACGGCTGCGCAGACGCGATCGTGCGATCGCGTCGCCTCGCTCTGCACTGCGCCCATGCTCATTCCCTACAACACCGACGCGCCGCTGTATCACCGTCCGTTCGGTACGGTCGCGGTGATTGCCGCCAACGTGATTGCGTACATCGCCACGTGCCGCACGCCGTTTGCCGCGGCCGCGGACTTGGTCGAGCCTTACGTCTTGCATCACGACGCGATCGTTCCGCTACAGTGGATCACGTCGAATTTCTTGCACGCCGATCTGATGCATCTGCTCGGCAACATGGTGTTTCTGTGGGTGTTCGGCCTGGTGGTGGAGGGCAAGCTCGGCTGGGTCGGATTCCTGTCGGCCTATCTCAGCATCGCCATCGTGCAATGCGCCGCCGAGCAGGCGATCGCCGTGGCCATCGGTGCGGACGGCTATTCGCTCGGCGCGTCGGCCGCGATCTACGGCCTGATGGGCATGTCGCTGATTTGGGCGCCGAAGAACGAAATCTACTGCATCTGGATGTGGCATATCGCCGCGCCGGTCTCTTATGTCGAAATCTCGATCCTGGTGATGTCCGCGCTGTTCGCCGGAATCGATTTCGCCGTGACGCTGCTCATCGGGTTTCAGTTGGCCACGCCCGTGCTGCATTTGATGGGCCTGGTGCCGGGCATGGTGCTGGGAACCGTACTGCTCAAGACGAATATTGTCGACGGCGAAGGCTGGGACATTTTCAGCGTGATCGCCGGCCGCACCGGCGCGTCGAGCGTCGACGCGGCGGAACCGTCGTCGCCGGCCGAAGACGATGAGCAGCGGCTGATCGTCGCCAAAAAAGTGATGGGCGAGCAATTGACCATCGGCGATTGCGACGCGGCGCTGGCGCTGCACCAGCGGATGTCGGCGCGGCTGCCGCAGTGGCGGCTCAACGAACCGATGCAGCAGCAATTGATCGCGCTGTTGCTCAGCCGCGGCGATACGAAGCACGCCAGGCCGCTGCTGGTTGACTACATCAAGCGCTTCCCCGCCGAAGCGCCGGCGATGCGCGTGATGCTGGCGGAAGTCGTGCTCCGCGAGGATTCGCGGCCGGGGCAGGCGATGGCGATTCTGTCGCACATTCCGCCGGGTGCGCTGTTGGGGGACATGGAACGCCGGCGATCGGCGCTGCACAAAAAAGCACTTGCCCGCCGCGACGAGGGCGAGTTGGAAATCGCCACGGATGACGTTTAGTACCGATTCCCGCATTGGGAATCTGTACGAGGCGAATCGGTTCGGCGACGGAATCGCTGCCGCGTTGCCCCGCCTCACGCCATATCGAGCATCGCCAGATTCGGACAGATTTTTCGCACCTGGTCACCGAGATAACGCGACACCTGCGAGATCAGCTTATACCCTAGCACGCGGCGATGGATCGCCTCGGCGTTGGGCACGCTCAAGTGGACGAGCAACTCCTTCATCGACGGAATAAACGCCGGGCTCATCGAAAAGCTGCGCAGGCCCATGCCGAACAGCAGCAAAAATCCCTTCGGCGAGCCGGCCATCTCGCCGCACAGCGTGACGGGCTTGTGCGCCGCGTTGCAGGCCGCGATCACGTCGGTCAGCACGCGAACCACGGCCGGCGCGAGCGGCTGGCAAAGGTGGCTCACCTTCGGGTTGTCGCGGTCGGCGGCCATCAGATATTGCACCAGATCGTTCGACCCGATCGACACGAAGTCGACCGTCGCCAGCAGCGAGCGAATCGAAATCGCCGCCGCCGGCACTTCGAGCATCAAGCCGACCGGCACCGGCCCGATGCGGACGCGGCGCGTTTCGAGTTGTCGCCTTGCCCGATCGACCATCGTCCTCACGCGGCGCATTTCCTCCAGCGTCGTGACCATCGGAAACAGTATCCGCACGGTTCGCCCGGCGGCCTTTTCGTCGGCCGCGGCGCGGAGAATTGCGCGAATTTGCGTCGAGAACAGTTCTGGATGCTCGAACGACAAGCGAATCGAACGCCAGCCCATGAACGGATTCGCCTCGCGGTCGTGGCCGAGATACGGCACCGTTTTGTCGCCGCCGATGTCGAGCGTGCGAATCGTCACGGTGTTGCCCGGCGCGGCGGCGATCACCTCGCGATAGACGTGAAACTGTTCGTCTTCGTCGGGCACGGACGGGTGCGTGAGGAACAAATACTCGGTGCGATAAAGGCCCACGCCGGTCGCGCCCATCGCCACGGCGGCCCGCACGTCGGCGACGTTGTTGATGTTGGCCAGCAGTTGCACGGTTTCGCCGTCGGCGCTGCGGGCCGGCTGCTCGCGATTCTCGGCGAGTTGATCCTTGAGATCGAAAAACTCGCGCTGCAACTTGCGAAACGCGCTCTCCGTCTCGGCGTCCGGATTGACGATCACGTGTCCGTCGCGGCCGTCGACGACGATCCGATCGCCCGTCTTCACCTGCTTGAGAATCCCCCGCATGCCAGAGACGGCGGGAATGCCCCGGCTGCGGGCAAGAATCGCCGCGTGGCTTGTCTGCCCGCCGGCCTGCGTCACCAACCCCATCACGGACCGATCGCCGAGCGCCACGACGTGCGAAGGCAGCAATTCATCCGCCACGACGATCAGCGGCCCGGCCAGCGCTTTGCCGTCCGGCTGCAACACCTCGGACATATGCCCGCTGATCCGCAGCACGACGTCGCGCAAATCGTTCAGCCGCAGCTTGAGATATTCGTCCTTGGTCCGCGCGAACATCGACGCATATTCGTCGAGCAGATGGTGCAGCGCCGACTGGGCCGTCTCGTGATGCTCGGCGATCCAGGCCCGAGTCTTGGCGTCGAATGCCGGGTCTTCGAGAATCGCCAGATGGCTGGCGAAGATCGCCGCTTCGCTCTGCCCGACCTGACGGGCGACCTTTTGCGTCATCGCCCGCAGGTCGTCGGCGGTTTTCCTGCGGGCGCGTTCATAGCGGGCCAATTCCGCCTGAACCTCGCTCGGCTCCAGGCGTTTGGTGTCCGGATTGACGAAAATCTCGTCGATGCAGTACGCCGTCCCCACGGCGACGCCCGGCGAAACGGGAATTCCATTGCGCATGACGGGTCATGGTAACAGCGAGTACGGCCGCTGGCCACCGCGACGAACTCGATGCTTTCTGATGTTGGATCAAGCTGGTCATTCGCCAAGAAGAAAGGCGCAAGTCGTTGACATCATTGATGTTGCGCGATACGATAAAGACTGGGAGGCAAAACTGCCAATACGATAGATGACTTACGTGCCACCCACAGAGTACGGGAAATGCCGACCGTTCCATCAGGAGCAACGCCGATCATGCTCAAATGGACGCGGCTGCGCGCTGGTCTTGAAATCAAAGAAGTCGCAACCGCCGAGAATCTCAAGTCCGAAGAAATCGAAGAGTGGGAAAGCGGCAATCGAACGCCGTCGCTTGCGGTTTTAGGCCGATTGGCCAAGCGCTATAAGTTCCCGAAAATGGTGTTCTATCTCGAAAGTCCGCCGACGGATTTTACGGTTGTCCGAGACTTTCGGCGTTTGCCGGCACATGTCGGGCAATCAATGACGCCGAAGCTTCGGTTTGCAATTCGCTCTGCAAGAGAGCGTCAAGCTTGGGCATCTGGATTCTTGGAGGAAAATAACGAGCCCACGTGCGAAATCGTTGGATCCATTGGGACGAAGGCAAACGTAACAGAAACCGCGAAGAGGCTTCGCACGCTTCTAGGTGTTTCGATCGAGCAGCAGGCTTTCTGTCATAGCAGATCATCGTTTTCGTTGTGGCGACGGCAATGCGAATCACTCGGTGTTTTTGTTTTTCAGGCAAGCGGCATCGCCGTAGAGGAAATGCGTGGCTGTGCGTTTTCGGACAAATATGCGCCTGCAATAGTTGTCAACATTCGTGAGACATCGCCCCCCCGAACGTTTACGCTTATTCACGAGCTTGTTCATATCTTGCTGGGCGATACTTCGATTAGCGCCGGTTCGTTCCGCCAACCGCATCGTGCAGTCGAGCGGTTTTGCGACGCAGTGTCGGCGGAAGTCTTGATGCCATCCGAAGACTTTCGAGCGTTTGTTCCTTCTGGCTGGCAATCTAATGACGATGCGGTAATTGCAGATGCTGCGCGTCGTTATAATGTTAGTCGCGTTGCTGTATTGCTCAAACTGCTCGACGAAAAACTTGCAAGTCAACAGTATATAAATGAAAAGTGGAAAGCGTACACATCGACGGCAATGACATCTACTCCAGGTCGGTCTTCGCCGTACAAGAAAGCGCTAAACCGCACAGGAGAAATGTTTGCCCGATTGGCATTCTCGGCATATGAGTCAGGAGAAATACATGGTGGTGCCTTCACGGAGTTGTTAGGCATGAAGCTGAAGCACCTGCCAAAACTCATGCGTACACTTTACCCAAATCGCGTTCAGCCAAGTACAACCGCTGGATAAAGTGGTCGACTGTTTTTGCTTAGACACGAGTTTTCTCATTAACGGCTGGGGGAAGCGTTATCCTCCGGCCGTATTTCCGTCGCTTTGGGACGAAATAGATGTCCTTATTGGACACGACCAGATTTGGTCATGCGATGAGGTCTTCGAAGAACTTAAAAAGCAAAACGACGACTTGTTGGCTTGGGCAAAGGAGCGTCGCCGCATTTTTCGAAAACCGACTACGGCAGTTCTTGCGCAGCTACGTATCATAATGAAGGCGTATCCAAACTTTGCCGCAAAAGGTGGAGCCACGAATCGCGCTGACTCGTTTCTGATTGCCGAAGCAAAGGATTCCGGATGGATTCTCGTTACCGACGAACAGCCAAAGAGAACCAAGCCAAAGAAGCAAACTTCGCCACCTAAAATCCCCGACGTATGCGAAGACATCGGCGTTCCGTGGATCTCTCCGGCAGATTTCATGAGAAGGACTGGCATGGTGTTTTGCAGGTGCGAAGACAGCTAAGCAAATCCGCGGCTATCTTGTTCGGCCGCGACCACGCGAGGGTACCTTCGGTTTTCGCTTGACCGCGAACCAAGTCGCAGCTAGACTTGTCAGAGTGACGCGGTCGCGGAAAAGTCGCGGTCCGTCCTCCAAAAACACGCTTGTTGCACGCATGGCCACGATCTCGAACCTGCCGCTGTTGTTGTTGGGCCTTACTAGCTAAGGGCCAAGGGTTCGTTTTCCGCGCCACAATCGAAGAGACCTACGAACCCCGCAAGCCCGATGAGGCCGCGGGGTTTTTTCGTATACCGATCGACTTGTTTCTGCCACACGCAACCGAACAACGCTTTCGCCATGCGACCCGTTCGCGCGACATTACGAATCTACGACCGGCGGCGCTGCACCGCGGCCGCGAGGGCGCGACTGGTGTTGCGACGGCCGACCGCAAGGTCGGCCCGAACGCGACAGCCATTCGCTCATTCTTCGTACATTGCCCTCGATCCAAACTAAGGACCACGTACCATGTCCGCCGACCGCATGATTCGTATCTTCGACACCACGCTCCGCGACGGCGAGCAATCGCCGGGCGCGAGCATGAACCTGGCCGAAAAGCTCGAAGTCGCCCAGGCTCTGGCCGACCTGAACGTTGACATCATGGAGGCTGGGTTTCCGATCGCTTCGCCCGGCGACTTCGAGGCCGTGCAGGAAATCGCTCGCGTGATCCACGGCCCGACGATCGCCGGGCTGTGTCGCTGCAACGACGCCGACATCGACCGGGCGTGGGAAGCGCTCAAGCTGGCCGACCGGCCGCGGCTGCACGTCTTTCTCGCCACCAGCGCTATCCATCGCCAATTCAAGCTCAAGATGGACAAGGACGAGATCATCCGTCGCGCGGTGGCCGGGGTGACGCGGGCGGCGGGATACTGCGACGACGTCGAGTTCTCGCCCGAGGACGCCGCGCGGACCGAGCCGGATTTTCTCTGCCACGTCGTCGAGGAGGCGATCAAAGCCGGCGCCACGACCGTCAACATCCCTGACACGGTCGGCTACACGACGCCGGAGCACATGGCGACGGTCATCCGCACGCTCGTCCAGCGGGTGCCGAACATCGACAAGGCCGTGATCTCGATGCACTGCCACAACGATCTCGGGCTGGCCGTGGCCAACAGTCTCGCCGGCATTCAGGAAGGCGCAGGTCAGATCGAATGCACGATCAACGGCATCGGCGAACGGGCCGGCAACGCCGCGCTCGAGGAAATCGTCATGGCCCTGCGCACCCGCCGCGACTTCTACCACGTCGACACGCGAATCAAGACCGAACGGCTCGTGCCGACCAGTCGGCTGGTGTCGAACATCACCGGCATCCAGGTGCAGCGGAACAAGGCCATCGTCGGCCGCAACGCCTTCGCCCACGAGGCCGGCATCCACCAGGACGGCATGCTCAAGGACCGCAGCACCTACGAGATCATGCGGCCCGAGGACGTCGGCTTCGCCAAGACCGATCTGGTGCTCGGCAAACACAGCGGCCGGGCGGCCCTGGCCGATCGCGCGCGGGCGCTCGGGTATCGGCTCTCCGGCGAGCAGCTCCAAACCGTGTTCGAGCAGTTCAAAGTGCTCGCCGATAAGAAGAAAGAGATTTACGACGGCGACATCGCGGCGCTGGTCGAGCAGCAGATACACGAAATCACCGACGTCTGGTCGTTCGTGTCCTACGAAGTCGCTTGCGGCACGGGCCACGCGCCGAAAGTTCGGCTCACGCTTCGCCGCGGCGAGGAAGAGCGAACGGAGTCGATGGAATGCGGCGACGGCCCGGTCGACGTGGCGTTTCTGGCCGTCGAGAAGATCACTGGCCTGACCGTCATGTGCCGGCGGTTTCAGGTGCAAAGCGTCACGGTCGGCAAGGACGCACAAGGCGAGGTGCTGGTCGAGGTCGAATACAACGGCCAGATCTATAAAGGCCGCGGCGTTTCGACCGACAGCATCGAAGCCAGCGTCAAAGCGTTTCTCAACGCCATGAACCGCATCGCGGTTTATCGCGACGCGCCGACGCCAATCAAGGCGCAGGCATAGCGTTGGGGACGAACGCGAACAACGCAATCGAACCACGGAAACTTGGAGCAGCCATCGGCCGCAACCAAGAATAGTCGTTTGTTACTTGGTGCTTATCCCGAAACCGATTTCTGTAGGAGGCGAATACTTT
>JBBDYI010000330.1:0-13370 GCA_040901705.1 Pirellulales bacterium | reverse complement strand
TGGGGGCGACTCCATGCTCCACCTCGTCGCCGACCGCCTCAGCCAAACCAACGCCGCCCGGAAGTTCTGGTCCCGCCGCCTACGCCGCCTGATCGACGCTAGCAGCTATCGCCAAGCCAGCTAGAAAAAACAAACCGCGACATGCACCTTTGCGGAGCAACCGAAAGACGGCCGTCAAGGTCTTTGATCGCGCGGAAAACTTTGCAAAGGAACTAGAGTGCTATCGACGCCTGCGCCGAAGCGGCGTTGTTAAAATGGGTATTTTTGCAATTCCCGAACTAGTCGACTGCGACGACGAATTCCTTGTCGTCGAAATGAGCATAGTGTCGCCACCGTACTTGATCGACTTCGGCAAAGCCTATCTTGACAACCCACCCGATTACCCGTCAGACGCAATGGCACACTGGCGGCAAAGCGGCATCGAATTATTCGGAGATAAATGGTCGACGGTGCTTACGGCCCTTGCGTCGCTTCGACAGTACGGCATCTACTACGTGGACGCCAAGCCAGCCAACATTTGCTTCGCCGACGACGCGGATGCTACGGATTAGTTGGCTGCTTGTACTTGAGCCGCTTGCCCTCCGTCCCCATGATCGCGGCCGCCATCCGCTCGCCGTCCGTCACCTTCCGCCAATTCCACCGGAACGTGAATTCGTCGGTATACCGCGGCAAGTGCCGCTTGCTGAGTTGATGGAAGATGCCGTAGTGGCCGCGCTTCAGCAAGGCAAAGAACGATTCCGCGGTGTTCGTCGTCGCGAACACTGCGCCGTTGGAATCGTAGCGGACGTATTCCTTGGCCTTGTGCTTGACGGTGTGGTGGCCGCCAAGAAACTCCGTTCCTAGCCCCTGATACCACGTCCCTTCGTCCGTGAAGATTGCAGCATCCTCCGCGACGATCTTGTGGATTTCGCCCTTCATCGTTAGACCAGTTACTTGGGCGACGGGCATGGCGACGGCGTTACCGTTTCGCTCGACCAAGACCGCCACGGGCTGCTTTTTAGTGCCCATCCCCCGCGGGTTCTTGCCTTTGTATCGCGGCTTGCCGCCGACGTAAGTTTCGTCGACTTCCACGCGACCCGTCAGCATCCCGGCCAATGGCTCCTGCTTCATCGCCTCGCGAATCCTCATCGTGAGAAACCAGCCAGTTTTGACGGTCACGCCAAGCTCGCGGGCGATTTGATGACTGCTGACGCCCTTTTTGCTGCTGGTCATCAAGTGAATCGCCATGAGCCACTTGCCGAGCGGCAACTTGCTTTCCTCAAAGATCGTGCCGACACGAACCGTGAACTGCTTGCGGCACAACTTGCACTTATAGAGGCCGCGGCGGGCCGGACGTTTGCCTTCCTTGGCCGGCTTTGCTGTAATCGTATAGGCTTCGGCGTGTCCGCAATGCGGGCAGACCGCGCCGTTCGGCCAGCGCTTCGATTCGAGGAACTGCCGGGCCAAGTCCTCGTTGACGAATAGCCGGGATAGCTCAGCGAGATTCAGGTCTTTGTCGGTTCCGGTGGGCGGGTTTTTGCGGGGCATCGTTCAATCTCCGTGGTTGATGCCCTTTCATAACCCCATTCGCTGGGTTTTCAAGGTAATACATTCCGGCTAAATAATTCCCTCTTCCGAGCGGTTCAGTAAGCGGTCGTTGATCGATACTGCTGCAAATCACACCCGTGTCGCGGCATCGCGCCAGCCAAGCGGCCATCGCGCGAGTCACCCGGCCAGCATCAAGCGGCCATTCATGGAACCTCGAATCATCGCAACAGTTCAGCCGCATGAAGCACTCGACGACGGAGCACTCGACCACGGATCGCAAAGATCGCCCAGCGCGGCCTGCGGCCGCAGGCTGCGCTGGGAAATCCGTGGTTCGCTTCAACCACCGAAACTGTCACGAATCATCGAAGGGCCAAACCATACCAGATTCCCAGCCCGATTTCCATCAAAATCAGGCCACTCCGCCCCCACATCGCGACAAGCACGTCCACGTTCGTCCGTCGCTTACCAACGTGCCGCGAACGACGCACTACGACTTCTCCGGAATCAACTCCAGGCACATCAGCCGATCCTTGCCGCGGACATAGAGCAGCCCGTGGGACAACACCGGCGCGGCCCAGGCCGGGTATTTGAGCAGCGGCTTGTCGTCCTCGCTGGGCTGCCACTTGGCGACCTCGCTGTACTTGTCGGCTCGTGCTTCGACGAGCCGCAGCACGCCGTCTTCGCACAAGCAGACGAAGTGCCCATCGACGTAGAGTAGCGACGACCGCGTCAACCGCGGTTCGCTCCAGGCCACCTTGCCGGTTTTGAACTCGACGCATCGAAGTTCGGCGTCCGACGTGTGCCTCCCGCTCGAACCGTACACGTATCCGTCGTGGTAGATCGGCGTGTTCCAGTGCGTCGCCAGCGACTGGCCTCGCTTCTGGCCATCCTTCCAAACGACATCAAAACCGCCCGGTTTGACCTTCAAGAGCGACGCCCCGATGCTGTAGCACTCCGAAATCAGCACGTGGTCGTCGAAGATCACCGGATTGCTGGCGTTGACGCTCTCCAGGCTGCGCGACCGCCACGGGTAGTGGAAGTCGAGCTTGCCGCTCTTCGGCTCGAACGCCACCAGCCCGCCGCGGGCGAACGCGAAACACCACCGCCGGCCACCGATCGTCCGCGCGACGGGGCTGCTGTAGCTCGCGAGTTCGTCGGTGAGCTTGTACTTCACCTCGCCGGTGCGCTTGTCGAACGCCACAACGCCGCTGCCGTTCCCCTGCACGCGACCGCTGTACGTTTCCGGACTGTCGGGCGGGCTGCCGCCGATCTGCGCGATCAGCAGATCGCCCTCGACGAGCGGGGCGCTGCCGACGCCGAAGAAATTCTGCACGACGCCGAATTTTTCCACGGTGTCGAGTTTCCACACCACGTCGCCGCTGTCCGCCTTGAGACAATGCAGCATCCCTTCCGCGCCGACGATGTACACCCGCTCGCCATCCACCACCGGGCAGCACCGCGGGCCGTTGTCGTAGCCCAAGATGTCGCGGTACGCCGACGGATACTCGAACTTCCACAATTCCTTGCCCGTTTCGCTTTCCAGCGCCACCAGCCGGGCCTTGCCGTCGTGCTGGTCGAACTGGAACAATCGGCCGCGGCTGATCACCGGCGCGGCGTATCCGTCGACCAGCGTCCTCTGCCAGACGACGCGCAGCCCACCGTCCGGCCACTTCGTGAGAATGCCGCGTTCCGGCGAAATGCTGTCGCGATTCGGACCGAGAAAATCCGACCAATCGATGCCCTGCTTGCGCTTGCCCAAATCCGTGGGCAAATCGTCGGCGGCTGGGGATTCGGCGGCGGGAGTTTCAGCAGCCTCGTTTCCCGATGCGACGCGGGCTGGCAATGTCGCCACGGCGGCCAGCGCGATGGAGCACGCAATTGGTAAATTGATTCTCGCCGCGAAAACCGAAACCCGTGAGAGGCGAGACAGATTCACAAACCAGCCGCGAAAACCGGTCATGGCGCGTTTCCTTCGTCGAAATCGGTGTTTTGCGAACATTCGGCCCGCGGGCCGCGTAAACCATGATCTGCTTGCCCGACCGCTGCGCGGCGAGCGAGCGACAGTTAACTATAACAAACCACTCCGCCGACCGCCCTGCGACACCGCATGACCAATTTACTCAACTCGCTGTTTCGCTGGGCCGCGGTGCTGCTCGTCGTCTATTGGATCGTCCTGTTCGCGGGCACGCACGCGCCGGCGAGCGAGTTGCCCAGCGAGCCGCCATTTCCGTACGCCGACAAGCTGGTGCATCTCGGCGGGTATGCGGTGCTGGCGTTCGTCGCCGCCGCAGCGTGGACCTGGCGGAGAACGTTGTTCGGTCGCGACTACCTGCTGCTGTTTGCGGCGATTTCGTGTTACGGCGTAATCGACGAAGTGTCGCAGATGCTGCCGGCGATTCACCGCAACGCCGACGTGCTCGATTGGGCCGCCGACACGCTCGGCGCGGCCGTCGGACTGCTGGCGTTTTCGGCAGCCGCGGCTTGGGCGAGGCGGCGCGGTTTGAAACTCGCCCGCGCTAGCGAAACAACTCAAACCCACCCTGCTTAGTTTGCACTCCGGCGACGCCGGTGCCGGAGCTCTTGGCCGAATGCGGTGCTCCGATGTCGCGGCTCGAACAGAAAGACGCCTTTTGCTGAGCGTTTTTCGCTATCCTCGATTGAGAAGCCAATCAACGACGCCGCGAATCATTGCGGCGCCAGGATATCGTGCAGGCGAAAGTGGAATTTCCCAAGCTTGCCGCCGTAGTTGCCCGCCCCGATCGCCACGATGCCATCGCCGGCGATCGCGCGCATGGCGGTCGCCATTGCCGCGGCAACCGCAGCTTCGCTTGCGCCGTCGATGACGATCTCATACGCGCAATTCGTTTCGCCGAGCAGCGCCGATTCGACGCGGCCCTTGAGCGTTGGACAATACGCATCGGCCGTCGACGCGACCAGCTTCTTGTACCGCGAACCGACCTTGCTACCGCTGCGCGCCACGCCGCCGGGAAACGGCGCGATCACTTCCGGCATCGCCGCGATCGCCTCGACCCCGCGCCGCGCGGCCGCGAGGCCGGCTTCCATCGAAGTGGCCTGCAAGATCACGTTTCCGCCGCCGACGCCTTTGCCGATGCCGAGCCACTCGTCGACGAGGAACTCGCCGTCCATCACCGGCACGCGCCAATAACGCCGCCCGCCGAGCTGTTTGCTCTTCTGATAGCCGTCGCCGAAGTAGCGCAACTGCTTGCCCAGCGGCACGCGCTCTTTGGCGTTCACCTTCGCATCCTCGAGTCCGTTGAAAACCGCGGTGGACGGGCAGGTCATCACGCACTGCCCGACGCGGTTCGCCGCGGCCTTCCCGACGGCTTCGGCGGAGAATCCGAACACCATCACAGCCGCTCCCAGCCGTCCGTCGGGCGAATGATGCGGCGGAACCCAGTGTTCGAGGCCGCACTCGGCGTCGCAGGCGATCACGGACGAACTGTAGCCGGTCATTTCGCGGACCGCGGAATCGAGCCACAGGGCGTCGTGGGCCGTAATGATCAGCCGCGTATACCTCATGCCGAAAGCTTCGGCAAACGTATCGAGAATCTGGGTGCCGCCGAGTTGCACGGAATGTCCTCTCCCTGTTCGGCGACCGCAACCGACGCCGAGTTATGGAATTTTTTTTATTTGAACGCTGGTCGACAATGGCGAACGCGACGCACGACGAAACCTGTCGGCGTCGTCCACGGTACGATTTCGCGTGAAACTCCAACCGCACGCGCCGCGTCATCTTCCCCGTTTGCCGCCGACCGGCAAGACTTCGCTTGCCGCAATCGACGGGTATGATGATAATAACCTGTTAGGACAGCACGGGTTAGAGCTTGCGGCGCGAAAACTTTGTCCGGCCATGCCGCGAAGGGGTGCCTGGCGGTCGGCCGAGATTTGGGGCCGAATTCTTTGCGATCCGAACAATACGGGAAGCATTTGGCGGGGTTTAACGAACAATGAGAATAGTCGTTCGTCACGCCGACACTTGGCGCCGCCAAACCCGCAATACCGCCCACGCATCACCAGGACGCCGCTGATTCGCCGTGGAAGAAGCTTTCGATCCTTATCGCAAATGGCTCGGCATCCCGCCCGAGGAACAGCCGCCGAATCACTATCGGCTGCTTGGGATCGCGCTGTTCGAAGACGACGCCGACGTGATCAGCAACGCGGCCGATCGGCAGATGGCTCACGTGCGGACGTATCAAACGGGCAAGCGGGCTCCGCTGTCGCAGGCGCTGCTCAACGAATTGTCCGCGGCGAAGATTTGCCTGCTCGATCCGGCCAGAAAGCACGACTACGACCGCGATCTCGCCGCGCGTCACGCCGCGATGCCGCGGGCGGTCGCCGCACCGGCGGCGGAAATGCCGATAGCGCGTGCGGCGCCGCAAAACCCGCGTGTGGCCGTTCCGGTCGGCGCGCCGATCGTCATTCCGGCACAGGCTGCGGCGAGTGATCCGGCGATCCAACTTCGGACGAAACGCAGCGCACCGGTCGCGGTGGCGGATGCGCCGATTGCCGTCTCTTCGCGCGGGATGCGTTCGCGCGCGGTGCGTCGGTCGTCGCCGTCGGCCGCGATCGGCATCGTCGCGGCGGTCGGGCTGCTCGTCGTGCTCGTGTTGCTCGTGGCGTTCTTTCTCGGCGGCAACGGCGGCGCAACCGGCGACGCGAACGACGGCGACCGCGGCAGCCAACGTTCGCCTAAGTCGGCAAAGCCCGATTCCGGCCAGCCAGATCCGAACCGAGGTCCGGCAAATACACCGCCGTCGACGGTCGGCGACGGAGTCGGCGTGCCGATTGCGAAATCGACGGGTCACGACGATCGGGTTACCCAGCCCGTGAAGCCCGCACCGCCCGCGGAAGCACCCGACGCCAAGCATGGCGACGACGGCGATCCTGTCGCGAGCAAGGATGCCCCAGATGACGCATCGCCGTCCGACGTTTCGACATCCAAGCCGCCGCCGAGCGATGCCGATGCCCCCCCGACGCGGCCGGCGGTCGTGAAAAAGCCTCCGCCGCCTTCGCCCGCGGCCATCGACAAGGCCTATCGGATCGTCCGCAAGGAGTTCGAGCCGCAGCTTCGCGAGGCGTTCGAACCGGAGGAACGTTTCGACGTCGCCCGACAGATCGTCGAACGGGCCGCGTCGACCGAAGAACCGGCGATGAAATACGCACTGTACGTGCTGGCCCGCAATCTCGGCGTGCAGATGGCGTCGGCCGAACAGGCGTTCGATGTGATCGACCTCCTGGCCGGGCAGTTCGACGTCGACGGGTTCGACATGAAGCGGCAATCGCTCTACGACGTGGCCCAGTTCGTGACGCTGGAACTCGAGGACTATTCGCAACTGCTGCGGTTGACGCAGCGGACCGCCCGCGAGGCGCTCGTGGCGGAGAAAAGCGATGCGGCGGTGGCGCTCACGCTGCTGTCGAAGGCGATGTCGCTGAAGGTTCGCACGCCGAAGGCGCTTAAGGAACTGCCGCGATTGGAAGACCTGCTTGCCGACGTCGATCGACTTGCCGCGGACGTTGCCGAATACGACCGCGAAGTCAAAGGATTCGAGCGCAATTCGCGGCAATTGGAAAAGGACGCCAACGACGCCGGGGCGAATCTAAGCGTCGGACGCTATTGGCTGCTCGTCAAAGGCGACTGGTCAAAGGCGCTGCCGCACCTGGCCAAGGGGGCCGACCCGGTGTGGAAGGATCCGGCGACGATCGACCTCGCCCAGCCGAACACCGCGGCCGACCAGACGGCGCTGGCCGACGCCTGGTACGCATTGGGTTTGCGCAAGGGCGGCTATTCCGCTCCGCGGGTCTTCGAGCGGGCCAAAATGTGGTACGGCCAGGCGATCGAGACCGCCGCGGAAGCCGACAAGCTGGCGATCGCCGCGAAAATCGCCGACGTCGAGAAACAACTCAAGGCGCTCCGCCCGTCGGCGGATCCGAACGCCACCGACGCGGCTGCCCCGGCCGAAGGCGTTTCGCCCGACACGCCCGCTGCCGCCGCCGAGCCCGACGCCGACGATGCGCCGGCGTTCCCGCAGTGACTACCCAAGCGGCACAACCCGCTAGGTCGCGGGCCGCTTGAGTCTCTTGCCTAACTGTCCGCGGTTGATTTGGCGGTGATTTCTGGCTACAACCGCGTAACGGCCGACAGGTTTGGCGGTGCGCGTCGAGCGATGTGAGCGATGCCGTCGATAACACTTTGGCTTGGCGAACTTCATCTCATTTTGGTCGAGACATTCTCATGCACCTCAGCAATGGCTTCCTCGACGTTCCAACGGCTCTGTTTACGACGGGCGTCGCCGCTGGCTCGGTTGGCGTGAGCATTTGGCAGTTTCGCCGACAATGCGAAACGTCCGTACCGACCGCCGGACGAATGGCGGTCGTCGGCGCGGCGGTGTTCGCGGCTCAAGCCGTCAATTTCCCGCTCGCCGCTGGCGTTTCGGGCCACTTGCTCGGCGGCGTCGCGGCCGCCGCGCTGCTCGGGCCCTGGGCGGGCATATTGGTCGTTTCCGCCGTGCTTGCCGTGCAATGTCTGCTGCTGGGCGACGGCGGGCTCTCGGCTCTAGGCGCGAACGTGCTCAACATGGCCATTCTTGGGGCTTTGCTCGGTTACCCGGTTTGGCGAATGCGGCAAAGCGGCGTCGGTACCGCAAATCGCGCCGTCTTTGCCGCCGGTGCGGGTTTGGCGTCGCTGCCGTTGGGCGCGGTGGCGTGCGCGGTCGAATTGCAATTCGCTGGACGGGCGGATTTCTTGGCCACGGCCGGACAGATGGTTCCGTTGCACTTATTGCTGGGCGTGGCCGAAGGACTGTTCACCGCGGCAGGCGTAGTGCTGATGACGCGCTCGGGCGCGACTGCGGTAAAGACAACGGCGACAGATTCGGCGGCAAATTCGGCGGCCGCGCGTCGCGATTCGTCGGCGATGCTGGCGATTCTTGCGACCGTGGCGATCTTGGTGCCCTGTTCATCGACATTGCCGGACACGCTCGAATCCGCCGCCAGCCGACTGGGTGTCGTGGCGAGAGAGCCGTTTCCCGCCGCCGCGGTTGCCGACCACGCATTCTTGTCGGTCGGCGGTTGGGCCGGCGCGGTATTGCCGATCGCGCTCGGTGCATTGCTGGCGTCGGCGGCAATCGTGCTTTTCAGCCGCGTTCTTGTCGACCGCGGGCTGCGGCGCTCCGCCGCTCTTGCGCCGAAGCGCCGCGTCGCCCGCTAAGGTTCGCGAAGCTGAAAATCGACGACTTCGATCCGCGGCCGCGCACCGAGCAACTGCGCGAGCGTCATCAGGGCCGGATCGGCCAGACCGCCATCCAAGCCGGTCGCCGCGACTTTGATGTGGTCGGCCGCGATGCCGCCGTCGCCACGCGTCGCGTCGAGACCGACCCAGCGGCCATTGATCCAGGCCTCGGTCCACATGTGGTAGCCCATTGCGCCGTTGACGTAGACCAGCCCGATGGCGACTCGCGACGGAATCTTCCTGGCCCGCAACACGGCGGCCAGCAGCACGGCGTGCTCGCTGCAATCGCCCCGGCGACCCACGGCGGCTTCCGCGGCGGTGAGAAACGTCTGACTGTAGTCGAACTGCTCCATCCGGTCGGCGACGACTCGCTCGAGCGCCACGGCCAGCTCCCAGGGATCCTTCGCGTCGCCGGCCGCCTCTCGCGCCAGCGCCGCGACGCGCGGATCGTCGGCGGTGATGTAGTGATTCGGCTTTAGATACGCCGCATCGGCCGGTGTACTCTCGTCCGCGAACTTTACGTCGCCGGCCCGCGCCGCCAGGTCCGTTTCCGGGCCGACCGCGCGCACGACCAACTCGACGGTTTGTGCGTCGATGCGGCGGACCGCTTGCGACGGACAAGCGGCGACCATCCGTTCGACTTCGCCGCGCTCGACGGCGATGCGATACCGCACCCACTTCGTGCGACGAGCGTTGGCCAGCGGCGTCGCGAGTCGCACCATCATGTCGTCGACCAGATTCAACGGCGACGCCGACGGTTTGAGCGCTTCCTCGCGCGACAACAGATGCATCTCCATGTCGGCCGCGTCGTTGCGCTGCTTGACGCACGTTCCGCGCTCGTCGATCCAAAGTTGGTAGACCTGCGTCTGAGCGTCTGGCGTGGTGACGCGATGCTCGACCCGGCGCAACCGTTTCTTGCCCGTCGGCGTCGTCGTTTCTTCCACCGGGCCGCCGACAAGCTCTTGCGCCGCGATCGCCAAATAGCTCTCTTCGAGCGCTCGAAACGACCGCGTTTCGCCCGGTGTCGGCGGTGACGAAGCGAGGATCCTTTCCCAGGCATGGGGTCCGAGGAATTCCTCGCGCCAAGGGAGTTGGCGATCGCCGCCGACACGGTCTTCGATCGTGAGCGTCCCGCCGGCAACGCGGCAGTTGGCGGTTTGCAACTCCTTTCCCACGTCGGTCGACCGCGAATATCGCCGCAAGTCGCCCTGGGGCGTTTCGACAGAAGTGGCCGTGATTTTCATTCGCGCGACGGCGTTCTCTCTGGGTGTTTCCAAAGTCATCGACGTCGTTGTTTCACTGAGCGTCTCGCCGTGCTCCTCGACGACGCGCTGGCGAGTCGACGCATACCCGACTTTCGTGCCTCGCATGTAGATGCCGTACCACCGCTCTCTGACGCAGTCTGGGGCGGCGATCGCTGAATTGTGCGGCCGGTCGCCTTGCGGCTGGTCCCGGCATCCGGCGACGAGAGCGGCGAGAATCAGGGCGGCGACTGCTCTGCGACAGCGATTGGGCGACTCGAATCCTCGCATCTCCACTCTCCCTAGCGCGTCGCTTGGAAACGTCCCAAGAACGTATCCTGAAACTGGAATCTATAGGAGGCGAATCCTCTCGCCGAAAGCACTGTCGAGCGATTCCTTCGGCGAAAGGATTCGCCTCCTACAGTTCTGGGATAATCGCTAAATCGCCGCGACGTTGGCGAGTTTCGAGTATACAGCCGTCACTTGCCGCACGTCACCGGCGGCTCAACACCGGCCGCAACGTCGTGCTGCATCTTTGCAACGCGAAGCCGCTGCCAACGCATCGTGCTGCGATATCTCACCGTCGCCGCGGAGGCCCCCGCCTTCGTCCTAACACACGCCGCATACATGGCGCTATTGTCACGCAACGCGCGGCGAGGGCGGAATTATTTCCAGCGGTTTGCCGCGGCACGCCGACCGCACGCTTGCGAAAGCTAAGGTTCACCAGGATCGCGGTTCGGGCGGACTCAGCCCGATGGCTTCGTTGCCGGCGGTCCTTCCGATCGAGAAGTCCGCGCGACCGGAGACTCGGCGTTAACGCCCGCGGGGCGAAACGTGCGGGTTGTGCCGTTTGTGCCGGCGGCGGTCGGAATCGGGGCTGCGGACCGTCGCGGCCGCAAGTTCGACGTGCATAGTGACCTACGTTTTGATTGTATTCGCCGCTACGGCGTCGCCTTCGCCGGCTGTTGCATAGCGCGCTCAACAGAGGTTGACTCGCCGATGGGTTTTTTGAAAAAGTTCTTTAGCAACGTCTTCCGCGACGACGTCGAGGGAGCCGCCGCCAGCGAATTCGATCGGCTCAGCGAAGAGCAGCTCGAAGCGCACCTCGGCGTGGCTCACTACGGCGACTTTGTCTTGACCGATGCCGTCCGGCCGTCGTACGATCTGAAGGTCGTGCCGCGGCAGGGCTATCGGCACGACGTATATCGCGACGAGGAATCCAAGAGCCGCGTGCCCGTGCTGATGGCGGCCGCGACGAAGGAGCAATTGTTCCAGACGTTCATGGACCTGCTCGACCCGCTGGGGTTCGAGGTCGACGTCGTGCTGGAAACCAGCCACCACCGCAAGAGCCGCGACCACGTCGACCTGTATCGCGAACACATCGACCTGCCCGTGCTCAAGAGCGTGCTCTGGGAATACGAAGAACTGCTGCTCAACGACGGCTGCACGGGCATCGCGGTGCTCAATCCCAGCGTGCCGCTCGAAGTCCAATTCGACGAGCACAAGCTGTTGATCGTGTACGGCAACGAACTCGACGAATTCGAGCGAGTGCTGACCGATGGCGAATTGGACCGCGACGACGAAATGAAGTTCATCACCGAAGCCGAACACGTCCATTCGACCAGCGAAGCGTTCTATCGCCAGTTCCAAGAACTGACCACGCGGTTGGGAATGGATTCGGTCTTCGACACGCCGGGCCGCGAAGAGATGGTTTGACGTCGATTGTCTAGCCGATCTTTTCCAGCAGCCGGCCGTCGCTGTCACCGAACGAATCGACTGCGACGCCCATGCGTTCGAGCAGCGAGACGTACAAGTTCGCCAGCGGCGTGTTGCGGCGATACTTGACGTGCTTGCCCGCCGCGAGCGTACCACCGCCGCCGCCGGCCAGCACGATCGGCAGATCGTCGTGGTTGTGGCGGTTGCCGTCGCCGATGCCGCTGCCGTAGAGGATCATCGAATTGTCGAGCAACGTCGCGTCGCCTTCCTTGACGGTCTTGAGCCGTTTGATGAAGTACGCGAACTGCTGCATGTGGAACTGGTTGATCTTGCTGATCTTTTCTTGCTTCTCCTTGTCGCGGCCGTGGTGCGACAGGTCGTGGTGCCCTTCGCGGACGCCGATCGGGCTGTAGCTGCGGTTGCTGCCGTCGTTGGCGAGCATGAAGGTGGCCACCCGCGTCTGATCCGACTGAAAGGCCAGCGCCATCAGGTCGAACATGATCCGCAAATGCTCGGCATACTCCGCCGGGACGCCGACGGGCACGGTGATGTTCGGCCGGCCGGCGGGATCGACCAATTCGGACGACGTGATGCGCGTTTCGACTTCGCGGATGGCGTACAGGTATTCCTCGAGCTTCTGCTGATCGCGGACGCCGAGTTGACGTTTCAGGTCGCGGGCGTCTTCGAGGGCGGAATCGAGCACGCTTTTGCGCTGGGCGTCGCGCTTGGCGCGGCTCGACGCCACCGCGTCGGCCGGACCGTTGCCGAAGAGCCGCTCGAACACCGACTTCGGATTGATCTCCTTCGGCACGGGCGTCGTCTCGCTTCGCCACGACATATTGGACGAATAGGCGCAGCTATAGCCCGAATCGCAATTGCCGGCCTGCGAACCTTTTTCGCAGCCCAACTCAAGCGATGCGAAGCGCGTGCGGTCGCCGACCTTCTGCGCGGCCAACTGATCGACCGAGATGCCAACGTGGATGTCTGCGCCGGCCGTTTTCTTCGGCTGCGAGCAGGTCAAAAAAGCCGACTGCGCTCGGGCGTGATCGCCGGGACCGTCGCCGTTGGCCCGCGCCTTGTCGCAAGCCAGTCCGGACAGCACGGAAATGTCGCCGCGCACCGCTTCAAGTTCCTTGAGAATCGCCGGCAACTCGAAGTCGGCGCCTTCTTTCTCCGGCGTCCAATCGCTCATGTGTGCGCCGTTCGGGATATAGCAGAATGCCATCCGCCGGGCAGGCTGACCTTTGGCGGCTCCGTTCTCAGCCGCCCGGGCCAGTCGCGACGGCAGCATCACGTCGAGCATCGGCAGCGCAATCGCCGTGCCGACGCCGTGCAAGAACGTTCGTCGCTTGATTCTCCAACTGGCGCTCATCGTTCACCTCGTCCGTTGGCAGGTAATGTCATCGTTACCCTTGGTTCTATTCTACGCAAGTCGGCTTGTCATCAGCAGTAGCTTATGCGTTTCGCCGAAACTGTGTCAATTGGCGCAAAGTGAGGCGATTGTAGCGGTCGACCACTGCCGCGGCGCGTGGAAGCGGTCGCGGATCGGCGCAAATTCAACCCCTCACAGGCGATATACCGTGCGTGTGGGCGTCATGATTGTGGGTTAATTTGGGTGGTCTTTCCAGAAGGCTTCC
>JBBDYI010000329.1:0-13467 GCA_040901705.1 Pirellulales bacterium | reverse complement strand
GGAACCAGGTCATACGGCCGCTTCTTCTCCTCCGAACCGGGGAACGAATACCGCGTGCTTTCGAAGATGCCGTACCAGGCGTAATAGTCCTCCTTGTTGACCGGGTCGAACTTGTGGTCGTGGCAGCGGGCGCAGCCAAGCGTCAAACCGAGCACGGCTTGGCCCGTCACGTCGATCGTGTCTTGAATCGTCAGATGGTGATAGTTTTCGACGTCGAAGCCGAACCGCCGCGAAATGGCGATGAAGCCGGTCGCGGTGAGCATGTCGCCGTAGCGGGCGAGTAGTTCCGCCGACGGTGTGTCGCCAGCCGAGTCGAGCATTTCCTGGCCCAGGATGTCGCCGGCGATCTGCTGCCGCACGAATTCGTCGTAGGGCATGTCGGCGTTCAGCGCGCGAATGACCCAGTTGCGATACTTGTATGCCAGCGGCGTCGGATAGTCGGCCGTTTCGCCGGCCGTGTCGGCATAACGAACGACATCGAGCCAATGCCGGCCCCAATGTTCGCCATAGGCCGCGGACGCCAGTAAGTGGTCGACGACGTTCTCGAACGCCCGCGGCGATTCGTCCGCCAGAAACGCCTCGATTTCGTCCGGAGTCGGCGGCAAGCCCGTCAAATCGAACGTGGCGCGGCGGAGCAGCGTTCGCTTGTCGGCCGGTTTGCGCATCGACAGGCCCTCGGCCGCCAGCCGCGCGTGAATGAACCGGTCGATTGCGTTGTGGACGAGCCGTGATTCGTCGACGGGCGGCGGTTCGACCGCCTCGATCGGCTGAAACGACCAGAACTTCCGCTCCTCGTCGGTGATCGTCCCGCTGCGAATCGACGAGCTGTCGCCGGCGAGCTTCAGGTTTTCAGGCCACGCCGCGCCGTCCTTGATCCATCGCGCGATGGCGTCGATCTCGCGATCGTCGAGTTTGCCGTCGGGCGGCATTTCGAGGTCGTCTTGGTGACGAATTGCGGCGAGCAGCAAGCTCTTGTCCGGCTGGCCCGGAACCACGGCCGGTCCGGAATCGCCGCCGGCGAGCAGCGTCGCTCGCCCATCGAGCCGTAGGCCCGACTCCGCCTTCTTCGGCCCGTGGCACTTCACGCAATGTTCGACCAGCACCGGCCGGACGTGGTTCTCGAAATGTGCAATGGCCTGCGGATCGGCGTTTTCCGCCGCGGCATCCTTGGCGCATACCGGCGTCGCCACCGTCGAAAGCACAACGGTAAGCAGCATCAATGCGTAGTTTTGCCTACCGCTCATTTCGTCGCCTTGATTCGCCGCCGGTGGCTTTCGATGTGCGTGCGCAACTCCGCGGTTGCGCCCTTCACGTTCTGCTTGCGCAACAAGTCGATAATCCGCTGGTGGCTCTCGACGCCTTGCTTCCATTCGGCTCGCTTCACGCTGTCGCGAAACCGGCCGAAGAACGCTTCGAGCAGTTCGCCGAACGCCGCCAGCGGCGCCAGGCCGCTCGATTCGAGCAGCGTGCGGTGAAACCGGATGTCGAGGTCGATCCACGTTTGCAGGTCGCGGGCGGAGCGAAATCCGTCCACGATCACCAGCAGCGAAGCGTAAATCGAATCGTCCTCGGCCATCCGCCGCGCGACGTGCGGCAAGACGCCGGTCTCGACGACCACACGCGACTCGATGAGTTGCCGTGGCGAAGCGCCCCACAGCGACGGGTGAAATCCGAGATGATCCGTCACGCGGGCCAAGTCGAATCGCCCCACGGTCAACCCGACGCCCGTTTTGGCCTCGACGATGCCGACGAACTCGAGTGCCTTGGTCGCCTCGCGCACGCTCAGGCGACTCACGCCGAAACGACGGGCTAACTCCGACTCGGTCGGCAGCCGGTCGCCCGGCGTCAGACGGTCGGCGGCGATGAATTCCTTGATCCGGTCGGCGATTTCGTCCCGCATCTTGCGGCGTGGCAAGGTTTGCAACATAGGAGCTGACTCGTGGATGGAAAACGCGATGCTTGCGGCCGTCGCCGCGGGTCATTAGATTATCTGACAATCGGGCGGGTGTCAATTTTCTTGCCCGCGGATCAACTTGTCGAGCCTGGCCATGCCCACCGTCGCCGTAACCGACTTCACGTTTCCGTCCCTCGAAGCCGAAGAGGCGATTCTGCGGCCGACGGGTGCGGACATCGTCGCCGGACAGTGCAAGACGGTCGAGGCCTTGATCCCGCTCGTCCGTGAGGCCGACGTCGTCATCACGCAGTTTGCGCCGGTCAAAGCCGAGGTCATCGCCGCGATGCAAAACGCGCGGGCCATCGTCCGCTACGGCATCGGCGTCGACAACATCGACCTCGATGCCGCCCGCCAGCGAGGCATCCCGGTCTGCAACGTGCCCGACTACTGCATCGACGAAGTGGCCGACCACACGCTGGCGTTCATCCTGGCCACCACGCGGCAGGTGGTTCCGCACGCGTTGCATGTCCGCGCGGGCAAGTGGGGCCTGGCTACGTCGATTGAACAGTTCTGGACACTCCGCGACAAAACCGTCGGCATCGTCGGCTTCGGGCGGATCGGCCGCGAAGTGGCGGCGCGGCTCGCGCCGTTCAAGTGCCGGCGGCTGGTGGTCGACCCCGTGGTTGCGGCCGACGTAATCGACACGGCGGGCTGCGAATCCGCATCGCTCGACGACTTGCTCGCCGAGTCCGACATCGTGACGCTGCACTGCCCCTCGACGCCGCGGACGCGAAAGATGCTCGACGCCGCCGCGATCGGCCGCATGAAGCCGGGCGCGGTCGTGGTGAATCTTGCCCGCGGCGATCTGATCGACACGGCGGCGCTCGTGGCCGCACTCGAATCGGGCCATCTCGGCGGGGCGGCGCTCGACGTGTGCGACCCGGAGCCGATTCCGCTCGACAGTCCGCTGCGGACGATGCCAAACGTCATCGCCGCGCCGCACGTCGCGTCGGTCAGCGTCAAAGCCGTCCGCACCCTTCGCGAAACGGCCGCCCGCATCGCCGCCATGGCGCTCCGCGGCGAGCCGCTTCCCAACATCGTCAATGGAGTTTCCCAACCGTGAGCGAAGTCGTTCTCGTCACCGGCGGCAGCGGATTCATCGGTGCGTGGGTACTGCGCGAACTGTTGCGGCGCGGCGCCCGGCCTGTCGTTCTCGATACACAACCGGGCGACGAGAGGTGGACGCAACTGCTCGGCGATCGGGCCGGCGAAATCGAGCGAACCGATGCGTCTCTGCTCGACCGCGATCAGGTACAGGCCGCCATCGAGCGGCACGGCGTCACGCACGTCGTCCACCTCGCTGCATTGCTCACGCCGGCGTGCCAGCAAGACCCGTGGCTCGGCTGCCAGGTGAACGTGCTCGGCAGCGCGGCCGTGTTCGACGCGGCTCGTCGCTGCGGGCGCGTGCGAGGATTGTCGTACGCCAGCTCGTATGCGGTGTACGGCCCCGAAGCCGGCGACAGTCCGGACAAACCCAATCGCCCGCCGATGTTTTACGGGGCCTTCAAGCAAGCGGGAGACCTGATCGCCGAGCAATACTGGCGTCACTTTGGTCTCTCTTCGGTCGCCGTTCGGCCGCACGTCGTGTACGGTCCGCTCCGCGACGAAGGGCTGACGGCGGGGCCGTCGTTGGCGTGTCGCGCGGCGGCCTTGGGCGGAGTCTACCTAATCGGCTATACGGGCCGTGTGGGCTACGACTACGTGGAGGACGTGGCTGCGGCGTTTGTCCGCGCTGCGCTCGAATGCCCGCCAGGCGCGAACGTCGTCGACCTGCCCAGCGAATCGGCGACGACCGAGGAGTTCGTCCGCGCGATCGAACGGGTTGTCCCCGAAGCGGGCGGACGCATATTGATCGATGGCCCGGCGATTCCCACGAACACCTCGCCGCGGCCGCGCTACATCGCCGAACTATTCCCCGACTGGCGAGCGACGCCGCTGGCCGATGGTGTGCGAAGGACGATCGAGTTCTATCGCCCGGCGTCCGTCGCCGCGAATCCATAATCGCCGCATTGTTGTCGAGGTCACAGAAACAATCGAGGACGGCCGACGATGCACGTTTCGATCGACAAACTCACGGCGTTTTGCACGGCGTCGCTGGAAGCCGTCGGCATGGCGGCCGGCGACGCCGGCACGACCGCCGAAGCGCTCGTGTCGGCCGACGCGATGGGCGTGTTCACCCACGGCGTGAAGCTGCTCGCCGGGTATTTGCGGCGGCTACAGGGCGGCGGCTATTGCACGACCGCCACGCCGGTGATGGAACGCGAAGGGCCGGCCTGGGCCGTCGTCGATGGACAGTCCGCTCTCGGCCAAATTGGCGGCGATTTTGCGGTTCGCATTGCCATGCAGAAAGCTGCCCGCGTCGGTATCGCCTACGTCGGTCTGCGCAACACCGGCCATATCGGTGCGGCCGGCTATTACGCTGCGCTGGCCGCTCGCGAAGGCTTCATCGCGATGGTCACGGGCAACGACAGGCCCAGCGTCGCCGCGCCCGGTTCCCGTGGAGCGGTGCTCGGCAGCAATCCGCTGGCGTATGCCATCCCCGTCACCGGCGGCGATCCGATCCTGCTGGACATCGCTACCGCCGCCGTGGCGGGCGGAAAGGTCTACGCCGCGCACACGCGCGGCGAACCGATCCCCAACACATGGCTCATCGGCCCCGACGGCCGGCCGACGAACGACGGCAGCCTGTATCCGGCCCAGGCTTCGCTCGCGCCGATGGCCGGCCACAAGGGCTACGGCCTCGGTCTGTGGTGCGAGATCCTTTCGGCTGTCCTGCCCGGCGGAAACGTCACGACTCAGGTCGGCAGTTGGATCTTCGACGATCCCGCCCAGCCGTCGCGACACAACGCCTCATTTACAGTCATTGACGTGAATACGATTTCGCCGCGGGAAGAATTCGACCGCCGGCTCGCCGCGCTCGTCGACGAAATCCACGCCGCCCCGACGGCCGACGGCGTCGACCGCGTGCTGCTGCCCGGCGAGCGGGAGTCGATCCAATTGCGCCGCGCGCGGGCCGAGGGGATTGCGTTGCCGGCCGATGTCGTGGAAAAACTCACGGAAGCGGCCGAACTCACCGGTGTGTGGCCACAGTGGCTGACAAACAACGACGGATAACCAAAGGAGAATCCTCCCATGAAAATCGTTCGATTCAGAGACGGCAAGGGCGATCTCCAATTCGGCCGCAAGCACGATGACGGACACGTCACGCGGCTGGCCGGCGACATCTTCGGCCAGTTCAACGACACCGGCGAGCGGGTTGAGGTCGTGAAACTTCTCGCGCCGGTCGAACCGCGCGACATCCTCTGCATCGGCTTGAACTACCGCAAGCACGCCGCCGAAGGCAAACAGGCGGCTCCGGAGTTTCCCGTATTGTTCATGAAGAACAGCGGCGCGGTACAAGACCCCGACGATCCGATCGTGTTGCCGCGGCGGCTGCGCAGCGACTCGGTCGATTACGAATGCGAGTTGGCGGTCGTGATCGGCCGGCCGGCTTACAACGTGTCGAAGGCCGATGCGCTGAAGTACGTGCTCGGCTACACCTGCGCCAACGACGTGAGCGCCCGCGATTGGCAACGCAACGGCGGCGGCGGTCAGTGGTGCCGCGGCAAGACGTTCGCCACGTTTTGTCCGCTGGGGCCATGTCTGGTCACGCCCGACGAAATTCCCAATCCCAACGTGCTGGGCATTCGCACGCGGCTCAACGGCCAGACGATGCAAGACTGGAACACCGACGACATGATCTTCGACGTGCCGACGCTGATCGAGTTTCTCACCAGCAGCACGCGCCTGCTGGCGGGCACCGTCATCCTGACCGGCACGCCGCACGGCGTCGGCTTTGCCCGCACGCCGCCGGTGTTCCTCAAGGGCGGCGACACCGTGACGGTCGAGATCGACGGCATTGGCGAGTTGACCAATCCGGTTGTCGAGGAGGCGTCATGACAACGGCGACCGACCAATACCGCGTTCCAGGGCGGGCCGCGTGCGCGATCATTTTGCTTCTCGCGCCAAGCATCACTTCGGCGGCGGAGGATAGCGAGGACAGTGCTGCGCCGCGGTTCGTCGATCATTCGCTGCTCGTCGCGCCGGAGTATCCTTGCACCTGGCCGTCGTATCCGTTCCCGCGGTTTCAGATTACCCACCAGCGCACGATCGGCCCCAGTTCGGCGTACAATGTCGACGTGCTGTTGATCGACGGAAACACGGGCACGCAACTCGACGTGCCCCCGCATTCGGTCGCGCGGCCGGAACTGAAACGCGAGAAGTCTGGCCCGCTCGGCCTGGCGTACACCGATAAGATCGAGCCGTGGCAGTTCGGCGGCGAGGCGTGCGTCGTCGACGTCCGCGATTTGCTCGACCGGGCGGCCAAGGGAACGAGCCCGCTCGTCAAAGCGGAACACGTCGCGCGGTTCGAAAAGCAGCACCGGCCATTGCAGTTCGGCGACGTGGCGTTGTTTCGCAGCGGCTACTCCGACGCATACTATCGGCCGCTGCCCGAAGGCCGGCGGTTCATCGCCGACGTGCTCGATCGCAAGGCGGTCGGCTATCCCGATCCCGACCCGGACTGCATGGAGTTGTTGGCGAAGCGGGGCGTGATGACGCTCGGCACCGACAGCGCCAGCATGGGTCCGCTGCCCGATCTGGCCGAACCGACGCATTACGCCGGCCTAAAACATGGCATGATCTGGACCGAAGGGGCGACACACCTCGGTGAATTGCCGGCGACCGGCGCGTTCTTCGTCATGCTGTCGCCGAAACACGAAAGTGGCCCCTACGCCGAAGGCCGGGCGTTTTCGATCGTCGGCGGCGAGCTGCCGCGGCGGTTGATCGAAGCCTGCAAGCACAAACGGGCGATCGATCTGTCGCCAACGCTCTCGCCAAAATATCCTCTAGCCTCGCCGGGTATCGGCACCGGCGAACATCGGCAGGCCTACTTGAAGATCGACTTTCTGTACTCCGAATACCTCGACATGTGGCATCACGGACACTTAATGGACGCCACGGCTGGAACGCACCTCGTGCCGCCGGCCTATGCTCTGCCGCCGGAAGGAACTCCGGTCAATTACGCGCCGGAAGTCCGCGGCTGGCTGGAAGAATACGAGAAGAAGTACGGAAAACGTGGCACGAGCAGCACGACGACTGAAAAAGTGCCGCTCGCTTGGACGTGCGGCCCGGTCCGCGTCGTCGACGTGCGATCGCTCGTCGGCTCGACGGCGCAGCGCGACAGGCCCGCCTCGCCCGAGATCACGCCCGCGCACATCCATGCGACGGAAAAATCGGACGGCGAACTCAAGCCCGGCGACATTGTCGTATTCCACACCGGGCATCTCGACCGCTATCTACGCCCGCAGCCGCACGACGCCGGCGTTTGGTCCGATCCGCTACTTGGAAAAAGTGAAGGTTGGCCCGCGCCCGGTCCCGACGCGATCGTCTATTTGAAGAGCAAAGGTATCCGCTGCGTGGCGACCGACGCGCCGGACCTTGGCGGCGTCGATCCACGGCGAGCGCTGCTGACCTATTGGGCGCTTGGCAGTCACGACATGGTCGGCGTTGAGTTCCTGTACAACGTCGGTGCGATTCCCCGGGACAAGAACGCCTACTTTCTGTTCGCCGCGGTCAAAATCCGCGATTGCCACGGCGGACCGGGCCGGGTGATCGTGCTGTACTAATCCGCTTCCATGTCGGCGTCATTCGCTCGCAAGCGTCACGCAAAGGAATCTCCCTATGCTCGATCGCGATCTGGAAAGCGTAACGCTTCGCAAAGTCGCCTGGCGGTTGGTTCCGTTCGTTTGCATGTTGTACATGTTCAACATTATCGACCGCGCCAACGTCGGTTTTGCGCGGCTCACGATGCAGGACGACTTGCAGCTTTCGGCGAAGATGTTCGACCTGGGCTACGGCATCTTCTACCTCGGCTACGTGCTGTTCGAGATGCCGAGCAATCTGTTGCTGCGGCGGTTCGGCGCGCGGCGCTGGATCGCGCGGATCATGATCAGTTGGGGACTGGTTTCGTGCGCCACGATGTTCGTTCGCGATCAACGCGGCTTCTATGCCATGCGCGTCTTGCTGGGAGTCGCCGAAGCCGGCTTCTTTCCCGGCATCATTCTCTATCTGAGCTATTGGTTTCCCGACCGGCAGCGGGCGAAGATGATGGCGTTTTTCATGTTGGCGATCAGTCTGTCGAGCCTAATCGCCAACCCGCTGTCGGGACTGATCATGCAATATCTCGACGCGGTCGCCGGCCTGTACGGTTGGCAATGGCTATTCCTGCTCGAAGGCATTCCGTCGGTTCTGCTCGGCATCTCGGTGCTCTTCTATCTGACCGATTACCCCAAAGACGCCGCGTGGCTGGCGACCGACGAGCGAGATTGGCTGGTTGCCCGCATGGAGCGCGAAGAACGTCAGCGGCGGTATCGTCACAAGGCCGACCGGTTGGCGGCGATGTTTCAGTGGCGGGTGTGGGTGCTGATCGCCATCTACTTCACGGTGGCGGTCGGCTCGAACGCCGGCGGGGCTTACTTTCCGACGCTGATCAAAGCGCAGTACGGGAATCTCGATAACTTTCAGATCGGCTTGCTCAGCGCCTTGCCGCACCTTTGCGCCGTGGTGGGCATGACGTTGTTCGGCATCAGTTCGGATCGGCGAAAGGAGCGGCGCGGACACCTCGCGGCGGCTGCCCTAATGGCGACGTCGGGATGGGCGTTGGCGGCCTGGATTCCGTTGCCCGCGGTTGCGCTCGTCGGTTTGTGTCTGGCCCAAACCGGCATGATGAGCATGTTGCCGGTGTTCTGGACGCTGCCCACGGCGTTCCTGTCCGGCGCGGCGGCGGCCGGTGGCATCGCCCTGATCAATTCCGTGGCCAATATCGGCGGATTCTTCGGGCCGAGTATTCTCGGATGGTTCGGCCTGTGGTCGATTGCGGCCATTCATTTGGCCGGCGTCGCGCTGGTGTTCGCGGTGCGACCGGCGACGACGGCGATGGACACTACGCACGACATCGGAGCGGACGAGCATGACGACGACGCTGTTTGATCTTTCCGGCAAAGTGGCGGTCGTTTCCGGCGCGGCTCAGGGCATGGGGCAGGCGACCGCGCTGGCCGTCGCCGAGGCCGGGGCCGACGTGGTGTTGGTCGACCGCAACCTTGCCGGAGCGGAGCAGACCGCCGAGCAAATCCGCCCGCTTGGCCGCAAGACGCTCGTGTCGTCGTGCGACGTTTCCGATCCCGACGCGATCGCCGAACTGTTTCGCCGCATCGACGCCGAATTCGGCCGCGTCGATTTTCTCGGCAACATCGCTGGCGACGGCGCGCTGGCGAGGCCGGAAGATTTGACCATCGCCGATTTGCACCGTGTGCTGCAAAACCTCGTCGTCGGTCGATTCGCGATGTGTCAGCAGGCCGGCCGCCGGATGTTGGCCCAAGGCCGCGGCTCGATCATGAATATCGGTTCGCTGGCCAGCACGACGGCGCTCGGCCGCGGACACGTGGCCTATAGCATGGCGATGGGCGCGGTCGTGCAGATGACCCGCGAACTGAGCACGGAATGGAGCCATCGGGGCGTGCGTGTGAACGCGGTATTGCCGGCGCAGGTGGTAAATCCCAGCCTCGCCGATCGCATGGAGCAAGATCCGATGCTCGAATCGCGGTTCCTCAAGGGCATCCCCGCCGGACGACTCGGCCAGCCGAGCGACATCATGGGGCTGGCTGTGTTGCTGGCATCGGACGCCTCGGCGTGGATCACCGGTGCGCTGGTCCCAATGGACGGCGGCAATCTGGCGATGAACGCCGGCGGCACGCCCGGTCACGAGCTGCGCGGCGTGCAGACGTTCCACGGCGATACGAAATGAGCCTCTCTCGAATCTACAACGCATGAGAATCGCCACGAATCCCATGACGCAATTGACCGCCGAGCGCCTGTGTCAGCTTTATCGCTCGATGCAGCTCATCCGGCAGACCGAGGAGGAACTGGCCCGTTGCCATCAGCGCGGCCTGATCCACGGGGCGTGCCACACCTACGTCGGTCAAGAGGCGATCGCCGCCGGCGTATGCACCCACCTGTCGCCGCGGGACGTCGTGTTCAGCACGCATCGCGGCCACGGCCACGCGCTGGCCAAAGGCATGCCTCCCGGCGAGTTGATGGCCGAACTGTTCGGCCGCGTCGGTGGTTGTTCGCGGGGCCGCGGCGGCAGCATGCACTTGTTCGCGCCCGAAATCGGCATGATGGGCACCAGCGGCATCGTTGGCCCGTGCATTCTGCAAGCCTGCGGCGGCGGATACAGCGCGAAGTTGCTCAAGACGGGCGGCGTGGCCGTGGCGTTCTTCGGCGATGGGGCTGTGAACAACGGCGCGTTTCACGAAGGCTTGAACATGGCCAGCATTTGGCGGCTGCCGGTGCTGTTCGTGTGCGAGAACAATCAATACGCCACCGAGGTGCCGTTCGCGTATTCCAGCGGCAATTCCAGCGTGGCTGGTCGCGGCGCGGCTTATGGAATTCCCGGATTCGAACTCGACGGCAACGACGTGCTCGATGTCCATCGCGCGGCGGGCGAGGCAATCGCGCGGGCCCGCGCTGGCGACGGCCCGACGCTGGTTGAATGCAAGACCTACCGCACGCGGGCGCACGCCGAAGGGATGCCCGACTTCGGCTATCGCACGCGCGAGGAAGTCGAGAACTGGAAGAAGCGCTGTCCGATCGTCGCCTTGCGCGAAGCGGTTGCGAGCGGGCAGGTTCCAGTCGACGGCGCTGCGAGCTTTATGGAACGCTTCGATACGATCGACGCCGAAGTCCGCGAGACGGTTCGTGCGGCCCGTGAATTCGCCGAAGCGAGTCCGCCGCCCGATCCGGCGACCGCGACGGGCTACGTCTACGCCGATGTTTCTGCGTCGACTACTGTCCACCGCCCACTGCCCACCGATTGTTCCGCATCGTCTCGCACGATCACGTTCGCCCAAGCGACGCTGGAAGCATTGGCCGAAGAAATGGCCCGCGACGATCGCATCTTTGTGCTTGGCGAAGGCATCGGCCAACGGGGCGGCAACTTCTTGACCACCAAGGGCCTGTTCGATCTCTACGGCGCGGAGCGGCTGTGCGATACGCCGATTTGCGAACGCGGCTTCGTGGGCCTGGCTTGTGGGGCCGCCATGACCGGTACGCGACCCGTGGTCGATTTTATGTTCGCCGACTTCGTGCTCGACGGGTTCGGCGAGATCGTCAATCAGATCGCGAAGATGCAGTACATGTCGAGCGGACGGCTGAAAATGCCCGTCGTGCTGCGGGGCTGCATCGGCATCGGCCACTCGGCGGCGACGCATCACTCGGGCAGCTATTACGGGGCATTCGCGCAGGTGCCAGGGCTGCGGATTGTCGTGCCTTCTTCACCGGCCGATGCGAAGGGCTTGCTCAAGCACGCGCTCGGCGGCGACGATCCGGTCGTGTTCCTCGAACACCGCGAGCTACTGCAACTCAAGGGGCCGGTGCCTGAAGGAGACTATGAAATCGCGTTCGGCCACGCCCGCGTCGTTCGCACCGGCGAGCACGTCACGGTGGTGGCGCTCGCCCGCATGGTGCATCAAACGCTGGCCGTCTGCGATGAGTTGGCGCGGGAGGGCATCTCCGTCGAAGTCGTCGACCCGCGCACGATTTCGCCGCTCGATGCCGCGACGATTTTGACGTCGGTGCAAAAGACCGGCCGCCTGCTCGTGGTCGACGAATTGCCCGCTCAATATGGCTTCAGCGCCGAGATCGCCGCTCGCGTCGCCGACGAAGGCTTCGACGATCTCGACGCTCCGATTCGCCGCTTGACCGGAGCGTTCTGTCCGACGCCATACAGTCCGTCGCTCGAAGCGGTGATGATTCCCCAACCGCAAGACATCGCCGCGGCGATTCGCGATTTGCTGCGCGAGTAAACCGACGCGCGGCTCTGCGATACAATCCCACGGATCGAATCATGCCGCACGAAATCCGCATACCGCGCCTCGGTTGGTCGATGGAAGAGGGCGTGTTTGTCGGCTGGCTCAAACGGCCAGGCGACGACGTGGCGGTCGGCGAAGCCCTGTTCGAATTGGAGAGCGACAAGGCGCTGCAACAAATCGAATCGCTCGACGCGGGCACGCTGTTCGTGCCGGCGGATGCACCCGCGCCGGGCGCAACCGTGCCGGTCGGAGCGCTGTTGGGATTCTTGCTCTCGGCCGGCGAAGCGATTCCGACCGGGCGGTCGCCACCGCCGTCCGGTGACGCGACCGCGGCGACGGCGGACGACGCGGAACCGATCGCTGCGGCGAACCCGATCGCCGGACCATCCGTGCGGCGGCTCGCGCGCGGTTTGGACGTGAACCTACGCAACGTCGTTGGTACGGGCAAACACGGCCGGATCACCTGCGAGGACGTGGAAGCACATGCGCGTTCGCGATCGCCGCACGCCGATCGGCCGAATGCCGGAATCGCGGCGCGGACGGATCCCATCGCCAGCCCGCGGGCAAGGCGTGTCGCCGCGGAACTCGGCGTCGATTGGAAGTCGCTACGGGGAACGGGACGCGGCGGACGGATTCGCGAAGCCGATGTGCGCTGCGCCGTAACGAGCGCGACTGTCGTGGCCATGCCAACATCAACGACCTCGCGTGGCGTGCCGATTTCGCCACGCCGAAAGGCCATCGCCGACCGCCTGCGGAAGAGTTGGCAGCAGACCATCCCGGTCACGCTCACCACCACGGCGGACGCGACGAACCTCGTCGCGTGTCGCGAGCAGTTTCGTTCCGCCGGCGGTCCGGTCGTACCGTCCTACAGCGACATCGTCGTCTGGTTGGCGGCCGATACCTTGACGCGGCATCCGCGGATGGCGGTGCGCTGGGAAGAAGGCCGCGATGCGTTGATTTCGCTCGCGGCCGACGAACTGCACGTCGCCATCGCCGTCGACACGTCCGACGGTCTGCTCGCCCCCGTCGTTCGCGGCGTCGTCGGCAAGTCCATACTCGAAATCGCCCAAGAGTCGCGAACGTTGATCGACCGCGCCCGCAGCGGACGCCTCGCCGCCGCCGACATGCAAGACGGCGCGATCACGATCACTAATCTCGGCCGCTACGGCATCGACGCCTTCACGCCGGTCATCAACTACCCGCAGATCTCCATTCTCGGCCTCGGGGCAATCCGGCTTGAACCGGCCGTTACGAGTGAAGGACGGATTGCGCCGCGGCATCGTATCACGCTCAGTCTCACGTTCGATCACGCGGCCATTGACGGAAAACCAGCGGCGAGTTTTCTTAGGGATGTTGTGGCAACCCTTGAAAGTTCGAAATACATCATTTCTTAGCTTCAGGCAGTCTTCACACTGGTGCTCCCCGCGGTGCTCGTGCCCCGCGAGGTGAGCGCCGTGGTGCTATTCTAGCCGACGCCGTAGAACGGGAATGGGAAATCGAGCGCGATGTCGAGCGTCACGTTGCCGCCGCGCAGGTTTTGTGCCGCACCGGTCAGCGGTTCAATGTTCTGGGCGCTTGGAACGCGGTCGCTCGACAACTGATCGC
>JBBDYI010000328.1:0-13494 GCA_040901705.1 Pirellulales bacterium | reverse complement strand
TTTCGCCTAGACACTCGTTTTGCGGCTCCGTCGGCTAAAGTATTCGCCTCCTACAGGAAGGATCCTCGGCGATCCTTTGTAGATAGTCTCTGAGTTCGCGGCGAGCCAACCGCGCGTGCGACCGTCGACGCGCGCCGCGCGACGCGCTAGAATCGATATCTGACGGCTGGAGTCTCGGCACCGCCGACCGAACCGAGCGCAACCGGGCTCGAATCGCTGCATCCCGCATCCCAAGCCCCGCATCCCGCATCCCGATCTCCTTCCGCCGGTTTGCCTGCCATCATGCCTCAAACCGACGACTTACTCCTCGGACTCACCGACGCCCAGCGCGACGCCGTGGCGCACATCGACGGTCCGCAACTCGTCCTCGCCGGGCCGGGCAGCGGCAAGACGCGCGTCGTGACGCACCGCATCGCGTACCTGCTGCGGCACGGCATCGCCGACCGGTCGATTCTCGCCCTGACGTTCACGAACAAAGCCGCCAACGAAATGCGGTCGCGCCTTGCGCGGCTGGCCCCGGGCTCGAATGTTTGGATCAGCACATTCCACCGATTCTGCGCTCGGTTGTTGCGGCGGTATGCTTCCTACGTCGGTTTGGCCGAGAATTTTACGATCTACGACACCGACGATAGCCGCCGGTTGCTGCGCGGCGTGTTGCGGGAACGGGATTACGACACCGATCAAGTGACGCCGGATCGGATCGGATCGGCGATCAGCGCGGCGAAAAACCGGCTGCTCTCGCCGGAGGATTTCGCCCCCTCCGCGCGGTCGGTGGCCGGCTCGATCGCGGCCAAAGTTTATCCGGAGTATCAAGCCCGGCTGCTGGCCAACAATGCCGTCGACTTCGACGATCTGCTGTTTCACACGGCGGTGTTGCTGCGCGACAACCCGGAGGTCCGCCGCGCGCTCGACGACCGCTATCGGTACATCCTTGTCGACGAGTATCAGGACACGAACCTACCGCAATATCTGATTGTGCGGGCGCTCTCGAACGATTATCCGAACCTGTCGGTCACCGGCGATCCGGACCAGTCGATCTACGGATGGCGGGGCGCGAATCTGAAGAACATCCTCGACTTCGAGAAGGACTATCCCGACGTGCAGGTCGTGCGGCTCGAGCGGAACTACCGCAGCACGAAACGAATTCTCCGCGTCGCCGATCAGTTGATCTCGCACAACGTCCGCCGCAAGGCGAAGTTGCTGCACACCGAAAACGACGAAGGCCAACCGGTCCGTCTGGTCGCTCATCCAACGCAGCAAGAGGAAGCGCAACAGATCGCCGCCCGCATCGCCGCCGACATGCGAGCCGGCCGCCGCCGTGCCCGCGATTTCGCGATCTTCTATCGCATCAACGCCCTGTCGCGGTCATTGGAAATCGCGCTCCGCGAGCAGGGCGTGCCGTTTCAGCTGGTCAACAGCGTCGAGTTCTATCAGCGGATGGAAATCAAGGACGTGATGGCCTATCTGCATTTGATGAACAATCCGCGCAACGACGTGGCGCTTCAGCGGATCATCAACACGCCGCCGCGAGGGATCGGAAAAAAGACGATCGAATGCCTCGCCGAGCACGCGCGGCGGACCGGCACGTCGCTGCTGCAAGCAGCCCGCGAGTGCGGCATGATCGAGTCGCTTACCAAACGCGCGGCGGTGGCCGTGGCCAAGTTCGTGTCGATGTTCGATGCCATTAGCGAGCACGCTCACGCGCCGGTCGAGGAGATTTTGGGCCACGTGCTCTCCGCATCGGGCTACGAGGAGCATCTGACCAAGTCCGATGCCGCGGAAGACGAGGAGCGGCTGGCCAACATTCAGGAATTGCTCACCGCCGCCCGCCAGTTCGACGAGCATCACTCCGGCGACAACGCGCTGGAAGCATTCCTCGAACAAGCCAGCCTGGTGAACGACACCGACGGCCTGGAAACCGATGCCGATCACGTGATGCTGATGACGATTCATAGCGCCAAGGGACTGGAGTTTCCGGTGGTGTACGTCATCGCGCTCGAACACGGCATCTTGCCGCACGAGCGGAGTCTCAACGACGCCGACAAAGAGGAAGAGGAACGGCGGCTGCTGTTCGTAGCGATCACGCGGGCGTGCGAGGAGCTTTACCTGTCGCACGCCGTCTATCGGGCGTTCCGCGGGCAGCAGCGGATGACGGTGCCAAGCCATTTTCTGTTGGAGTTGCCGCGGGAGGAGATGGAAGTCATCGAATCGTCGTGGTCGCCGCGGAGCGCCTACGCGACGCCAACGCCAAGCCGCTGGGAGGACGACGAGGAGGTTTGGTCCGACGATGGCGGCGACCGCAATCGTCAAGACCGCGCCGCCGAAACGGCCACGGCGGACGACATCAGCTTTCCATTCGGAGCGGCGGCGGACGAGGATTGTGCGTCGCAAGAAGCATCGGCAGCAGGCGACGCTTCGTCCTCGCGACAGGCGGCCGCGCTGGCGTCGTTGACGACCGCCGCGGAGATGTCGGGCAGCGCCAAGTCGCCCCAGGCCGCGGTTTCGCCCGATGCGTTCGCCCTCGGCATGCCGGTTCGCCATCCCGAATACGGCCTGGGCAAGATCGTAGCCCTAAGCGGCAATGGCGTGCGGCGGATGGCGACCGTGCAGTTCGTGGCCACGGCCGCGCAAAAGAAGTTCGTGCTGGTCAAGAGCCCGCTACGGCCGGCGCGGTGAACGGGGTTGGGGAACTGGGGACCGGGGGCATAGGGCGTGGTAGACTTTGGGGAGCGTTTCTTGTGACGACCGTAAGCACTTCTGGCGTCGGCTTGATGCACCCCAATCCTCTGCGATCGATTCCCGCGGTAAACGAGCTAGTCGAACAGCCCGCGCTGCGCGAACTGGCGGAGCGGTTGGGCCATGCCGTGATCGTCAACTACGCACGCCAGCATCTCGACGGCGTCCGCGAAGCATTGCGGCGTGCGCCCGGCGAAGCAGCACTGCCGGACGTGGCCACTCTAACCACGGGCGTCGCCGAGGCGATCGCCGTCGGCGAAACTTCCAGTCTGCGGCCCGTAATCAATTGTACGGGCGTGCTGCTGCATACCGGACTGGGCCGTGCTCCGCTCGCCGAGGAGGCCATCGAGGCGATGACCGAGGCGGCCCGCGATTACGCCAGCGTCGAGGTCGATCTCGATAGCGGCCAGCGGTCGCAGCGCGTGGTGGCCGTGGAAGGATTGCTGTGCGAGTTGACGGGGGCGGAAGCGGCCGTCGTCACCAACAACAACGCCGGCGCCACCATGCTCGCCTTGGCCGCCACGGCCGCCGGACGCGAAGTGATCGTCTCGCGCGGCGAACTGATCGAAATCGGCGGCAGTTTCCGATTGCCCGACGTGATGGCGACCAGCGGCGCCAAGCTTCGCGAAGTCGGCACGACGAACAAGACGCGGATCGGCGACTACCGCGCGGCCATCGGCCCCGACACCGGCGCATTGATGCGGGCGCATCCCAGCAATTTCGTCGTCGTCGGCTTTACCGAACACGCCTCGCTCGAACAACTCGTCGGCCTAGGACGCGAGCACGGCCTGACTGTGATCGACGACATCGGCTCCGGCGCCTTGATCGACTTCGAGCAGTTCGGCTTTTCCGGCGAACCGGTCGCGTCGAAGAGCATCGCCGCCGGGGCTGACGTGGTGCTGTTCAGCGGCGACAAACTGTTGGGCGGTCCACAGTGCGGCATCGCCGTCGGACGGCGCGAGGCGATCGGGCGGTTGGCGAAGCATCCGATGATGCGGGCGCTGCGAATCGATAAACTCACCCTCGCCGCTCTGGCTGCAACGTTGCGGCTATATCGCGATCCGACCGTCGCGTTGGCGAGAATCCCGCTGTTGGCGATGCTCTCGGCGTCGGCCGATTCGTTGCGCGAGCGGGCAGAAGCAATGTCGGACGCACTGGCCGCCGGCTCGGAAATTGCCGAGGTAAGGGCCATCGAGGACGAGTCGTTCCTCGGTGGCGGGTCGATTCCCACGCAGCGGCTGTCGACGTGGTGCGTCGCGATCCGCCCCCACGGCAGTAGTGTGGGCGAGTTGGCGTCGGCGCTGCGCAAGGGTTCGCCGGCGGTTTTTGCCCGCGTGCGGAACGATTGGCTGCTATTGGACTTACGCTCGGTCCCCAACCGATTGGACGCGGCGATCGTGGGGGCGGTGCGTAACGCTTTGACGCGCGTCGCATCCAAATCACCGTAGTGCGATCTCCGCCGCACCCCCATTCGCGTTTCTCTCGGGGCGTTTCCTTTGGTCAGCATGTCACCCATCCGCAGGGGTGGTGATTCGCGCAATTGAAACGGGTATGATGGGCAAACCAAGGAAGCCGACCTCGGATCGCAGGGATGATGGCGGACACCGACGGCATATTGCGGTCAAGGAGGAGATCTTCCGATGGAAATTAACGTCGCCGACCGGTGTGCTGGCCGCGCGACGGTCGAACGGCAGGGGGAAATATGTTTACGTATCGTGCGATGGTTCGCCCAGCGATGCGTCTCGTCCGTAGAGCGTTTTTCGTCGTCGCCGCCGTTGGCGCGATGTCGACGGCGTCCGTTCGCGCACAGTCGAGCGAATTCGACGACTGGCGAAGGTTTGAGGACGGAAGTTGGTGCGAGATTCGCACCATTAGCGAGACGCTGGACGAACAAGGCGAGGTCGTCAGCACGACGACGTCTACCGCCCTGTTTACGCTGGCGCACGCAACCGACGACGAAGTGACGCTGGACTTGGCCGCAGGCACGGTCGAGTATGGCGGCAAATCGTTTGCCGTTCCCGCCGCCAAGCTCGTGCTTCACCCTTTCGGCCGGTCGGAGGGCGAGAAGATCACGATCGTCGATCTGCCGGTCCAGTCCACGGCAGGCGCAGAAAACGTCGCCGGACGAAGTCTAAAGGCCGTTATCGCCGGCGACGAGGGAACGCGCGAGATCACGACCGTCTTTCGCAATGCGTCGGCCCGCCTTCCCGAGCGGCGGATCGTCAAGACGTTCGACGCCAAGGGGGACTCCGTTTCCACGTCGACGACGGACGAGTACCTGGCGAACTTTCCCTACCCGGCGCGAAATGGACTTCGCTCGACGACGTATTACGGGACGCTCTACCGTAACCACAAAGTGTCGTCGACGGCGATCGTCGCCAAAAGCGCCGACGTTCCCGGCCAACTGGTCTCTGCGACGACGATCGAGCGCGACGCCAGTGGCCGAATTTTCCGCCGCACGAGCCAGGAACTCGTCGACTATTATGCGGTGCCGAAACCGCGCGGCGCCACGATCGGCGAGCGGATCAAGGACCGCAGGGACGACCGACGCGAACGCCGCGACGAATCGCGGGGATTTCGCTACGGTCGATAACCGATGAGTCGCTTCGCAGGCTCCGCAAGGTTGTCACCGCAACGTCGTCTCCGCAAAGCCACTGCACGGCCCGCTATCGCCGTTCGGCCCAAACTTCCGCGATCTTCAACACCACGTCGACCGCTTGCGCCATCTCTTCGACGCACGTCCATTCGAGCGGCGAGTGCGGATTGTGCTCGCCCGTGGAAAGATTCGGCGTGGGCAGGCCCAACTCGGTAAGTCGCGACCCGTCGGTGCCGCCGCGGATGATGGTCAGCTTCGACGCGATGCCGAGTTTCTCGTAGGCCGCTTGCGCGTAAGCCACGGCCCGCGGCTCTTTGGCCAGGCCGTCGGCCATGTTGCGGTATTGCGGCGTGACGTTCACCTCGACCGCGACGCCGGGATGCGCTTCCCGCGTATCGGCGGCGGCGCGGTGCAGAATCTCGGCGTGCCGGGCGAGGTTGGCCGTGTCGAAGTCGCGGATGAGTATGCGGAGGGTCGCCTCGCCGACGCCGCCTTCGATCGTGTAAGGGTGCAGAAAACCTTGACGACCGTCGGTGCATTCCGGCGAAAGGTCGGCGGGTAGCCGCGCGAGAAACGTGCCCGCCGCGCGGAGGGCGTTCTTCATACGTCCTTTGCCGATCGACGGATGAATGTTGACGCCGCGCACCGTAACGGTTGCCATGTCGGCGGAAAAAGTTTCGACGTCGATATCGCCCGCCCCGCTCCCATCGAGCGTATAGCACGCCGTCGCGGCCAGCTTGGCCAGATCAACGTGGTCGACGCCGTGGCCAATCTCCTCGTCGCACGTGAACAGCAACCGCACCGGCCCACGCGGCAGTTCGCGGTTCTCCATCCATCGCCCAGCGGCCTCCACGATGACGGCGAGTCCGGCCTTGTCGTCTGCGCCGAGCAGCGTCGTGCCGTCGGTGGTGACGATCGTCTTGCCGACGAGGGCGTCGAGTTCCGGATTGTCGGCGACGAGAATGACGCGGTCGCGGTGGCCGGGAAGCGGGATATCGCCGCCCGCGTAGTTGCGAATCACCTGCGGGCGGACGTTCTTGCCCGTCGTTTCGGGCGATGTGTCGAGATGGGCGTTGAAGACGATCGTCGGCGCATCGGACGAAGCGCCGCCGCTCGCCGGTACGGTCGCGATGACGATGCCGCGTTCGTCTTGTGCGGCGTCGGCGATGCCCATTGCCCGCAGTTCTTCGACGAGCATGCGGCCGAGTTCCATCTGGCCGGGCGAACTGGGATAACAATCGGCGGCGTCGCGCGCGGTGGTGTCGACGGCGACGTAGCGGAGGAAGCGCTCGAGCAGGCGATCTTGGGACATGAATCTGCTACGGGGCTTGATTGCGAGAGTTGTGGGGGGAATGCAGCGCAGGATAACAGCGCTCTGCGAGCGGCCGCAACCGTTTGAGGTTCGCGAAACTACGTTGCCGCCGCAAGTTTACTCAGTCGAAGGATGCGCTTCGCCGGAGTGGTAGTCTGTAGGGTGCTCTGTGAGCACCTTCACCGCGTACGGCGTCGTCTTCCTGGCGTCGTCGCGTCGCGTCATCGCGGCCCGGCGTCGTGCGAGGTGCTCGCAGAGCACCCTACTGTTGATTTACGTGGTCGAACGTTCCGGTTTTCAGGAAATGGGCCGTTTGACGCTGGACTTCCGGCCGGTTCATGATAAACGCGTGCATGGCCGGCAGCACGATGAAGTCGCTTGCCCCGTCGAGCCGCGTTTCTTCGACGGACACGACCAGATCATCGTCGCCGGTGAGCAACGGGTTGTAGCCCGACGTGCGGCCGCGACCGCCGGCGATGACGCCGAACTCGCGGGGCGTGGCGAGGCCGCGCTCGAGTTGCGACCAGTCGCGGCCGAGTTCGGCCAACGGCCGCCCGAGCACGACGTGCAGCAGGCCAAGCCGCGCAAGACGGCGGGCGAGTTGCGCGCCTTGGTTGGGCGGCGCGATCATCACCATTCGCCCGACCGGCGGCAAACCTTCGTCGTCGCTGGCTTGCCCGCGATCGGCAAGATACCGGCGCACGACAATGTTGCCCATGCTGTGACCGACGAAGTGGACCCGCGTCGCGCCGTCGAGGCCGGCGACGATCGACGCGAGATTGCGCGCGTGGCTGGCGACGTCGGCGCGCGTCGACGGATACGACACGTTGCAAACTTCGTAGCTGGCCTCGTCGTGCAAGAAGCGGCAGAGTCGACCCATCGACGTGCGGGCGCGGAACAGACCGTGCAGCGCGACGACGATCTCGCCGTCGAGCGGCGCGAGGGCGAGGCGGCGTTTGGCGTCGTCGAGGCGCTCGACGCACCGCTCGTACGGCCCCCAGGCGCGGCGGATGCTGCGCGGATCGAGCAACCGACAGTGGCCTGAAACAACGTGCTGCTGCACGCGCCAGCCGCGGAAATGCAGCCGGTCAGCCCAGAATTGTTTGCCGCCAAACGTAGGCAGCGGCAGGTTTGGACGAGGAATGTCGGGCACGACGCACGACTCGTTCGGTTGGAGCGGCGGCGGACGGAATCGTCCGACGCTCCATTGTATCCGCGCGGCAAGGCTCGCGGTGCGTCGGGACGGCGGTCAAGCCGCGTTTTCGTCTCGTTCTTCCGCCGCCTGCTCGCGTGCGACTTCCGGCCGTGCTCCGCGGGGCGGCGGTTCGGGCGGCAGACCGAGGATTTCGCGCGCCGCGTTCAGAGCGTCGTCGATGTTGCCGAACATATTCTCGCTGCCGATCACGTCGTCGAAACCGTGGCGGACGAACGCGAACAACGGCTGGGCATGAACGCCGGACAGGAGCAAGGCCGTTCCTTGACGCTTGCACTTGGCGTGGAATTGGCCGAGCGCGTGCAGGCCCGAGGCGTCGATGGCCGGCACTCTTCGCATTCGCAGGATAAACACTTTCGGCGGTCTTTCCAGCCGGCCGAGCACGTCGTGGAGCCTGTCGGCGACGCCGAAAAAGAATGGGCCGTTGATCTCGAACACTTCTACGTCGTTGGGTACGTGGCGACGGTCGAGTGCGTTGGGATCCTTCAATTCGCCGAGTTCGTCATCGTCGCCACGCAGTTCGGCCGTAAGCGCGCTGACGTTCGACACCTCGGCCATCCGCTTCATGAACAGAAACGAGGCGAGGACCATGCCCACGCCGACGGCGACGGTCAGGTCGACGAACACGGTGAGTCCGAACGTCGTGAGCAGCACGGCCGTATCGCTCAACGGTGCTCGCAAAATCGAACGAAAGTGCTGTATCTCGCTCATGTTCCAAGCCACCACGACGAGGACCGCGGCCAGCGTAGCGAGCGGAATCGCCCCCGCCAGCGGCGCGGCGACCGCCATGACTCCAGCCAACGTCACGGCATGGATCATCCCGGCCAGCGGCGTTCGCCCGCCGCTCTTGACGTTGGCGGCCGTGCGGGCGATCGCGCCGGTGGCGGGAATTCCGCCGAACACGACCGACGCGACGTTCGCCACGCCTTGGCCGACAAGCTCGCAGTCGGACTTGTGCCTCTGGCCGGTCATGCCGTCGGCCACCACGGCGGAGAGCAACGACTCGATCGCGATCAGCAGCGCGATTGTCGTCGCGTCGGGAATGAGTTCGCGGAGGCGGTCGAAGCGAAGCTCAGGCAGATGCGGAGCCGGCAGCGTTTGCGGGATTGCGCCGAATCGCGCTTCGATCGTTTCCACCGAGAGTCCGCACGCCCACACGACGAACGCCGCGAGCACGACCGTGACGATCGCGCCGGGCACGCGCGGAGCGAACCTTCTCAAGCCGACGAGCATCAGCAGCGACCCGGCGGCGACAGCGGTGGTCGCCACGTCCCAACTGGGCAGCGCGCGTCCTAGGGCACCGACTCGTTCGGCAAATTCGCTCGGCGGCGCTGCCATCGACAGGCCGAAGAAATCTTTGACCTGCGAGGTGAGAATGATTACGGCGATGCCAGACGTAAAACCGGTCGTGACGGGATAGGGGATGAACTTGATCATCGCGCCGAAGCGGAACAAGCCCATGATCGTCACGATCGCGCCGGCCATCAGCGTCGCCGTCGCCAGGCCCCCGTAGCCGTGCCGCGACGCCACGGCCGAGACGATGACGATGAACGCGCCGGTCGGGCCGCCGATTTGCACGCGGCTGCCGCCCAACAGCGAGATCAGAAATCCGGCCACGACCGCGGTATACAGCCCCATCGCCGGCGGCGATATGCCGGCTTCGCGCGCGACCGATTCGGGGATCGAATTGATGCCGAAGGCGATGGCCATCGGCAGGGCGATGATGCCGACCGTCAGCCCGGCGACGAGATCGCTGGTCAGAATGCGGCGCGTATAGCCTTCGCGAAGGCAAACGACCGAAGCGGGCAAGAGGCGTGGCATGGTGACAGTGCGTAGTTTGCGCGATCGCGGCGAGCCAATACCAAAATGACGACGGCATCGCCGATCGCGCGGCGGCCATTACTATCGGACGCGGGCAGGCTCGATCTTGAGGGTGCTGGCGTTGCGAATGTGGCGACATGCCACGGCGTGCGGCATTTCGTGCTTTGTTTGCTCTCGTTCAGCGAGTTGCCCGCTGCAAGGTATCGCCACTTGCCGCCACCGACGGTTCGCCCACCGGCTCGATTTCCTCGTCGTCGTCGATTGGACGGTCCTTGGACCCGAAGCGCTCCAGAAACCGGGCCTTGGCTTCCAGGGTGAGCGTGAACAGCGACGGCGTTAGAATGAGCGTCACGACCGTCGACACCAGCAGCCCTCCCAGCATGACCGCGCCCAAGCCGCGGTACAGCTCGCTGCCGGCCCCCGGCATCAGCACCAGCGGCAGCAATCCGAACAGCGTGGTGAGGGTGGTCATGAAGATCGGCCGGATCCGCGTGCGAACGCTTTCCAGCACCGCCTCGCGATGGTTCATGCCGTCTTCGCGCATGTGGTTGAGCGTCTGATGGACGATGAGAATCGGGTTGTTCACCACGGTGCCGATCAAGATGATGAAGCCCAGCATGGTGAGCACGTCGAGCGTTTGCAGCACGAACAGGTTAAGGAAGGCCAGCGCGAGAATGCCGCCGATCGCGCCCAAGGGCACGGTGACGATGATTACAAACGGATAGAGCCACGACTCGAACAACGCCGCCATCAGCAAGTACGTGATCGCCAGCGCCAGCAGCAGGTTGTAGGACACGGCATTCCACGCGGCACGGAGCTTGTCGGCGGTTCCTGCGAGATTGATCTGCACGTTGTCGCCCAGTTGGCCGCCGTCTTCCAGCGGCTCGACGATTTTCGTGCGGATCAGCGCCAGCGCCGTTTCCAGCGGCATTTCCGCCGGCGGGCTGACTTCGATGGTGATCGCCGGAAAATGCTCGCGGTGATCGATCTGCTCCGGCCCGCTGGAAAGTTTGACGTTGGCGATCGCGTCGAGCGTGACCAGTTCGCCGCTGGGCATGGCGATGGGAAGGTTGGCGACGTCCTGCGTATGTTTGACGTAGTTGCCGTCACCGATGATCGTCAGGTCGATCTTGTTGCCGCCGATGAAATAGTCGCCGGCATACGCGCCGTCGACCAGGGCGCTGACGATATATCCCATGTCGGCGGGCCGCACCCGCAAGTCCGCGGCCTGTTCGCGTTTTTCGGTAATCTGCAATTCCGGGCTGGACAGATCGAGGCTTGGCTTCGGCCGCACCTGTGCGCCGGGGATCAACTGCGAAACCTGGCCGAACACCTGCCGGCCGATGCCGACCAATTGTTCGATCGATCGTCCGCCCGTGATCTCGATGTCGATCGTCCGCCCGGCGGAGAAGCCGCGCTCGAACAGGCTGGATTGCTTGCCGATCACGATCGTGCCTTCGAGGTCCGCGTTGAGGGTTTGGATGAGCGGCACCAATTCGCCGGCCCGCAGCGGATCGGCCGCCCGCAGGCCCATGAAGATCGACCGCCCGCGGGCGACATAGAAGAAGTCTTCGATCGCCGGATATTTGAGTTCGTCGTACTTCGGGTCGCTGGGGTCGATGTCCCAGTACGGCCGCAGACGATCTTCGACGGCATCGCCCATCTTCATCAACTCGTCGATGTTGTAACCCGGCGGCGGCATAATGATGCCCATCGTCATATTGCGATTACCCGTCGGCAGGTACTCGACTTTTGGCGCGAGCAAGTAGCTCAACGCGACCGATACCAGCACGAACGCGGCGACGGCACTCAGTCGTCGCAACGTGCCCTGCTGGAGCCAATCGTTGACGCCGATGACGAAAGCGACAAACGAACGGCCAAAACGATCGAATGGGCGCAATACGGCGGACAGCCGTCCCTCGGCGTGGGGCCGATGCGCTTCGACGCGCTCGTTGTAGGCGCCGCTGCCGTCGTGCAGGCCGCCAGCACCGTTGCTGTTGGCCCGCACGATCGCGTAAGTCGGCCGTTTCTTTGCCCCGCGGAGAAGAATGGCTCCGGCGGCCGGAATCACCGTCATCGACGCGATCAGCGACAGTCCGACGGCGCTGCTGATGGCCAGTGCGATGTCGCGAAACAGTTGGCCCGACTCTTCTTGTACGAACACGACCGGAATGAACACGGCCAGCGTGGTCAGCGTCGAGGCGACGACCGCGCCCCAGACTTCGGCCGTACCGCGGACCGCGGCGACGGCCGCCGGTTCGCCGTTCTGCCAGCGGCGAAAGATATTCTCCAGCACCACCACCGCGTTATCGACCAACATCCCGACCGCGAACGCCATGCCGGCCAAACTCACCACGTTCAGCGACCGGCCCATCAAACCGAGCATCAGAAACGTGCCGATGATACTCGTCGGAATCGCCAGGAACAGGACGAACGTCGAGCGTCCCGAGCGCAAGAACAACAGCAACACGGCCGTCGTCAGCGCCGAACCAATCCAGATATTGCTCCACACCAGGTCGATCGCCGAGTTGATGTATTCGGTTTCGTCGTAGACTTGGACCAGTTCCAGGCCGCGCTGGCGAAGTTGCCGGGCGTTGATCCGGGCGACGGTTGCCTTCAAGCCCTCCATCACTTCGAGCACGTTCGCGCCGGTCGTGCGGCTGACGTTCATCGCCAGACGCACTTCGCCAAAACGGCGGACGAGACCGTCGGGCTTCTTATAACCCATCCGCACGTCGGCTACGTCGCGAACGTAAACCGCCGCGCTGTCGCGTCTGGCGACGATCGTGTCGAGAACTTGTCCGGGATTCTCGAACTTGCCGAGCGAGCGAACCGGAAGCTGGAATTTACTCTCCCAGAACTCGCCCGCCGACGTGTTCTGATTCGTCCGTCGCAGGGCATCTCGGACGTCGAGAATCGTCAGTTGTCGTGCCGCCAACTGGGCCGGATCGACGACGACCTGCATCTCCTCCTCTTGCCCACCCATGATGTTCGAATCGGCCACGCCCGGCACGCGCTTCAGCTCCGTGACGATCTCGTCGCGTGCATACTTCCGCAGCTTGGTGACGTCGATGTCGTCCGGCAGGATCGCCGCGGCTTGCGGATGCCTGGTCGCGGCTTGCTTGAGCCGATACAGCCGCACGCCCGGATTGTCGGCCAGCGCCGCATGATCCAGCGCGGCCCGCAGTTCGTCGTTCTCGGCGTGATCGGCGGCGAATTTGCGGATTTCGTCCGCGTCGGGTACGCGCGGCCCGAGGATAAACCACGCGATCGCCTGATCGGAACTGCTGGACGTCGAAATCGTCGGTTCGTCGGCGTTTTCGGGATACTCGCGGACTTGCTGCAATTGGGAAACGACTTTGACGAGCGCTTCGTTCATGTTGGTGCCGACGGCGAATTCGAGCGTGAGTTCGCCTTGGCCGTACTTGCATTCCGACGACAGCTTCGTCATCCCCTCGACAGCGCGCAACTGCTCTTCCTGCTCGTGGACGATTTCCTGTTCGACTTCCGGCGGCGAAGCGCCTTGCCACCGAGTGCGGATCGTGATCGTCGGAACCTGCACTTCCGGCGTAAGCTGCTTCGGCATGTCCAACAGCGCGATGGTGCCGAACAACGCCACCAGCAGCACGCCGACCGCGACCTTCACCGGATTACGGACAATGGATTCGATGAAGTTCATGCTACTTCGCCAAACGCGAACACTTCTCGGCGATCGGATTCCAACAATTCATATCGAATACGCACAAGTCCGACCGCAACCCGTAGGGTGCTCTGCGAGCACCACAAAACGCTATGCCAAGGTGCTCACAGAGCACC
>JBBDYI010000327.1:0-13515 GCA_040901705.1 Pirellulales bacterium | reverse complement strand
CAACGAACGCGCCGCCGGAAGAATATGGCGGTGGTGTGCGCTTACGGTTGTCGTCAACAGCGATCGTGGCAGCAGCGCTTCGTTGGCGGCGAAGTGGTCGTGCGACAGCCGCGGACGAAGCGCTTGCTGAAATACGCTGAGCCGAGCGCGCGAATGTGCCGCGGCGGCGATCGCACGCAGGCGTCGCCGCGCCGTCGAGCTCGTCTTCGCGCCAACCGACGACGAGAAACAATCCGTCGGGTTAATGCTTGAGCAACCTCGCCGGTGATCTTTTCGCGAGCGTGGCAATGCATTCGCCGCTTGGTCTGACCTACCCGACGCAGAGCGTGGCAAGCGTACCAATCACGGAACAACCTCACTTCGCCACCGGCACCGCAACCGCGATATCCAGCCGCAAGAACTGGCATTGCCCGCCGACGTCGTCGCATACGTGATACAGTGCATACGTGCGAACGCGCACGTCCTCGCGTGCGTCGCCGGGAATCTTTACCTCGAAATCGAGCGTCCGCTCTTCCTGGCTCGCGGCCATCGGCGGCGGTTCGCCCGCCTCCACAAGCCGAGCGCTCACCGCCGTCCCTTCAGGCGGATCGATCCACAGCCGCAGCTGCTCGGCCTCGTTGTTCCAATGCGCCGCACTCTTCGCGTTCGGCCGCAGCACGACATGCACGCGGGCCGACTCGCCCGGCTTGACCCGCTGCGGAACCACCGTCACTTCGGCGCGAATCATCCCCGCCGCGTCGCGGGCGATCTTGCCCTCGGCGTCGGGATTCTCCGCCGCCGCCTTCTCCGCGGCAAACTCCCGCGACGGATGAGCGATCTCCGCACCGCCGGGCCGAACCGGCAGTTCGATCGGCGTCTCGCCCCGCTTGCGAATCGCCGCTTCCGCCTCGCCGACCCAATCGTAGAACGGATAGGGCTTGTCGAGCCGCGGGCCGTACTGCTCAATCCGCCTTCGCCAGATGTATTGATTCGGCTCGAGCGCCAACGCCGCGCCCCAGTCGTCGATCGCCCGCTGAAAATCGCCGTCGCGTCGCTCGGCCGTCTCGTACCGCCGCCGCGCGCAAACGCCGCGACGGAAATACGATCGCGCATCCTTGGCATCCAACTCGATCGCTTCGCCGTAAGCATCAATGGCGGCGGAAACTTGTGTTTCGCCACCCCACAGCGCCAGCGCATCGCCATACTCCCGCCAAGCGGTCGACGTGTTCTTATCTTTGGCCGTGCGTTCGAGTTTCCGAGCATCGATCGGCTGCTGCGGCCCAATTCGCGCCGGTGCATCGCCGCCGGCGTCATCTGCGAACGCCTGCTCAAGAAACATCTCCGCAAACGTCGCCGGCTGCGGCCGAGTGTCGCGGACGATGCCAAATTCGTCGATCGCCACCACAATCGGCACGGCGGACGATTCGAGCACGTTGATCGGATCGTGCAAGATCGGCCAATCGAACTGCTGCCACTGAGCGAACAACCGGCATCGCTCGGGATGCTGCTCCTGCGTAACGCCGAGAATAACCAACTTCCCGGCCTTCATCGCCTCGCGGGTCGCTGCGTGCCAGACCGGCACGTGCTGGCGGCAGCCCGCTCACCAACTCGCAAACTGAATCAACAACACTCGCTTGCCACGAAAGTCCGACAGCGATACGGCCTTGCCCGTGGTGATGTCGGCCAACGTAAAATCCGCATGCCGCTCGCCAACGTGCGGCGCTGCAGACACCGCGCCCGAAAATCCAGCGAATGAACAAATCACCGCCGCCGCAAGGACAATCGCCCGCATGTGTCGAATCCTCGAAAGTAACCGTAGATCAGTCGCTCGTTCGCACAGGCAAAGATTTTACGCCGTCCGCCAGGCTGGACCAAGTCAAGCTGGCGCACCACGGGACGGCGAGGATTTGAGACGCATAACGGTGACTACGAAAAAGCGGCACGTCTCGCCGGGAGTGGCGCGACGTGCCGCTAATCGTTTTTCAATTGCCGTTTTGAGCCGTGCTATTCGCATCGCGCTATTCGCACCGCCGCATCGGACCATCGCCCAACTCGCTCCGCAGTCGAGCCGGCCGGCGGTCGCGGTGCGTCGTTAGACGAGGCCCTTGCGGACTGCCCAAACGGCGGCCTGCGTGCGATCGCTGACCGCGATCTTCCGCAGGATGTTCTGGACGTGCTCTTTGACCGTCTCGATGCTGATGCCGAGCGAACGGCCGATTTCGCGATTGCTCAGGCCCAACGCGATATGGCGGAGCACCTGGGCTTCGCGGTTGGTGAGTGGGCTTTCTTCATCGGCGGCGTTGTGGCGGCGTTCCATCGAGCCTTTCACGCGCCGAAGTTCGCCGGTCTTCGACGGAGCGTCGCCCTTGGCGGCGGCCGTGATCGCGGCGATCAGTTCCTTGCGGCTGGAACCTTTGAGGACGTAGTCGCTGGCCCCCAGCGCCACCGATCGGGCGACGTAGGTCGGGTTGTCGTACGTCGAGAGCATTACGACGCGAGAATCCGGCGCTTCGACGCGAATCCGCTCGAGCGCGGTCAAGCCGTCCGTGCCGGGCATGCGGATGTCGAGCAACACTACGTCGGGTTGCAACTTGATAGCCTTCGCGACGGCATCGTCGCCGTTGGCGGCCTCGCCGACGATATCGATTTCCGAGTCCTTGAGCAGACTCGCCAAGCCGCTGCGGACGACCTCGTGATCGTCGGCCACCAACACTTTCACCTTGGACATAAGAAAAACCTCCCCTTCGAATCGATCGACTGCAAGAGAAACCGCTCCGCCCGAAGTCGACTGGATACAGGATGTAGAGCCGGCGAACGCGGGTTCGGCGGCGAACTTTGGATCGGCAAGAATGGCCGCGGGCGGCGGCGGAACGTTCCTTCCATTCTAGGCAGGCGGTTAAGGGGGGTGAAGCCCCCGGCCACACGAAAAGGGGAATATTTGCGGGTAGTCGCAAGTCGTTTAACCCATTGCAGTTGTTTCATGTGTTGTGGCGAATGACGCTTTGAAGCGAGGTGAATCTGTCCCGTGTGGTACTCCAATTGGATCATATGTTGATGATGCCATATTTGACACGAATTCCGGGAATGCTTAAGATAACAAGTCTATCCAAATGTTCCCGTAACGCGGGGACGGATGGGAAATTGTCGTCGGGACACGTGTAGCAGGTCGCAGCGAGCAAACACGCGGAGCAATCGAATGCATAAACTCAAGAAGTCGGAAGTGAAGGTGTACCGCGAGAACCTGCTGCTGCTCCGCGCCCGCTTGCGCGGCGACGTCCATGCGATGGCCGACTCGGCGTTGAAGCGCAACCGCAGTACGTCCGGCGACGCATCGAGTATGCCGATCCACATGGCCGACTTGGGCACCGACAACTTCGAGCAAGAATTCACGCTGAGCTTGATGGAAACGGAGGGCGGAACGTTGCAGGCGATCGAGGCCGCGCTCGAGCGCGTCGAGGAAGGCAGCTTTGGCCTGTGCGAGGATTGCAGCGGCCCGATCGCCAAGTCGCGGCTGCAAGCGATCCCCTACGCCCCGGTGTGCATCAAGTGTGCTCAAAAACGCGAAAACAATTAGCACCCGGCCGGATCGATTCGGCCGGCGTGGCTTGTGGCAACGAGTGCCGCGCGGTCGCAAATCTTGGATCGAAGCGCCCTTGGGGTTGTTGCCGTAAGGCAATCACTGAGCGGTAGTCTTCGATGCCTCGCCAGCCGCAGGGAGGAGGGAATTTGGCCATGAAGGCTGTCTCTTTGAACCGCTACGTCATTTTTCTGGCGATTGCGGTCGTCGGTTGTGGAATCGACCTGTCGACGAAAAGCTGGGCGTTTGAAAGGCTCGGCTTTCCCGGTCCCGACAACCGCCGCGCGATTTACGTTTTGGACGACGTGTTTACGCTGGAAACGCATCTCAACGAAGGCGCCCTGTTCGGAGTGGGGCAAGGCCAGACGACGCTGTTCGCCATACTCTCGTTGGCGGCGGCCGTCGGCGTCTGCGTGTGGCTGTTCGCGGCCGGTGCGGCGGAGGATCTGCTGCTAACCGTCGCCCTGGGGGGCGTTGTCGGCGGCATCTTCGGCAATCTCTACGATCGACTCGGTTGGCACGAGCTGCTCTGGCTCAACGACGGACACCGAGGGCACGTTATCGGCGAGCGCGTGTATGCCGTCCGCGACTGGATGCATTTCAAGATCGACGCCATCGGTTTCGACTGGCCCGTGTTCAACATTGCCGACTCGCTGTTGGTTTGCGGCGCGGGGCTATTGGTGCTGCACGCATTCCGCCGGCCGAGCACGTAGGATTGCCAGCGGGTGGCGCGGTCGGGAGACCGGCCACAACAAGCGGAGACCAACCGCAACGGGCCTGTCGCGGAATTCAGGTTTTACCCGGCGTGGCGCGCAACTATAATCGCAGTTGAATTAGCATTTGCCCTGCCGCATCGGCGCGATTCGGCCGTTCGAACCGCCAAGCCGACGCACGATGTTCGCCGCCTCGCCCGGCATACCGCTTCGCGCGGTCTGCTTCCCGCCCGCAACTCACACGTTGGAGCTCTTCGATGATTCGTTGGGTCTGGTCCGTTGTTTCGCGGTGCGCCGCGATGGCCGCGTTTGGCCTGATTGGCGTTGGTTCGTCGGATGTCGTTGACGCCCAGAGCACAGCGCGGCGGCCAGTTCCGGAGTGGATTTGGTCATCGCCCAACGCCCAGCCGAATGAGTCGGCCTGTTTTCGCCGCACGTTCACGTGGGAAGGCCGCGTTCGTTCGGCCGCGCTCGTCGCCGCCTGCGACAACGAGCTGACGGCGTACGTCAACGGCGTGAAAGTGCTCGAGCATCGCGAGTGGCAAAGCCCCGCCAGGATCGACGTGAAGCGACACCTCGTCGATGGCGAAAACGTGATCGCCGTCGAATGCCGCAACGACGGCAGCAGCGCGGCCGGTTTGTTGGCGCAACTGACGATTACAGGCAGCGACCGAAAAACCACGGCGATCTCGACCGACAAGTCGTGGAGCGTTGCCGAGAAACCGGCGGCGGGTTGGCTGTCTGCCGATTTCGACGCGAAGAATTGGCAAGCGCCGCACAGCTTCGGCAAGTTGGGCGTCGCGCCGTGGGGCGCGGTGTCGCTACGCGGCGGTGACTCTAGCGGCGGCGATGCTCAGGCGACCGACGCCGAATTGGTCACGGTCCCGAAAGGCTTTCGCGTCGAATTGCTCTACAGCGTACCAAAATCGACGCAAGGTTCGTGGGTCTCGATAACCAACGACGCCAAAGGCCGATTGATTTGCTCGGACCAGAGCGGTCCGTTGTACCGCGTGACGCCGGGCGCGGACGCCGAGTCGACCAAGGTCGAGCGTCTCGACCTCGACATCGGCGCGGCTCAAGGGTTGCTGTGGGCCTTCGATAGCTTGTATGTGGTCGTCAACGGCGGCGCGGCGCAAGGGAGCGGCCTGTACCGTTGCCGCGACACGAACGGCGACGGCGAATTGGACGACGTCAAGTTGCTCAAGAGGATCGAGGGCGGCGGCGAACATGGTCCGCACGCGGTCAAACTCGGACCCGACGGCAAGCTGTGGGTGATCGCCGGCAACCACACGAAACCGCCGCAGGGTCTCGATCCGAACTCGCCGCACCGCAATTGGGCCGAGGATTTACTGCTGCCCCGCAATCCCGACGGCAACGGTCACGCGACGGGCGTCATGGCGCCCGGCGGCTGGATCGCCCGCACCGACGCCGACGGCAAGGAGTGGGAGTTGTTCTGCGCCGGGTTCCGCAATTCGTACGACATCGATTTCAACCAGGACGGCGAACTATTCAATTTCGACGCCGACATGGAGTGGGACACCGGCGCGCCGTGGTATCGCCCAACGCGGGTGAATCACGCGGTATCGGACGCGGAATTCGGCTGGCGGTTCGGCACCGGCAAGTGGCCGGCGTATTATCCCGACAGCCTCGGTTCGGTCGTCGATATCGGACTCGGTTCCCCGACGGGCATTGCCTTCGGCACGGGGGCGAAATTCCCGGCGAAGTACCAACGAGCGCTGTTCCTCAACGATTGGACCTACGGCAAGATTTACGCGGTCCACATGCGGCCGGCCGGCGCGAGCTACACGGCCGACTTCGAGGTCTTCGCCGAAGCCAAGCCGTTGCCGGTGACCGACATCGTCGTCAACAACGACGGGGCGCTGTACTTCACGATCGGTGGCCGCGGCGTACAGTCGGGCCTGTACCGCGTGACCTACGCCGGCGACGAATCGACGGCGGCGGTCGGTGCGATCGAGGACGCCGCGGCGGCCAAGGCCCGCAAACTGCGCCACGAACTCGAAGCGTTCCATACTCGGCAAGACGCGGCGGCGGTCGATTTCGCCTGGCCGCACTTGAGCAGCAGCGACCGATCGATTCGCTACGCCGCGCGAACGGCCATCGAGCATCAGGACGTCGCCCAGTGGAAAGACAAGGCGCTCGCCGATACCCGGCCGACCGCGACGATTCAGTTGATGGTGGCGCTGGCCCGCGCCAGTTCGCCGGAATCGAAGCCGGGCGAATCGAAGTTGGCGGAATTGCAGTCGCCGGAATTGCAGGCGGCCATGATCGGCCGGCTCAACCATTTGCCGTGGAGCCGACTGACCGAGGAGCAGACGCTCGAAGCACTGCGGGCCTACGGCCTGACGTTCATTCGGCTCGGCAAGCCCTCGGCCGCGGATGCCAAGTCGGTCGTGGCAACGATCGACTCGCTCTATCCGGCCCAAAGCGAGTTCGTCAACCGCGAACTGTGCCAGTTGCTCGTCTATCTCGACGCGCCGCACGTCGTGGCGCGTTCGATGGACCTGTTGAAAAAGGCCACGACGCAGCAGGATCAACTCTATTATGCGTTCGTGCTGCGGAACGCCAAGAACGGCTGGTCGAGCGACGAGCGGAAGGCGTATTTCAGTTGGCTCAGCATGGCCGAGGCAAAATACCGCGGCGGCGCGAGTTTCAAGAACTTTATCATCCGCATCCGCAAGGACGCGGTGGAAACGCTCTCCGACGCCGATCACCTCGCGCTCAAGGAAGTCATCGAAGGACGCGAACAAGTCGAATCGGTCGAGTCGGAGACGACGCGGCAGTTCGTCCACAACTGGCAGATGGAAGACCTGCTGCCGATGCTCGACCAGCTCGATTCGGGCCGTTCGTTCGAGCGCGGACGCGAGGCGTACCACGTCGCCCAGTGTTACAAGTGCCACCGCTTCGCCGGCGATGGCGGCGCGACCGGACCGGACCTCACCGGGGCCGGCAACCGGTTCAGCGCTCGCGATTTGCTCGAGTCCGTCGTCGCGCCGTCGAAGGTGATCTCCGATCAGTACAAAGGGTCGAACTTCACGACCGTCAACGGCGAGGTGATTTCCGGCCGCATCATCGAGGACGCCGACGGCGTGCTCCGCGTGCGGACGAACCCGTTCGCCACCGAGTTGGTCAAGATCAAGAAGAGCGATATCGAGTCGAGCAAGCCGTCGACCGTCTCCGAAATGCCGCAAGGGGCCATCAACGTGCTGACCAAGGAAGAAGTGCTCGATCTGGTCGCGTACCTTCGCTCCGGCGGAAACGAAAAGGACAAGGCGTTTGCGAAGTGAGCGCCCCTGACGGCGAAATAAGACACAAGATACTTGAGCGGTCCGCGCATCGGGCGTAGAAAGAATGGATCGTGGGAAGTGCGAAGGTCAAATGCGATCCAAAAAACGCCGACCGCTGAATCCTGAATCCCGACCCCCTGTTCAAGAGGTTTTCGGGTGATCCATTATCGCCCGTTCCGAAATACCGACCCGCGCCGCCTGGTGGACATCTGGCGGAGCCACTCGGCCTGTCGCGGGTTGGTGCAGCCGATGTCGGTCGCGCTGTTGGACGAGTACGTGCTGTCCAAGCCGTACTTCGACCGCCGCGGGCTGATCGTCGCCGTGGACGGCGAAAACGTCGCCGATCAAAAGCCGGTCGGTTTCGTTCACGCCGGTTTTGGCCCCAACGTCGCGGGCGACGATATCGACATGGCGACGGGCGTGGTCAGCATGTTGATGACGCATCCGCTCGACGACCGCGCAGAGCTCGAACGGGAACTGCTCTGCCATGCGGAAAACTACTTGTCCCAGCGCGGCGCCAATCGCGTGTTGCTCGGCGGCGTGGGGCGCAACTGCCCGTTCTACCTCGGTCTCTACGGCGGTAGCGCGATGCCGGGCGTGCTCGACTCGGACGAATCGCTGCTGGCGCTGGCCCAAGCAGCGAGCAAGAGCGACGGCCCAGCACGCGGCTATCGCCCGGCGGGCCGGCGAACCGTATGGCATCGCGAGTTGGCCACGCTGCGGCCAGTCGTCGATCGCACGCAGATGCAGATCCGCCGCCGGGCGAACGTCGAAACCACGTTCGATCCGCCGGCCGCGTGCTGGTGGGACGCTTGCGTCTATGGCCCGGTGGACCGCACGCGGTTCGATCTGATCGGCCGCGACGACGGCACGGTGTGGGCCTGGGCGGAATTCTGGTCGATGGATGCGTTTTCGGCCAAATGGGGCGTGCGGGCCTGCGGCTTGCGGCGGATCGAAGTCGACGCCGGTCAGCGCCGCGAGGGGTTGGCGACGTTTCTGCTCGGCGAGGCGCTCAAGCAACTCGCGGCCCAGGGTGTCGCCGTTGTGGAGGCTCATTCCGGCGACAACGACGATTCGTCCGCGGCCCTGTTCCGCAAACTCGGCTTTGTCGACGTCGATCGTGCCACGGTCTACGAGAAGCATCTGCCCATCGACGAGAAAAACGCCGGCAGCGGCCTCGAATCCTTGTCGCGAATGGGGAAGGTCTGAACGGGCGGCACACCCAGAGTGCGTCCCCATCGGTCGGGGGCGCGGACAGCCCTTGCCCGCGCGTATAGGATGAGACAAACACGATCGCGAGACGGTCGCGAATGGCGGTTTGTCGCAATTGCCCCGTAAGCCCGTAGTGTTTTCCGGCCGCGAGGCGACCGCCGCGTTTTCATTGACTTCCATGCCCGATGCCAGAATTCGAACAAATCTCGTTCCGGTCCGAGCAGTTTTCGGGCGTCGCCAGGCTGTTCCCGCTGCCGAATCTGGTGCTGTTTCCGCACGTCATGCAGCCATTGCACGTGTTCGAGCCGCGATACCGCGACCTGGTTGAGGAAGCGCTCGACGGCGACCGGCTGATCGCGCTGGCGTTGCTCTCGCCCGGCTGGGAAAAAGATTACGATGGCCGGCCGCCGGTCTATCCGACCGCCTGCTTGAGCGTGATCGCCAAGCACACGCGGCTCGATGACGGGCGGTACAACCTGTTGCTCGTCGGTGTGCGACGAATTCGAATCCAACGCGAATTGCCGCCGAAGAAGTCCTTTCGTCTCGCGGAAGCCGAGATCGCCGACGACGAGTTTCCGCACCAGGAAGCACCCGCGCGGCCGGCGCTGCAGCGGCGGCTGATCGAGCGGTTCCGCGGCCTATTGCCGCAAGTCCCAGAGGCCCGCGAACAACTTGAACAACTGCTTCGCGAAGAAGTTCCGCTGGGAATCCTCACCGACATCATGTCGTACACGCTCGATCTGGACGTGGCGGTGAAGATGCAGCTTCTCGCCGAATCGAACGTCGACTGCCGCGCGCGGATGCTCGTCGACCTTCTCGGACAGGCGCGGACCGACCGGTCGAAGTTTCCCGGCGGCTGGCCGCCGAAGTTCAGTGTGAATTGACCGTCTTGCTCATCGCTTCGGCTCGAAGGCTGCGCCGCTCACACGATGCGGCGCTCACACGATGCGTCGACCGCGCGATCGGGCGAACCAGCCCAGGCCCGCGGCGCCGATCAACGTCATCGCGAACGACGCCGGCTCCGGCACGTTGTTCGTACCGGTAAGAAAAACGCCGGAATCCGAGGTGAATTCCACCGGCGAATCGATCGAAATCGCCGTCGTGTTGAGGAAGTTGAAGTCGAAGCTCGCTTGCCCGGCGGCGTTGAAAAAAAGCCGGAAAATTCTTGTTTTCGATTTGTATCCGGGATATGTTAGAGACCGGTTTGGCGGTCCCTTCATGCACGGTGCGTTCGCGCCAGCGTTGGACGGGATTTCTAGTCACGCAATTTCGAGCATAAAGAAGCGCGCCCCGCTTTCGCCGCGCCGCTCGGGCAACACTCTTACGCCTGGGGCGACGGACGGCACTTGCAGGCGCCGCGCAGGTGTTTTACACGCTTTTCACTTCTCGGCAGGCAACATGCGCACCTCATCTCGCCGGTTTTTTTCACTCCGTCGCTCCGCACCGAAACGATCTACCAAACGTCGTAATATCGGCGGCGTCGAAACGCTCGAATCCCGACTGGTGCTCGATGGCGGGCCCGTCATTACGGAGTTCATGGCCAACAACAACACGGGCATCGTGGACGAGGACGGAGACCGCAGCGACTGGATCGAGATTTATAACGACGGTCCGACCGCGGCGAACCTCGCCGGTTGGCGGCTGACCGACAGTGCGGGAAATCCCGACAAGTGGGTTTTTCCCGCCGTCGATCTCGCGCCGCGGGCGTTTCTTACGGTGTTCGCCTCGCAGAAGGATCGCGCGGCGGCCGGAGAGGAACTGCATACGAACTTTGGCCTCGCTTCCGAGGGCGAGTATCTCTCCCTGATCCGGCCCGATGACACGATCGCCTTCGAGACGACGTATCCGCAGCAGCTTCCGGATATTTCCTATGGCGTGAGCAGCAGCGTGGAAACCGTTCCGCTGTTCGACCACGGCATGCCCGGCGCGGCGCTGGTGCCGAACCCCGCGGGACCGTTGCCCGCTGATTGGACGAGCGCGACCTTCGACGACACAGGTTGGATCGGGGCGGGGGCGACCGCGGCCGGCCCATTTGGCTACGACACCGGAGCCAGCGAAACCCTCAGCCCACAGGCGGCCACGCTCGCCCTCAACCCGCTGGGCTATTGGCGGATGAGCGAGACGGCGGGCGCGTCGGTGGCGAATCTCGGTTCGCTCGGCCTCTCGGCGAACGGAACTCCGGCCGGCGCCGCGAATCTAAACGTCGCCGGTCCTCGACCCGCGGCTTTCCCCGGCTTCGAGGCCGACAACTCGGCGATGAACTTCGACGGCGTGAACGACGCCCTCGACGTCGGCGGCGGAAGCTTCATGAGCAACATGGCGGCGTTTAGTTTGATGGGCTGGATTCGGCCGGCCAGCTTCACCGCCACGCGCGTCGGCTTGTTTGGACAGAACGACGCGCTCGAATTCGGGTTCATCGACGGCGCGGCCAGCACGGTGCAAATGTGGACGCCCAGTGGAGGGTCGGTAAACGTCAACTACCCGTTTCCTCGCAACGAATGGCACCACATCGCCGCCGTTGGCGACGGTTCGGCACTGCGGGTTTATTTCGACGGAAATCTGGCCGGAACCGCAGCAGCCGCCACGAATAACTACGGCACTTCGGCTTCCGGCTTCCGCATCGGCGGCAACGGCGTTTTTGACGCCACCGGCAATTTCTTCACCGGCGACATCGACGAGGTAGCGGCGTTCAATTATGCCTTGTCGCAGGCGCAAATTCAGCAAGTCGTTGGCGCGGCCACGCTCGGCGCGGGCGCTCCGGGCGGCACCGTCGACTACACGCCGCTCATCGGCACCGACATCGAAGCACAAATGCTGGGCGTCAATTCAACGGCGCTCGTCCGCGTGCCGTTTACGGTAACCGGCAGCGCCGAGTTCGACTCCCTAACGCTAAAGATGCGCTACGACGACGGTTTTGTGGCCTACCTCAACGGCATCGAAGTCGCCCGCCGCAATGCACCGGCAACGCTATTGGCGAATTCCGCCGCTACGTCGCCCCATGAAGATTCGCAGGCGGTTGTCGACGAGTTGATCGACATCTCGACTTTCTCCGGCGTGTTGCAACTGGGCGATAACCTGCTGGCGATTCATGCGCTCAACTCGTCGGCATCGAACACGGATTTTCTAATCAGCCCGTCGCTCGAAGGACGGCGGGTCACGTCGCTGGGCACGGAGCTGCGTTACTTCACAACGCCCACTCCCAATTCACCCAACGGCGTCGGCACGGCCGATTTGGGGCCGATCATCAGCAACGTCCAGCACACGCCGAATGAGCCGCTGCAAGCGGAATCGATCGTCGTTACCGCTGCCGTAGCTCCGTCGTTTGCGGCGCTTGGTTCCGTGCAGTTGCGCTACCGCGTGATGTACAACGCCGAGATCGTGTTGGCGATGGTCGACGATGGTTCGGTGGGCGGCGACGTGGCTGGCGACGGCATCTATACGGCCGTAATACCCGGCAACATTGCCACGCCGGGCCAAATGGTCCGCTGGCGCGTCACGGCGACCGACGCCGGCGCGAACAACTCTCGTTGGCCGCTGTTTTTCGATCCGCTGAATTCGGAAGAGTACCTGGGCACGGTCGTCCGCGATCCGGCATTGTCGAGCAACCTGCCGGTGTTCCACTGGTTCCTCCCGCCGGGCCAGCAAGGCGCGGCCGACAGCGACACCGGCGCACGCAGCGCGCTGTTCTACGACGGCGAGTTCTACGACAACGTCCGCTTCGACATCCACGGCCAGTCGTCGCGAAGTTTTCCCAAGAAAAGCTACGACGTCGACTTCAACTCCGATCATCGCTTCCGCCTCAACGACGACGTGCCGCGGATGAAGGACATCAACATCCTCACCAATTACGCCGACAAGACGCGACTGCGCAACACGCTGGCCTACGAGACGTTCCGCGACAGCGGCTCGACCTATCACCTGGCGTTTCCGATTCGCGTCCAGCAAAACGGCGTGTTCTTCAGCGTCGCCGACTTCGTCGAGGACGGCGACGACGTGTTCACCGAGCGGTTGGGACGCAATCCCGACGGCGCATTGTACAAAATGTACAACCGCTTCGACAGCGCCACGGGCGAGAAAAAAACCCGCCGCGACGAAAACAACGCTGATTTGCAAGCGTTATTCAACGGCGTTCATCAAGCGAACATCCCGGCCCGCACGAACTACCTGTGGGACAACGTCAACATCCCGGCCATGATCAGCTACATGGCCGGCACGATGATCGCCAGCAACTACGACTGCTGCCACAAGAATTACTATCTGTATCGCGACGTGCCCGTCAGCGAAGGCGGCACCGGCGAGTGGGAAATGATCCCCTGGGACGTCGACCTGAGTTGGGGCAAGGGCTGGAGCCAGCAAAGCGGCTACTTGCACAATCAGATGACGCCCGATTTCCCGCTTTACCAGGGCGAAGCCGATATCAACGATCAGCCGCTGACCATCGAGGTCAGCAAGCGGAACGACCTATTGAATCCACTGTTCAACACGCCGGGCGTGCGTGACATGTACCTCCGCCGTATCCGCACGCTGATGGACCAGTTGATCCAGCCGGCCTCGACGCCGCTCGAACAACGCGTCGCCGAGCAACGGATCGACGAACTCGTCGCGCTAATCGGCGCGGACGGCCTAGCCGACCAGGCCAAGTGGGGCACGTGGCAGAACAACGGCGACTGGGCCACTCAAATCACGATGCTCAAGGACGTATATCTAGGCCCGCGCCGCGATTATCTTT
>JBBDYI010000326.1:0-13516 GCA_040901705.1 Pirellulales bacterium | reverse complement strand
CGCTCGACCCGCGGCTGGGCGATGTCGTGGCGAAAAAAATGCCCGGCAGATTGCTTAGCCCCGGCCAGCGAGCGGGTGAACTCACTGCGGCAATGGCCGATCGTTTCGGCCTCGCCGCTGGGACCGCGGTGAGCGCGGCGACGATCGACGCCCATGCCGGCGTGCCGGGGGCCGGCGTCGCGGAACCGGGCACGCTCGTCATGGTGCTGGGCACGAGTAGCTGCCACATGCTCAACGCCACGGTCGAGCGGCTCGCCCCTGGAATCGCCGGCGTCGTCGACGGCGGCATTTTGCCGGGCATGTTCGGCTACGAAACCGGTCAGGCCGCCGTGGGCGACGCTTTCGACTGGCTGCGGCGGCTGGTCGGACACGAAGATTTTTCCGAACTAGGAGCGAAGGCCGCCAAGTTGCCGCCCGGCGCGGAAGGTGTGCTGTGCGTCGACTGGTTCAACGGCTGCCGCACGCCGCTGATGGACGGATCGCTGGCCGGAGCGTTTGCGGGTCTGACACTCAACCACGGCGCACACCACTTGTATCGCGCCGTCCTGGAAGCGACGGCGTTCGGCTTGCGATGGATCGTCGAGGTGCTACGAGAAAGCGGCGTACCCACCGAACGCTTCGTGGCCACCGGCGGAATGCCGCGCCATAACCCGCTGGTCGTTGAGGTCTACGCCGATGTGCTGGGCGAGCCGATCGCTGTCGCCGCGGTACGCCAAGGGCCGGCGCTGGGCGCGGCGATTCTCGGAGCATTGGCGGCCGGAAAAGAGCATACCGGCCTGGTGACGGCTGAGGACGCGATTCGAGCGATGGCGACGCCCAAAGCCAGCGGACCGCCGCAGGTCGTCATGCCGAACCAATCCCGCGTCCGCGAGTACGCGGCGATCTATAAGCAGTACCGAGCGCTCGCACGCGAACTTGCCAAGCGGTAGCACAGACGAACAAAACGAGATCCTGCGCCGCCTGGCGATTTCACAGCGATCCGGCGACAAACTTGCCTTGACCGCTCGCCGCGGCGTCGCTAACCTTCCGCCCTCGTCTTGAAATGTAGGCGTCGGCCCTCGTGTCGGCGCTTGCAACGGCGCGAGGCGGTCGGTTCGGCCGCCGGCCGCGCCGCGAAATGTCACTTCGTCACGAAAATGCCCGCGGCGCTTCGCCCTTGCGATGCACTTCGCCGTCGCCGATGGATCGGCGGCGTGGCCGATGGACGCCGCACACCAACCTGTCCCTCGCGGAGTGTTTGGCATGAAGCCAACTCAGCCTGGCGCGTCGCTCGTCCGCTTCGCCTGCGGTCTTTGGTTTGCCGTGGTTGCCTCGCTCTCGGGCGGGTGCAGCCAAGATTCGATTAACCTGCAAAGCCCGGAAGACGACTTCGACCTGCTCGAATCGAACGTCAAACTCGTCGGCGATTACGCCGTCGCCGACGGCATTCAGCCGGTCGTGATCAAGGGCGTGGCGTTGGTCACGCAACTCGATGGCACCGGCAGCGACCCGACCGACACCGACTACCGCCGGATGATGATTTCCGAGATGCAAACCCGCGGCGTCGAACGGCCGAACCAGGTTCTGGCGTCGCCCGACACCGCGATGGTGATGGTCACCGCCTATCTGCGTCCCGGCATCCGCAAAGGAGATCATTTCGACGTGCTCGTTGAATCGCTCGTCGACGACAACACCGCGAACCTCCGCGGCGGCTGGTTGATGGAAACGCGGCTCAAGCCGATGTTCCGCACGCCCGACGAAGTCATTCGCGGCGGCGAAACGCTGGCGCTGACCGAAGGTTGGCTGATCGTCGACCCGCGGGCCGATGAAAAAGACGACCCGAACGCCTTGCGCCGCGCCCGCGTGCTCGGCGGCGGCGTGGCGACCAAATCGCGCGAACTCAACCTCACCATCCGCAGTTCGCACAAGTCGATCGGCCTTAGCGCCGACATCGGCAAGGCGATCAACACACGATTCGTGGTCTACAACCAGGGCGTTCAGGAAGGCGTCGCCAATCCGAAAACCGATGGCTACATCGAGCTTGCCGTACATCCGCGCTACAAGGACAACCTGGCCCGCTACATCGCCGTCATCCGTTCGATTCCCGTCCGCGAAGGCGTCGTCGCACGGGCCTCGCGGATGCGGTTGCTCGAACGGCAATTGCTCGACCCGATCACGTCGGCCCGCGCCGCCCTGCAGCTCGAAGCGATCGGCAGCAAGGGCGTCGACATCCTCCACAAAGGCCTGGCGTCGGGGGATCAAGAAATTCGCTTCTACTCGGCCGAAGCGTTGGCGTACCTCGACGACAAGGCCGCGGCCACGCCGCTGGCGGAAATCGCCCACGAACAGCCGGCCTTCCGCGCCTACGCCCTCACGGCGCTGAGCGCCATGAAGGACGTCGGCGCCTACGAGCAACTTCGCAAGCTGCTCGACGTGTCCAGCGCCGAAACCCGCTACGGTGCGTTCCGTGCGTTGTGGACGTGGGATCCTCAAGACCCGCTCGTTCGCGGCGAAGGCATGGGCGACAAGTTCAGCTACCATTTGCTCGACACCGACGGCCCGCCGATGATTCACGTCACCGGCAGTTTCCGCCCAGAAATCGTCCTGTTCGGCCGCCATCATCAGTTGATCACGCCGATTAAATTGCAAGCCGGAAAGGCCATCGACGTCGTCGGCGACGGCGACCAGTTGACGGTCTCGAAATACTTGCCCGGCCGCCCGATCGAACGCCGGCAGATCTCCAACGACGTCGATGCGTTGATTCGCGCGGTGGCCGAATTGGGCGGCGACTATGGCGGCGTCGTGCAGATGTTGAGCGAGGCCAAGACCAAAAAGGCGCTGACCAGCCGGCTGGAAGTCGACGCCTTGCCACGAACGGATCGTGCGTACCACCGCCATCCGACGACGGTGGCAGACGACGACTTCGCCAACTCCACTACCGACGCCGGCTCTACCCACAACGACGAACACGATAACGCAAAGCATGAGCGGCCGGCCCGGCGCCGCAGCGTCGCTAGCCCCACGCCGGAACTGTTCGAGGCCGCCGGCGAGGAGGAGATTTCCCCGCGAAAACCGGCGAAAACGTCGAGCGAAGGCGACGCCGACGAGGAGAGCGAGTAAAATACGGCGTCCGCACCCATGCCGCGCCGCGAATGTCTCGGACGTCGGGCGGCACCGCCTTTTCGGGCGTTGACTTTTTGGGCGTTGTCTTTTCTTGAGCCGCCGCCATGCTCCGAGCCATCGAACTAGCCGGCTTCAAGAGCTTTGCCGACAAAACGCGGTTCGAATTCCCCAAGGGAATCACCGTCATCGTCGGCCCGAACGGCTCGGGCAAGTCGAATGTCGTCGACGCCATCAAATGGGTGCTCGGCGAGCAGAGTCCCAAGAGCCTCCGAGGCAAGGAGATGGCCGACGTCATCTTCAACGGTTCGGGCAGCCGCCGCCCGCTCAATTCGGCGGACGTCACGCTCACGCTCGATAACGCCCAAAGTCTGCTCTCCGTCGACACGCCGGAAGTCAAGATCACGCGACGGGTCTACCGCAGCGGCGAAAGCGAATACCTGATCAATCGCCAGCCCAGCCGGCTGCGCGACATCCGCGACCTGTTCGCGGGCACGGGCGTAGCCACCGAGGCGTACAGCGTCATCGAGCAGGGCAAGGTCGACGTTCTGTTGCAGTCGTCGCCCCGCGAGCGGCGGATGATCTTCGAGGAAGCGGCCGGCATCAGCCGCTTCAAGGCGAAGAAAATCGAAGCTGCGCGGCGGCTCGAACGAGTCGACCAAAACCTGCTCCGCCTCAGCGACATCGTCGAGGAAGTCGAGAGCCGGCTGCGGTCCGTTCGCCTGCAGGCGTCGAAGGCCCGTCGCTATCGCGAATATTCGACGCGGCTCAAGTCGCTGCGAACGGAATTGGGCCTGGTCGATTGGCGTCGACTCGCCGGTGCGCTGTCCGAATTCGACGCGGACATCGCCGGCCTCTCGCAGGACGGCGACGGCTGCCGCGCCGAGATGCAGCGTATCGAGGCCGAATCCCTCGGCGTGGAAGCGGAAATCGTCGAGCTCGACGAAGCGATTCGCGGCGGCGAAGCCCGCATGGCCGCCGTGCGCGAAAAGATCGCGGCCGCCGAATCGCTGATCGAAGGACAACGGACGCGAAGCGTGGAACTCGACGAACAAACGCTCCGTTCACGGCGGCAGCAGTCGGCCCTGGCCGCCCGCGCCGGCGATGCCAACGAACAAATCAACGAGGCTCGCCAGGCCGTCGACGCCATCGACCGACAAGCCGACGAACTGCGAGCCAAACTCGCCGGGGACGAAGCCGCACTGTCGGACGTCGTCGGCGAGGTCGAGCGGTTGCGGGCGGATGGCGAACGGTCGCGTGCCGCCTATGCCGAGCGGTCGCGTGAAGCGAACGCGCTCGATCGAGAAATCAATGCGATTGAAGCCCAGCGGGCGACCGCCGTCGAGTTATTCGCGCGTGCCTCGCAGCGCATCGAAACGTTGACGCATCAATGCGCCGCGGCAGCGACCGAATTCAACGAAGCCAGCGGCGAACACGATCGCTCACTGGCCGACGTCGACCGTCTTTCGGTGGTTCTCGAAGACGCGCAGAACTTGCTGGCGGACCGCCGCCAAGAACAGGCCGAGCAACAGGCGAGCCTCGCCGACGTGCGAATCCGCCGCACCGCCGCCCAGGAGCGAGCAACGCTGTTGGCCGAACTGGAATCGAAGCTCGAAGGCCTCGGCGTCGGTGTCAAGCAAGCTCTGACCGAAGCACGCGGCGGCGGCAATTCGGTCTTTCGCGACGTTCGCGGACTCGTCGCCGACGTGATCGACGTGAACGTCGACATGGCCCCGTTGGTCGACGTGGCCCTGGGCGAATTGGCCGGCCATCTCGTCGTGGGCGCCGATCGCAATCTGTTCGATGCGCTTGCCGAGGGGCGAGCCTCGCTGACCGGCCGCGTCGCGCTGGTACGTTACGATCTCAAGCCGCCGACCAGTTGGACTCGCCCGGCCGATTACTCGAATCGCGCCGGTGTCGTCGGCCGCGCCGACCGCTTCGTGAGCACTGCCGACGAATATGTCGCGCTCGTCGAACGGCTGCTTGGCCACACCTGGATCGTCGAGTCGCTGCACGTCGCGCTGGCCCTCGCCCAGCAAGCCGCGCGCGAGGATCGCTTCGTCACGCTCGCCGGCGAACTCGTCACCGCCGACGGCCTCGTTGTCGTGGGACCGCGGCTGGCCGCGACGGGCCTGATCTCTCGCCGCAGCGAGTTGCGATCGTTGCGTGAACAACTCGTCGTACACGATCGCAACGTAACCGAAGGCGAGCGGCGATTGAGCGACGTGTCCGCCGCCGTCGTCGACGGCGAGGAACGGGTCAAGTCGCTCGCGGCCGAGCTTAAGACGTTGCAGCAAGCGAATGCCGAGCGTCGCGCGCGTCGCCAAACGGCCGAGCAGCGCCACACTCAATTCGAGGAGCAACTTTCCGCCGCATCCGCCGAACGCGACGCTGCGGAACGACAGCGCGACGCCGCGGCCGCCCGGCTCGCCGAGTTGAATTCGCGTCGCGCCGTCGACGACGAGGCACTCGCCGCCGCGCAGGCACAAATCGACGCCGAACGAGCGCGCGTCGAAAGCCTCGACGCCGAGCGAGTCGCCATGCTGCGGCAAACGGCTTCCGCCCGCGTCGAACTGGCCAAAGCCGAACAGCAAATCGAGCACCATCGCACGCAGCTTCGCCAGTTCGAACTCCACTGCGACGAGCGACGCAGGGCCATCGACGAATGCCGCGAGCAACTCGCCCAATGCGCGGCCAAATCGCTGGAGTCGCAGCGAGCGATTCTCCGCGCCGAGTCCGAAGTCGCCGCGTCGTATCTCGACAAGGAGTCGGTCGCCGCCCAAGTCCGCGGCCGCGTTGAAATTCGCGAAGGCCGCCGGGCCGCGAAGAGTGAATTCGCTTCGAGAGTGCAGAAACTGCGGGCGCGGCTGCGCGTCATCGACGACACGATTCACCAGCGTCAACTGGCCGCCGGCGAGATCCGCCATGAACGCTCCGTGTTGGCCGACCGCATGCGAGAGGATTACGACCTCGACCTGGCCGAGCTTGCCACGCGTCCGCCGACGATCCGAATTGCCGCAGCACGCCTTGAAGAATCGGACGACGTCGAATTCGCAAGCGACGAATCCGCTTATGACGATACTGCCGACGAAGAATCCACGCTTGACGAATCCGCTGAGACCGAAGACGCCAATGACCGTGAGCGCGGAGATCGGAAAGACGAAGCGGCGGCCGTCGAGTCGCCGTTTGATCGTTCCGCGGTCGAAGCCGAAATCGCCGACCTGCGCCGCAAAGTGAACGCCATCGGCGGAGTGAATCTCGATGCGCTCGCCGAATTGGAAGACCTCGAAACCCGTCACGCCGCTCTCGCTGCCCAGCACGACGACCTCGCCTCGGCCAAGGCGTCGCTCGAACAGATCATCGAGAAGATCAACCACGATAGCCGCCGGCTGTTCGCGGAAACGCTGGAAACCGTTCGCGGCCACTTTCAGCAACTTTTCCGCAAGCTGTTCGGCGGAGGCCAGGCCGATATCGTCCTCGAAGACGGCGTCGACGTGCTCGACGCCGGCATCGAAATCGTCGCCCGGCCGCCGGGCAAAGAGCCGCGCAACATTTCACTGCTCAGCGGCGGCGAAAAAACGCTCACGTGCGTCGCCCTGCTGTTGGCCGTGTTTCGCAATCGCCCCAGTCCGTTCTGCGTGCTCGACGAAGTCGACGCCGCCCTCGACGAGGCCAATATCGAACGATTCGTCGGCGTGTTGCGCGAATTCCTCACGATCACCCAGTTCATCGTCGTCACGCACTCCAAGAAAACGATGACTGCCGCCAGCACGCTCTACGGCGTCACCATGCAGGAGTCGGGCATTTCGAAGCGCGTCTCAGTGCGCTTCGAAGACGTCAGCGAAACCGGCGAAATCAGCCAGGCCGCGATCGCCCGGTCGGTGAGCGAACCGCCAGACGTCGACAATGAATCGCGGCCAAAAGCGGCCGAAGCGGCTCTCGGCGACGAGTCGGACGATGTCGCCGCGCAACGGCCCGCGTCGGATGCGGACGAGAACGACGCAGCCGAGAACGATGGGGCGGGCGACGAAACGCAAGCGGCGTGACCGAGCATTCCGCCCGCCGGCTGCACGGCGATCGATGGGCGCCAGTGATCCGGCGGCGTGCGTCGAATAACCACGGCGGCGACTCCGACCACTTTGTTGCTCATCTCGACGATGAATTCGAGGGCACGAAGGTCAGCCGCCACAAAACGACGGAGAAGGCGGATCGCCGGCAAAAATCGCGCGAGTATTTCGTGCGTCCGGCGGCGGTCGCCTTGCCTCGGACGCTCCGGCGTGGCATCATGCCGCTTTGCTCCAACTCTTTGCCCCGTTTGCCGCCAACGGCCCGCCGTGAATCATGTCCAACACCAAGCCCGTCGAAATGGAAAAGCTCGTCTCGCTCTGCCGCCGCCGCGGATTCCTGTTCCAGTCGAGCGAAATCTATGGCGGTCTCAACGGCTTTTGGGACTACGGTCCGCTGGGCGTCGAACTGAAGCGGAACGTCAAGCATGCCTGGTGGCACGACATGGTGACCAGCCACAACGAGTTGATCCAGCCGGCCGCCGCGCCGCGGTGCTACGAAATGACCGGCCTCGACTGCACGATCATCATGCATCCGCAGGTCTGGAAATGCTCGGGCCACTACGACCTGTTCCACGACTTCATGGTCGACTGCCGCGAGACGAACAAGCGGTATCGCCACGATCAGGTCCGCGGCCGCTGGGTCGAAGCCAAGGAGCAGCGGATTTTCGTCGCCACGGGCGTCGAGGTCGACCACGAAGATGACGACCTGCAACAACGGGCGCTGAAGTTTTTCAATCTCCGCGCCAAAAACGTGGACGATCTCAAGTGGGACGGCCCGACGGTCTCGCTGACGACGGTTGCGGACTTCTCGCAAGTGCTCGGTCCCGACGCCAAGACGCTCGGCACGCTCACCGAGCCGCGCGAGTTCAACCTGATGTTCAAAACCTACGTCGGCGCTCTTTCCGGTGAAGAAGACATGGCGTTCTTGCGGCCCGAAACCGCCCAAGGCATCTTCGTCAACTTCAAGAACGTCCTCGATTCGACCCGCGTCGGCGTACCGTTCGGCATCGCCCAGGTTGGCAAGAGCTTTCGCAACGAGATCACGCCGCGGAACTTCACGTTCCGCTCGCGCGAGTTCGAGCAGATGGAGATCGAGTTCTTTTGCCATCCCGGCGAGTCGCACGACTGGTACAAGTTCTGGCGAGGCCGCCGCTTCGCCTGGTATACGTCGCTGGGCTTGGCCGGCGAGCGGCTGCGACTTCGCGATCACGACGCTGACGAGCTTAGCCACTATTCCACCGGCACCGCCGACATCGAGTACGCCTTTCCGTTCCTGCCGCCGGGCGAGTTTGGCGAACTGGAAGGCATCGCTCATCGTGGCGATTTCGATCTGCGGAGCCACAGCGAAGGCAAGCTCGATCCGAAGACGCGGCCGCTGCAAGTCGAACTTGGCGAAGACGGCAAGCCGCGGCATCGCGGCAGCGGCAAGGACTTGTCCTATCGCGACGACGCGACGAACGAACGGTTTATCCCGCACGTCATCGAGCCGTCCGCCGGCGCAGACCGCGCCACGCTCGCCTTCCTGTGCGAAGCCTACACCGAGGACGAAGCCCCCGATGAAAATGGCAAGATGCAGTCTCGCGTGGTGATGAAGTTCCACCCGCGAATCGCGCCGATCAAAGCGGCGGTGTTCCCGCTGGTCAAAAAGGACGGCATGCCCGAGGTCGCGCAGAAGCTATACGGCGAGCTAAAGCAGCACTTCAACGTGTTCTACGACGAGAAGGGCGCGGTCGGCCGCCGTTACCGCCGCCAGGACGAAGCCGGCACGCCGTTCTGCATCACCATTGACGGCCAGACGCTTACGGACCAAACCGTCACCATCCGCGACCGCGACTCGCTGCGGCAGTGGCGCGTCAAACTCGACGCGTGCGCCGCGGAGCTTAAGTCCCGGCTCGTTTGACCCTTGATCGAGCCGCCGCTGGTGTTGCGGATTCTTTCCGTGGGGGGCGATCTTTGGTTTCGTCGGCCACGGTTTGGCGATTGTTTTGGGCGTCGGGTTCGATTGGCGGCGCCGGACGGATTGCCCGCGGTGTATTCACCGCGGGCTAAATGGGCGTGAGAGGTAGAGACGGAAAGCGTATGAGCACAAGAGATGAGCGACGAACGTGACCGAAAGCTTGCTCCCGAGCCCCGTTCTTCATTCCCCCGTCCAATAGTCCACCACCAGCACTTTGTCGATGTGCGGACCGGCGATCTTGATGAATGCCTGATGCGCTTCGTGTGGAAGATACGCGTCGCGGTCTTTTTCGGTCTTGAACGTGACGAAAAAGCAGTGCGTGAAGCCTTGCGACTTGCCTTCGGGGCTGTTGTCGGTGCCCCATTCGTAAGCTTGAATCTCCTTGACCTTGCTCGGCAACTGGCCGAACGCTTCGACGACCTTTTGGACGTCTTCTTTGCTGGACGTGTCCTTGAACTTGAACATCACGACGTGGCGAAGCAGCTTGCCGGACTTGTCGGCGGCGTTGCTGGAAGCGTCGGCGGCGGTTTTCGCTCCGACGCCGAGGGCGGCGAGCATCGTGGCGGCGACGAACTGGTTGCCGGCCGCGTTGAGATGCACCCCGTCGGAGGTGAGCACTCCCTTTTCCTTGTTGTCGGCGTTGTGCTGCTTGAGGTGTTCGACGAACGCCTTGCGGAGATCAATCACGTCGAGTCCGGCCTCCTTGGCCACCGCGCGGCTGATGTCGCTGTACTCGTCGAGCATCGCGTCGAAGCGGTTCGAGCCGTCCGGCTTTTCGCCGATCATGCTCGGCGTGCAAATCACGACGCGGGCGCCGGCGCCCTCGATCCGCTTGATGACGTCTTTGAGGCCGGACTCGAAATCTTCCTTCTTCGTGCCGCGGTTGTTCTGCCAGTGCCAGACGTCGTTGATGCCGATGTAGATCACGACCAGCGTCGGCTTCTTGGCGATCACGTCGCGATCGAGGCGTCCTTGCAAGTCGGGCACGCGGTTGCCGCTGATGCCGGCGCCGATGACTTCGGCCTTTAGGTCGGCGTGGTCCTTGGCCAGCGACTCGCGGATCAGCGTGACGAAACCGCCGGGGCCGGCGCCGGCCTGCGTGATCGAGTCGCCGAGAAACACGATGCGTTCGCCGGTCTTGAGAGCTTCGCCGGCATGGACGGCGGGAATCGCGCAGGCCGCAGCCGCAACAACAAGCATGCTCGCGAGGCAACACAGCGATATCGCGCGACGGGCAAAGGACAAAGAATCAGCGGTCATGGCTGGATGATCTCCGCGGCAGGTGTGATGGTAGTGGGAAGCCGAAGCGCTTTCACCGTCGGTGCGCTAAATTGGCGTGCCACTATCCTGCGCGAAGGCCGCTCGGTTCGCAACGGGGCAATTTGGCGCGATCTTTGAACCCGCCCCCAAGCGTTAAAGTTATCCGCAACGTAAATCCCATACACCAAGCCTTGAACTTCATGTGCTTGTGGGATCGTCGCTCACGTTGGCTATTCATCAGCCTTCGGTGCCGTGTTTCCTCCGTCCAATGGCGATGTAGACGGCGACCGCTCGGGCAGCGAACGCTTGGCACTGTGAAACATCATTGCCAGCGGTATCGCGGCCAACACGGCGAGAACTAACGCCACTGTGGTCCGGCCCATCAGCACCATGCCCAATTCCGCAACGGCAAAGCAATAGAGAGCCACGACTACATTTTGGTGACGATGCCGACCGCCGTATCCACTTGCCCCGCCGCCCTGACGCCGCCGACGCGCATACAGATATACAATCAATGGAAGCCATAGAAGCGTAAGTGCGGCAATTAGCGGCAGTATGACCTTCATGAACCCAGCCGCGGTCTATTGCATGTCGTGCGAGGACCGGTCGACGAAGGGTGCATCATCGCCGCGGTCTCGTGGCGAGTCAAATTCCCGTTCCCCACAAGACTACCGGTCTGCTATCCCCCAACGCGATCCGGATAGACGACCAGCTCGATTCGCCGATTCGCCGTGCGGCCCGCGGGGTCGGCGTTGGAATAGAGCGGGTGGTTGGGCCCGAAGCCGACCACGAACATTTGGGCCGTTCGCAACCGGCCGCGCTGGGCGATCTGCTCGTAGACCGCGCCGGCCTGGGCGACCGACAGTTGGTGCCCCGTCGCCAGCGACGCTCCACCGGCGCTCGACCATTGGCCCGTGTTGCTGTCGGTATGGCCTTCGATGCCGACAATCTGTTCGCCGTAGCGGCGGGCGATTTCGGCCGCGATCGTGTCGATCGTGTTCGGCGCATCGGGCAGCAGCGTGGCTGTGCCGGACTGGAACAGCCGGTCGGTGGCGATCGTGATGCGGATCAGGTCGCCTTCGACGCGCGACTGGACGTCGGGGATGTTGAATTGCGGCAGATTCGCCCGCAGGCTGTTATTGGCAGTGATGGTCGCGCCGCCGCCGCGTCGCGACGACGCCAGCAACGCTTTGGCCTGACTTTCGGCGTCGGATTTCTGCGATTGGACTTGGGCGAGTTGCCCGGTGACTTCGCGAAGCTGATTCTGCACGAGCGAAAGCTCGTTTTCGCGCTGTTGGACGAGTTGCTGCGACTGGGCGAGCAGTTTCGAGTGGTCCTGGTTGTCGCGATCCAGTTTCGCCCGTTCGTCGACGAGGCGGCGGTTCTCGGCAATGAGCGTCTGTTGTTCCTGCTGCATCTTTTGCAGTTGCGCCTGGCCTTGCGGACCGTTCTGGCAACCGGCGATTAGCGCCGGCAGCAGACATCCGCAGATCAATAGTGGCGACCGAACGCGGAACATCGCGGTGAAGTGAGGCTAGAGTTGAGCGAAGCTTGAGATAGGAGAGCGTCGCGCGGCGACCGAGGCCCAACCAGTCGACGGGCGATAGTCGAGCGGCGAGCAAGGACCGTGCGGCGAGCGGGCGGATGGTAGCGAGCCGATGCGGCAGCGGCAAGGGCAGTGGGCTACGAGCGCGGTTTGACGGTTTGTTCGGCCTCGGACCGCAATCCGAACGACTGCCAAATCGATCTAGGGCGGCGGGACCGCGGCCGCTAGAATGACCTGCTCACGAGGATCGGCGTATAAGGACATCGCCGGTCGATGCTCTCCGCATTGCACGAAATGGATTTCGATGATTGCGACAACAGTTTTCCGGCGGTCGCTGGCATTGCTGGCGCTTACGGCTGCCGCGGCGACGCCCGGTTGGGGACAACAACGCGGCTTCGATGATCGTCGCTACGATGATCGTCAAAACGATGACCGGGCGAACGCACCGAGCGGCGCGGTGACGCCCGATGCCGTGCGGGCGGCGCAGCGGCCGCAACGGGTTGCCGATGGCGCGCTCCGCGCAACCGAAGTTTCTCCCGCCGGCCAAGGCGACCGGCGAGCCGCTGCAGTTCCAGGCAACCCGGTTCGCGACAACGGTGGGCAAGCGCGCGGACCGGCGGGCGAACGAGTCGCCAATGGCCAAGCGGGTGCCGTAGCAAAAGGGCAACTACAGCCAGCCGCGCCGTTTCAGCTAAGCCCGCAACAGCAGCAGTTTATCGACGAACTGCTGGCTGCATGGGAAAAGCACAGTGTGGGCATCACAACGTTCGAGTGCAAATTCTTGCGGTGGGAGTATACGCCCAAACTCGGACCGTTCGATGCAAACGGACAGCTTCAGGCCGTGGCGATTTCCGAAGGTGAGATGAAGTACATCAAGCCCGACAAGGGGCTGTTCCACGTCACGGAAACGCGAATTTACAACAAGGGCACAGGCAAGTACGACAAGGCCGGCGACGACGTTGGCGAGCACTGGGTCTGCGACGGCAAGGTCGTGTGGGAAGTCGACGCCAAGTTCAAGCAGATCAAGGAAAATCCGATTCCGCCGGAGATGCAGGGCGCGCAGATCGCCAACGGGCCGCTGCCGTTCATGCTGTTCGGCGGTGAAGCGGCCAAGCTCAAGGCGCGGTACTATTTGCGCGAGCAAACGGACCCGCAATACGCCAAGGAAGAGATCTGGCTGGAATCGGTTCCGCGCTGGGCGGCCGACGCGGCCAACTATCGCAGCGCCCACTTGATTATGAAACGGTCGGACTTTCTGCCTTATGCGCTGCGGATGTACTCGCCCAACGGCACGGACTACACGGTCTACGAGTTTCAGAAAATCCGGCTCAACTACGTGTTCAGCAGCGACATCAAGCCGCCGAAAGTTCCGTCTGACTGGAAAATCGTGCGAGCACAACCGCAGACGGCCCAACAAGGCCCGGCGGCTCCGCCGCAGCGGTAATCGGCGTATTCTCGTTGGCGCGGTTTCCTTTGTGCCGCGTCTTCTCGACTTCGGCTCCGTGGTCTTGCGGCGTGGGTGGTGTGGGCGCCATGATTGTGGGTTAATTTGGGTGGTCTTTCCAGAAGGCTTCCCATTGGCATGGT
>JBBDYI010000325.1:0-13614 GCA_040901705.1 Pirellulales bacterium | reverse complement strand
AAGCACTGTCACGCGATTCATGCGGCGAAAGGATTCGCCTCCTACAGTTCTGGGACAGGCATGTTAGTGCAACGCCGATAATCGACCGTTAGCCTGGGGTGGCGACAAAATCCTGTCCGCCAGCGCCGCCCAGCGATTTCGTATTGTTGGCGCTGCCCTCGTTACCCTAATCGCCGACCGCACGCCGGAACGCCGCCGCCATGCCGATCTTCGATCAAGGCTATCAACACTGGTCCGGCGAACTTTCCGGTCACGCCTGGCGGTGGTTGGCCGTCGCGCGGCACGGCATCCGGGTGAGCATGTCGAATCGGCTGCTGCGGATCGTGCTGTTGCTCTCCTGGCTGCCGGCGGCCTCGTTCGCCGGGGCGTTGTGCGTATGGGGATTGCTCGAGCAGAAATCGTCGCTCATCGCGCCGCTCCTGCCGCTGCTCACGTTTCTCAATCCGGCAATTCTGGCGAATCCACAAAGTTTCCGCATCGAAATCTGGACGCTCGCCTTCCACTACTTCCTATCGATCGAACTCTGGTTCTCGATGGTGTTGATCGTACTGGTCGGCCCCAACCTGATCAGCCGCGACCTGCGCTACAACGCACTGCCGCTCTACTTTTCGCGGCCGCTGCGCCGCAGCGACTATTTCTTCGGCAAGCTCGGCGTCATCGTCGGCATCCTGTCGCTCGTCACCATCGTGCCGTCGCTGTTGGCGTACATATTCGGTCTGCTGTTCAGTTTGGATCTGTCGATCGTTCGCGATACGTTCGGAATCCTGCTCGCCGGCGTGACCTACGGTCTGCTGATTTCCGTCTCCGCCGGGCTGTTCGTGCTGGCCCTCTCGTCGATGTCGCGCAACTCGCGTTACATCGCGCTGTTGTGGATCGGCATCTGGCTCGTCGGCGGCAGCGTGTCGGGTTTGCTCAACACGATCGAACAGCAACAACGCTCGCGAGAGATTCGGCGGCAAACCATGCGCGGCTACAACGAGTATGGGATGGTCGAGTACGACGAGCAGACGCGTTTCGAGCAAGAAATGGAATTCGCCCGGTCGAACTGGCGGCCCCTCGTGTCCTATACGGCCAACCTGTCGCGGATCGAGCACCAACTGCTCGACACCGACGCAAGCTGGAAAAAGCTGTGTGGCTTGTTGCCGCCCGGCGCGCGCGAACGAGTGCTGCGCGAATACCTCGGCCCGCAATATCCCTGGCAGTGGTCCGCCGGGGTGCTTTTGGGACTATTCGGATTGTCGGTATGGATTCTCAACCGCTCGGTCAAATCGCTCGACCGGCTGAAGTGACGCCCGTCGTCGCCTTCCACGAAGTCTCCAAGTGGTACGGCAACGTCATCGGCGTCAACAAGCTGTCGCTCGCGGTCCGCGCCGGCGTAACCGGCTTGCTCGGTCCCAACGGCGCTGGCAAGTCCACGCTCCTGCAATTGGCGACCGGCCAGTTGCGGCCCAGCCAGGGCACCGTCCGCGTGTTGGGCCAACAGGTCTGGAACCACGCCGCGCTCAATCGCCGCATCGGCCTGTGTCCGGAGCAGGACGCATTCTACGAGTGGATGACCGGCTGGGACTTCATCCACACCTGTGCAAGATTAAGCGGCCTGGCCCGCCGCGAGGCCCGCAGTGCCGCCGAAAAAGCCATCGCCTCGGTCGGCATGACCGCCAATATGCGCCGCGCCATCCGCGGCTACTCGCGCGGCATGCGGCAGCGGATCAAGCTCGCCCAAGCCCTTGTTCACGACCCAGACGTCCTCTTCCTCGACGAACCGCTCACCGGCACCGACCCCGTCGCCCGCCGCGACCTGATGGACATCATCCAACGCCTGGCCCGCGACGGCAAAAGCGTCATCGTCTCCAGCCACGTGCTGCACGAAGTCCAATCGCTCACCCCGAACATCGTGCTGCTCAACCGCGGACGCCTCGTCGCCGAAGGGCACGTCCGCCAGATTCGCGACCTCATCGATCAGCACCCGCACCACATCGTCGTCGAATGCCGGCAGCACCGAGCACTCGCCGGTCGCATGCTCGCCTGGGACGACGTCGAAGGCGTCCGCGTGCTCGCTAAATCGCAGGCGATCGTCGTCGAAACGCGCTCGCCCGACGCCTTCTACGGCCGGCTGCCGGCCCTGTCGCTCGAAGACGGCCTCGCGATCGAAGCGGTCTATTCCGACGACGACAACCTCGAAGCCGTGTTCAAATATCTGGTGAACCGATGACGACGCCCGCCTCGCCGCCGCCTGCCGCCGCGCCATCGCCGCCCTCGCCGCCGCCGCCCGCGTCAACGCCGCGCTCGGCAACGACACAACCGACCCGCAAGATATCGATGCCACCGCTCGGCGCACTCTGGACGCTGTTCACGCTCACGCTCCGCCAACACCTGCGCGGCAAGCGGTGGATGGTGATGGGCGCGCTGTTTCTATTGCCGGCCGCACTGGCGATCTTGATCCGCACCACGGCCCGCGAAGCCCCCAGCGTCGTTTCCGAGTTCATGCTGGCCTGGATGCTCATTCCCCAAGTGCTCCTGCCGCTCGTCGCGCTGCTCTACGCATCCGGCGTCGTTCAGGACGAACTGGAAGAGCAAACCATCACGTACTTGCTCGTCCGCCCGATTCCCAAATGGGCGATCTACCTCGTCAAGCTACTGGCCACTCTCGTCACCACGGCGACCCTCGTCGCCCTGTTCACCGCGATCACCTACGCCGCGATCTTCGTCGGCGCTGGCGGCAGCAACTCTTTTGGCCCCGATTCTACCGGCTCCGCCGTCGATGCCGCCGTCGTTTGGCGCCGCTGCCTGAACACGATGGCGATTCACGCCCTGGCCGTGGTCGCGTATAGCTGCCTATTCGGCTTGCTCGGTCTGATAACGAATCGCACACTCGTGATCGGCATCGTCTACATCGCGCTGGTCGAAGGGTTGCTCGCCAACATGCCGTTCGGCATCCGCCTGGCGACCGTGATCTATTACACGCGGCTGATCGCCTATCGCACGATGGATTTCGTCGTCGAAATGCGGTTCGGGCATACCGAAAACCTCGCGGCCGACGCCTGGCAGTTCGACCTCCGCAAAGATCCAAACTTGCTGAACCACCCCCAGCAGGCCACGTGCGTGAAAACCCTGCTAATCGCCAGCCTCGTCTGCGTCGTAGTAGCCGCGTGGCAATGCGCCCACCGCGAATTCCACGTCAAGACGCCGGAAAAGGACTAAGCGGCTATCTACAAAGAATCGCCGAGGCTCCCTACTGTAGGAGGCGAATACTTTCGCCGACGGAGCCGCAAAGCGAGTGTTTCGGCGAAAGGATTCGCCTCCTACAGTGTGAAATACAAGCACATTCTTTGCGGCCGGTCGCTGTTGCGGCCGTCTCCTGACACAGATTCGCCGTTGTATTCGCCGCCGATCTACGGTAAGTGTCTAATCCGCAGCGTCGTACGCCGCCAAGTCGTTACGCCCGGCATAAACGGCGCAACTCGCTTTGCATGCACCGGAATTATTTACCAATCCGGTGGACGGCAGGAAAAAATCCGCAACCGAACCGACGCGGCCCTCGATAATCGGCATAGCGAATGCAGTCCGAACCTCAGAGCGGTTGCGAAGTGTCAAATCTGTCGGTTGCGACATTCCAGCGGGCAGTGTGAAACGGCGGCGACCGCGAAGAATGGGAACGATCGCCAAGACACGACGGTTCCAATAAACCAGGCAAGATTTTCACCCGAATTCCGTCCCTCACAGGGCGGTAAAACGACGCCAAAAACGAATTAACCAATAGAGGGCCAAGCGAGCCCTAAAACACGTCCCACGCGGGGCAAACTGCCGCAAGTTCGGCAGCGGAGGCGAGCCATGAACGATAATCACGCCACCAACGAAACCTCTCCGGCCACCGCCGAAATGCTCACCCTCCAACACGGCTTCGGCAACGACCTCCACGTCGGCCCGGCCGCGTATGCCGAGTTCGAATTGGCGATCGACGCCTCGCTCGAAGCCCTCGTGACGCGCTGGGCTCCATTCGCCTCACCACAGGCGCAAAGCCGCAACGCAGGCATGTGGCGCCGCTAACAGCCGGTTGAAAAAGGGGACTGACCCTCTCAGGCACGGCGAATTCTCCGCTGAAAACGTACTCTCCCACAGGGTCTGTCCCCTTTTCAACAGGCCGCTAAACGACGTACCTACGTTCCGGCCATAGGGCGACAAACCCCGGCTACACCAAGCGGCGTAGGCGCGAAAAACCGGTCAGATTTGGCCACTTCTCGATGCCTTTTCGCATCACGCTCGTCGCCCATTTGATGGCTCGGCGGACTCTGCGTGGATAAACTGAAGGATGACGACAGCCCGGGCCGCGACTACCGGTCCAGGGCGTCGCATCACGTCGGCCCATCTCCACGGCTCATCCTGCATGTCTCGCCGCGCTACATCCTCGGCTCGCCGCCGCCGCTCGCTTTGTGCGGGCGAGCGGCTCGAACCGCGCCTCGCGCTCACCGTCGGCCAGGCGTTCGTGACGGAGCTTTCCGCGGCCAATAATACAACGCTCGCCGACCAGGACGGCGACTACGGCGATTGGATCGAACTCTACAACGCCGACGCCGAGCCACTCGACCTCTCCGGGTGGAAACTCTCCGACGACCCGGCGCAAGCAGGCCAGTGGACGTTCCCGATCGGCACCACCATCGCGCCCGCCGCGTTCCTCGTCGTGTTCGCCTCGGGCAAGAACCGCGCGGCGTCCGGTGCCGAACTCCACACCGACTTCTCGCTCGATGCCGACGGCGAAGTCGCCGTGCTGTTCGACGCCGCCGGCGAAATCGCCGCCGCCCTGCCGTTTCCACTGCAACACACCGCCGCGTCCTACGGCGTCACATTCACCGCCGGACAGCCCGACACGATCGAGCGGCGGTTCTACTTCGATCCGTCGCCCGGCGCGATGAACGCCGGCGGCGTGCTCGGCTTCGCCGCCGAGCCGTGGTTCGCGCAGCCGCACGGCTTCTACGAGACCGCGCAAGCCTTCCAGCTTGGCATCAACACGCTCACGCCCGGCGCATCGATCTACTACACCACCGACGGCACCGCGCCGACGAGCGACAATCCCGCGACCACGCTCTACAACGCCGCCACGCCGCCGCTGGTAAACCGCACGACGACCGTTCGCGCCGCGGCAAGTCTCGACGGTTACGTCGATTCGCCCATCGCCACGAGCACCTACATATTCCTCGACGACGTGCTCACGCAATCGCCCTCCGGTCAACCGCCCGCCGGTTGGCCCGCGACCCCCGTCGGGCCGAACGGTCAACGGTTCAACTACGGTATGGATCCCGACATCGTCAACGACCCCGTCTGGGGACCGCAGCTCAAGGCCGCCCTCACCGCGATTCCATCGTTCTCGATCGTCACCGACGCAGACAACCTGTTCGACTCCACGACGGGCATCTACGTCAACGCCCAGCAGCACGGCGAAGCCTGGGAACGCCCCACCTCCGTCGAACTGATCTATCCCGACGGCCAGAGCGGCTTTCAAGCCGACGCGGGCTTGCGCATTCGCGGCGGATTCAGCCGCACGCCGTCTAATCCCAAGCACGCCTTCCGCCTCTTCTTCCGCGCGGAATATGGCGACACGAAACTCCATTACCCGCTGTTTGGCGACGAAGGCGCGGACGAATTCGACACGTTCGACTTGCGTACCGACCAGAACGACTCCTGGGCATACCAGCGCAGTCGCGAGATGACGATGATCCACGACGTCTTCTCGCGCGACACGCAAGCCGCGATGGGCCAGCCCTACACGCGCAGCCAGTTCTATCACCTCTACATCAACGGCGTGTACTGGGGCCTGTATCAAACGCAAGAGCGGCCGGAAGCATCCTACGGCGAAACCTATTTCGGCGGCGACAAGGACGACTACGACGTCATCAAAAGCACCGGCAGCCCGCTCTATCAAACCGAAGCCACCGACGGCAACTTCGACGCCTGGCAGACGATGTGGCAAATGGCCCGCAGCGTGCGGACCGATCCGACGGCGTACTACCGGCTGCAAGGCCTCAACCCCGACGGCACGCGCAATCCCGCCTATCCGGTACTCCTCGACGTCGACAATCTGATCGACTACATGACGATCATTTTCTACACCGGCGACGAGGACGCCTCGCTCAGCGTGCCGTTCGGAAACAATCGCTCGAACAATTGGTACGCGATGCGAAACCGCGTCGGCGATGAGGGCTTTCGCTTCTTCATCCACGACGCCGAGCAAACGCTGTTCTCGAACCACAACATTGGCGACCTCAGCGTCGACCGCACCGGTCCGTTCATCGATCCCAATCAAAACCTCCTGGCCTACAGCAACCCGCAATGGGTCCATCAAGACCTGATGGCCCACGAGGAATACCGGCTGCGGTTCGCCGACCGCGTGCAACTGCACCTCTCGCCGGGCGGGGCATTGACGGAACAGGCGATTCTCGCCCGCTGGAACGAGCGCGCCGCCCAGGTCGAACTGCCCATCATCGCCGAATCCGCCCGCTGGGGCGACGCCCAACGCGAACCGCCCTTCACGCAAACCGATTGGGCCTACGCCGTGCAAAACGTCGCCCAACGCTTCTTTGCCGCCCGCCAGCGAATCTTCCTCGACCAACTCAAAAACGATCTCCGCGAAAACCCCGCCATGCCGGGCAATCTGATCCCCGGCACGCTCTATCCGTCCGTCGCCGCACCGCAATTCTCGCAGCACGGCGGCCAGGTCGCCGCCGGCACGCCGATCGCGCTCGCCACGCCGCCCGACGAGTCGTACACGGACACGACCCTACTGCCGACAACCGCGGCGAAACGAGCGCTGATCCCCACCAACGACACGCTCGGCACGACCTGGACGCAAGCCAGCTTCAGCGACGCCGCGTGGCAATCGGGCACGAGCGGCGTCGGCTACGAACTTCAGCCGGCCAGCGCCGACTCCGTCGCGTCGCTCATCGGCACGAATGTGTCGGCGATGTACACCAATTATTCGTCCGTGTTCGTCCGCACCGAATTCACGATCGCCGCCGGCCAGCAATTCGACGAACTCTGGTTGCGAATGAAGTACAACGACGGTTTCATCGCCTACCTCGATGGCATCGAAGTCATCCGCAGCGGCAACACACCCGCCGGCAATCCGGTGGTGGAATTCGCCGGCCACCGCGACGACAAGCTGACCAAGGCGTTCGAGGAACACGACATCTCGCATGTCCTCGCATCGCTCGCTCCGGGCACGCACGTGTTGGCGATTCACGGCTACAACGAGTCGCGCTATTCCACCCGAATGCTCGTGCTGCCAGAACTGATCGGCCGACAAGTCGCCACGTCGCCCGCGGCCAGCACAATCTACTACACCACCGATGGCAGCGACCCGCGCTTGAGCGGCGGAGCAATTTCGCCGACCGCAATCGCATATTCCGGCGAATTCCCCATCGCCGCGACCGGCCCGATCAAATCCCGCGCGTTGCTCGATGGCCAGTGGAGCGCTCTATCGACCGCATCGTTCTCCGTCGCGTCGCCGATCCGCATCAGCGAAGTGATGTACCATCCGACGGCTCAAACCGCGGCCGAACTTGCTGGTTCCGCCGGCGGTGCGACCGTCTACGACAAGGACGAGTACGAGTTCATCGAACTGTTCAACGCCGGCACATCGTCCATTTCGCTCGCCGGGCTACGGCTCGACGACGGCGTGCGAATTACGCTTGCCGAAGCGACGCTTGCCCCCGGACAACATGCCGTCGTCGTCCGCAACACCGACGCCTTCGTCAACCGCTACGGCAGCGGCCCGCGAATCGTCGGCGACTACGGCACTCTCCCCGAAAACGATCGCTTATCCAACGCCGGCGAGCGCATTGCGCTGGTCGATTCGGCCGGTTTCACGATTCTCGACTTCACCTACGACGACGTCGCACCCTGGCCGATGTCGCCGGATGGACTGGGCCGCTCGCTGGTCATCGTCGATGCGTTCGCCGGCCCGCCGACGTGGGCATCGGCCTCCGCATGGCGGGCAAGCTACGAATTCGGCGGCTCGCCCCGCGAGGTCGACGCCATCGCCGGCGATCTCGACGCCGACGACATCGTTGGACTTCGCGATCTGATTTTGCTGCAAAACAATCTTGGAATCTCAAACGGAGCCACGCGTTCGACCGGCGACCTCACCGGCGACGGAGCGGTCACGATCGCCGACGTCGCGGCATTCGCCAAGAATTACGGACGCACGGCGGCATCGACGCCACCCGCCGCGTCGTCGGCCGCCAGCGTCATCGCCATCGCCTCACCACGACCGGCCGCCTAATCATCGACTCTCCTACTATTCGGCACACGACCGCGGCGGTCGCTCGCACGATCGGCGGTCGATGCTACCCTGAGGCCATCGCCGGAGCGCGGAACCCACGACGCATCGACATCACCGGATACACAAGCCCTAAGGGCCCGCCGCCTTCGCCGGTGACGGGGAATCGAACCGCCAAGAATCATCAGGAGTCGGGAATAGAACAGAGCCGCGGCCGGAAAAACCCTTTGCCGAAACGCCGATTTGGGTTGCCATCGACAAAGAGATTCGCCTCCCGCGGCCGAAAACCCCTTCCGCGTGGGGCTTCTTGATTGTTTCCCCCCGGACAACGTGTTAGCATGAACAAAACCGGTTCCGATGGCGACCCAATCGGGCTGGCCGCGCGTTTAATAGAATAGAGTGAACGCCGGTCCGGAACCCGCAACGCGATTCTCGCGTCGGAACGATCGGCGCGGGGGACGGGTCGCGACCGATCGCGCCATCAAACCAACCAAGGCGATTTGGCTTGCCGTGCGGCTGCGGCCGCGAACGATTCGAAGCGCATTTAGACTATATCCCGAAACCGAATTTTGTAGGAGGCGAATCCTTTCGCCGAAAGCACTGTCAAGCGATTCATTCGGCGAAAGGATTCGCCTCCTACAGTTCTGGGATAAGCATTTAACCAAGTGGCGATCATTGCCAGGTGATGAACCATGTCGATCAGCGTAACCTGCCCTGAGTGTGGCTACGGATTCTCGGTCCGCGACGAGTACGCGGGCCGGCGCGGCAAATGCCCGCAGTGCGGCGGCGCCTTTCGCGCCGAAGCAGCGGAGTTCGAGGAGGACGAGTTTCCCGCCATCGTAACCAACGGCTCGGGCCGGACAAATGGCTCATCTCGCCGCAACGGCGCGTCCACCGCTGCGTCGTCGCTGGCCAACGTGGCCACGACCGCGCCATCGGTCGGAGGCGGCGCCGCCACTTCGGTCGCCAGTGCCTACGCCGCGCGTCGGCGGTCGTCGAGTATGCCCGGCTGGGGCTGGATCGCCATCGGCGTCATGCTCCTGGTGGCCGGCGGCGCGATCGGCGGCGCATGGGCGCTCGCTCCCGATCCGCTCGAAGTCAAGGACAAGGTCAACCAGCGGAGCGCGAGGGCCGACAAGGCGTTCAAGGCGTTCGAAAAGGAAGTGCTCGACAAGGTCGACGATACGTACCAAAAACTCCCCGCCGTCGAAGCGGACGTCAAGGAATTCGCCCGCCCCAAGACGATCGACGAAGACGTCATGCCGGGCATCGTCAAGGTGGTTAACGTCGCCGGCGGCGGACCGCGCGGGCACGGCACCGGTTGGATCGCCAATGACCAACATTGGATCATCACGAACCATCACGTCGTCGAAGGCTGCGAGTCGCTGTACGTGATAACCGCCGATGGCAAGAAGCATGACATCGAAGGGGTGATCGCGGACAATCCCGACTGGGACCTGGCGATCATCAAGCCGAAAGAGAAGATTCCCGGCGGCAAGCCGCTAAAGATACTGCCGAACGACGGAACGTATCTGCCGAGCGCCGGCGACACGATTTGGGCGGTGGGTAATCCGGCGACGCATTTGTTCACGGCCGCGCGCGGAATCATCTCGCGGCGCGTGTCGGAACGCCAACTACAAAACGAGGGGAATTCGTTCGAGTTGGCGCGGCGCGGTTCCGAACGCGACATCATGTGGTTGTCGTACGACGCGAGGACGTTTCCCGGCAACAGCGGCGGACCGATTTTGGACGAGAACTTTCGGGTGATCGGCGTGACGACGCTCGGGATCATGACCGTCCTGCAGCGGTCGATGGAAGCGGCCAAAGAGGCGTTCCGCACGAAGAAGGATCGTTCGGTACCGAGCATGCTGCCGACGCTTGTAATGGCGAGCAACAGCATGTACGTATTGCAACTAATGGCGGAACATTCGGACGGGAAGGTGCTGCCGTTTTCATCGATCAGCAACGGCCATTGACGGCCATCGGGGAAGGCATGCCGCGGGGTTGGAGTTTTTCCGCGGCGCGGTTGATTCGTTCATGGTGGGTGTTCGTCGAACATCGTTTTCATTTTCTTGCCTAGGATCGTCGGCCATGGCCATCAGCGTCACTTGTCCCGACTGCGAGCATGCGTTTTCCGTCCGCGACGAATACGCCGGCAAGCGGGGGAAATGCCCTCGTTGCGGCGGAGTGTTCCGCGCCGAACCGACCGAGCCGGCCGTCGGCGTCGCGATGCCGGCGGCGCTGGCCGCGCGGAGCGGCATTTCTTTGGGCGGTGCGTCGCAAAGCAACGGCGGCTTCGCCATCGACACCGCCGCCGCGTCGCACCCTCCTGCGCCGACCGGCCGCAAGTCCGGCGGCAAGGCCAAGAAAAAGCCGGCCCGCGGGCATCAGGCTAGCCCTTCGATGCCAATCTGGGGTTGGATTACCATCGCCGTTCTCGGCGTCGCCGGTTTCGTCGGCGGCGCGCTGGTCTACACTTCCCGCGGGAGCGAGGCCATCGCAATCGCCGAGCGAATCGACGACGGCAGCGAAGCCGACAAAACGAAGCAGAAACTGCTCGATGAGATCGGTGGCCTGCAAAAGGAAATCGACACGCTCAAGGCAAACCTCGTCGCGGCGGAGAAGGCGGTTGGCTCGAAACCGAAAGGGAAAGACGCGTTCGGCAATATCGAGAAGCACGTCATTCCCGGCGTCGTGAAGGTGTTTCCTTACGTCAACGGCCAGCCGCGAATCGACAATACCGCCTCGGGTTTTCTGATCGAGGTAAACGGCAAAGTGCTCGTCGCGACGACGTACCGCGTTTGCGAAGGGGCCGAAAAGATCGGTATCAAACTGGGCACGGGGACCGAGTACGAAGCCGAAGGCATCGTCGCCGCCGCGGAAAATCAGGACATCGTGATCCTCAAGCCGAAAAGCGAAATGCCCGGTGCCGAGCCGCTCGTGATGGCCGAGAACGTCGCGCTCAACCGCGGCGACACGGTCTACGCGATCGGCAATCCCGGCCGGCAGGAATTCACCACGTCGCGCGGCGTGGTGACCCGCGTACTCGCGCAGGACAAGTATATGGAGGAGAACGCGACGTTCGACGTCGCCATGCGACGCGAGACGGCCGCCAACCCCGAGTATATCGAACACGACGCGCGGATTTTTCCCGGCGATTACGGCGGCCCGTTGTTGAACGCCAATCTCGAAGTCATCGGCATGAACCAGTTGTTGGTGACGATGACATTGAACGACCAACGGAGTATTGTCCAGACCTACGGCGCGGCCAAACGCATCCAGCACATCAAGGCCGTCGCCGCCAAGGCGACCGACACGATCCTCCCCTATCCGCCGGCGCCGAAGGAAGAGAAGAAAGCGGAGAAAAAAGACGACGCGAAAGAGCCGCCCGCGGACGATGGCGAAGCGAAGCCGGACGACGGTGATACGCCCACGGACGAACCGAAAGACGGCGACGCCGCGGCCACCGACGAATTGACCGCCAAGATCGACGTGCTCTACAAGGAATGCGACGCCTTCGATTGGAAGCCGACCAGCGACGAACAGTACGGCAAGCTAACCGAAATTGCCCGCCGCGTAACCGAAGCGAAGCTGCTGACCGACGCCGACGACGGAAAGGAATCGGCCGACGAGGCCGCCGACAAAGTGCTCGCCCGGCTGAACGAGGCCAAGTGGGAGACCACCGACGCCGAGGCCGTCAACAAATTCGCCGCCGCCCTCGAACCGGTACAGGACGCCGGCATTTGCTTCGTCGGCGTTGTACGCGGCGTGACCAGCTTGAACGGGGCATCCGCAATCATCTTCCAAATGGAAGGGTCCGACACGCTGGCAATCGTCGCTTCGGAAAAGGCCAGCGGCATCCAACCGGGTACCCGCGGAATTGTGCTCGGGCAATTTGCTTCCGGCGATAAACAGAAAATCAAGAACAAGCAAGACGACAAGGAATTCACTGCCATCATGGTGAAAAGCAAAGGGCTCGTCACGTTGCAGTAGTCGCGCGGCGTCAAAGGCTCGCCGCGGGCGATTCGCGTTACGGCCCGATCCCTTCCGACAGCTTATTGAGCGCCTCGGTCTCGATCTGCCGCACCCGCTCCCGCGTCAGGCCCAGCGATTCGCCGATTTCCTTCAGCGTCCGCGGCTCGTAGTCTTCCAGCCCAAACCGCATCTTCAAAACCGTCGCCTCGCGCTCGTTCATCGTCTTGAGCATCGCCATCACGTGCGTCAGGGCGTCGCTCTCGATCATCTCGTCTTCGGGCGTCCGCAGATTTTCGTCCATCACGATCTCGCCCAGCGACCAACCGGCTTCCGGCTGGTCGTTTTGCGGTGCCGAGTTGTAGATGTGGATCGCCTTTTTGATGATCGGCAGTTTTTTCTTCGGCAATCCCAGCACGCGAGCAACCTCCTCCGGCGTCGGCGTGCGGCCCATCTCTTCCGTCAACCGGGCGCTGGCCCGCCGCCACTTGGAAAGCAGTTCCACCATGTACGCCGGAATCCGGATCGTCTTGGCCGAGTTGATCAACGCCCGTTTGATCGACTGCTTGATCCAATAGCTGGCGTAAGTCGAAAACCGCGTCCCCATCGCCGGGTCGAAACCTTCCACCGCCCGCAGCAAACCGAGATTGCCTTCCTCGATCAGGTCTTGCAAGTTGAGTCCCTTGCCCGTGTATCCGCGGGCGATGTTCACGACCAGCCGCAAGTTCGCCCTCACCATGCGATCGCGCGCCCGCAGGTCGCCCTCGCCGATCGCGATGGCCAGCTCCTGCTCGTCGGCGGCGGTCAAGAGCGCGGTTTCGTTGATTTCGCGCAAGTACGACTCCAGCGGCGTCTGTACCGCACCGCTCGATTTGCGGCGCGGAGTGGAATCGTTACGGCGACGGGAAGTACGCGGCATGGATGGCTCGTCGGGTCTGGCGGGAAATCGGCCGTGGATTGCCGCAATGCGGAACGCTCGAATGGGGAACGCGAGAATTTCGTCGAGGGTGCTCTCGGCAATCGGCACGCCCGGCACGCTGCGCCGCGCACCGACAAGGCGAGGGCTGGCTCGTCGAACCTTGTCGAATTCTCCGCCGCGGCTGCGAATGTAAACAACAACTCAGTGAACACTATCGACGCGCGGCCTCGCGCGGCTCCATCGAGTCGCCGCCGCAACCGACTGTTGCGCCTATGACTTACGTTCCGACGATGACGATGGCGCACGCGGCGGCAATCCACGGTCCGCCGTCGCGGTTAGCCATCGCGCAGCGTCCTGCCGCGAGCGCAAAACGCATCGCTACGTTCCTCACAACCGCAAGGGTGCATGTCGCGGTTTGTTTTTTCTAGCTGGCTTGGCGATAGCTGCTAGC
>JBBDYI010000324.1:0-13714 GCA_040901705.1 Pirellulales bacterium | reverse complement strand
AAATTCCATAAGCTAGCAATGACAGCTTGAAAGGGGTGTCACAGAGCACCCTACACGTCTCGCCTACGACAAGTCTTCCAGGTCGCTCGCCGCCGGCATCTCAAACCGCCGCGCCGGCGTGCTGATGGCGGATTCTTGCCGAACCTTCTGGCTGAGCACCGCGGCGTCGTACCACGTGAAGCTCAAATCGGCGTTCGACGCATAGCGACCCAGCGTCCGCAGCGTTTCCGCGCGGCTGGCGTCGTCGTATAAGAAAATGTAACGCTCTTGACCCTTCACCAGCGCTAGCACGTTGATGTCTTGCGTCACGGCTCGAAATCCTTTCGTGGCCCTGCGCGGCAAGTGAAAGCAGGGCGATTGGCGGCGTTCAGGGTCGGATCGCCGTGCGGGGTGCGAATTTGGTCGGCAAAACCGGTAGGCTTTCGCCAGGCGTCATCCATTGACGCCGCGACGCGCCGGCGAGGGCGCGCTGCTTTGCACGTTATCGGTCGTCGGACCAGCGCCGCACCACTCGCGTTTTGCCTGCGCCGCCGCGAGCAGTGAGCATCTCGGCGATGTGCATGTGACAGCAGAATCGAACGAAGTCCTCGCTCCGCTGCAAGTACGACTGCCAGCCGCCGAAGCGGGCTTCGTCACGCGAGTGATAGTAGTTTTGCAGCGCCGCCGTGAACTGCGCATCGTGCCCGTGGTAGGTCCGCGTATGCGACATCACCGGCGCGGTCGACGGCTGGCCCTTCGGCCGCGTCGGATTTGGGCCGGGCGGAATGAAGCCCCGCGGGTCCGGCCATTCGACCGGCAGGGCATTGACGAATGCCGCGGCTGCAGCGGGCGTGCCGGTTGCGTCGGCATTGCCGCTCGCCGTTTCCTTGACCGCCGATGTTTCCGCGGCCGATTTTTTACCGGCGGTCTCTGCGCTGTGCGTCTCCGCGCCGGCCGTTTCATAGGCCGCTGGCACCGCTACTGCTGGCTCTCGCGGCTCGTGGTCCGCGCCGTCTGCTAGCGGCGTTTGCGTTTTGAGTTGTTCGCGAGCCAAGGCCATTTCGGCCTCGAACACCAGGCTATCCGGTATATCTTCCTCGTCGGGAGTTCCCCAGGGCAGCCCGTAGCCCGGCGGAATCGGATGGAAATATGGATTGGCGGCGTACCAATTCACCTTCAAGTTCAACCGCGGCGGGTAATAGGGCGAGTATTCGTTGACGCTGCCGATGACCAAAGCGTCGACTTCGAGCGATTCGGCCAGCAGCCGGCGGCGGCCGGGATCGGCAAGCTCCGCTGGCATCATGCGCAGCATCCGCATCTCGTTTCGCACCACGTCCGGCGGCACGACGTCGAAGCCGCGCACGCTCTGAAGCTCGCTGGCGTACGCCAGGGCGAATTGCAGCCCATCGACGACCGAGTCGTCCGGCGTGCGATTGAAGAATTCTACGACGGCGACTCTGGAAAGCTGCGGGAACGGGTTATGGACTTCCGCCTGGCGCGCAGTGCGAGGCACGAACTGACAGCCCGTCAGCAGCACCACCGCCGAAATCCAAGTCCAACGCGCCACGGCAACCGTCCGGAAACGACGATCGCCCCCCTGATAGCAAAACGCATCGCGCTGCATCTGATAAGACCGCGGCGCGCATCCGTGGCCGGTTTATCGACGCGGCGGCAATCGCTACTTCAGTCGGTCTTGCCGATTTGCCGAGAAAGCCGTTCCGCATGCGAGACATCGCGATGGACACGTGATAAAAAAGGCAGACTGCGCGGCCTACGCAGCACGCCGAACGTCGCTGCGCGGCAATCGAGGCTGCACGAAGTCTTACGAAACGAGTCCCTTCGCCGAAGCGTCCGTTCGACATTCCATCCATCGACGCACGGTTTCGCGTCATGTCAGCCAGTCAAGCAGACGCCTACTTTCCAAATCGCAACTTGGGTCGAAAGTGATGCCAACGACGACAACGCCAACGATTCGACCGATCGATTTCGTCGGCCGGCGCTTCTTCGGCCGGCATGGTGTCGCCGCGTTTTTCGCAGTGTCGGCCGGCGAAAAACCGGAACTGGTCGAAAGCATGGCCGCCAAGTGGCAGGCCTGGGCCGATCGAGTCGGCGTGCAGCCGTGGCCGGTGCAAGTCAAAAGGGAAAACTGATGGTGATGCGACGGACAGTTTCCGCAAAACACAAGCGACCCGAAGCCGTATCGTGCTCCCGTCAGAAAAGCGCGCAACATCACATCCGTAGCGTTCACCGACTACGATGTCTCGTTGTAGCCAAGCAGCGCTGCTGGCACCAGCGAGGTTCCGCGAGCAAAGTACTTCTGCAGTTTTGGCCAAGACCCACAAGACTCAAATGTCTTGGAGTCAAGAATTGGTTGAACCAGAGCTTTTTCCGCAAGTGCGTACTTTTGTATCCCGTCGCCCAGTTTCCGACGTATTAGACCCGCATTGCATAGTACGTCTGCAACTTCGAGAATCTCCTTTGAATTCGCACATTCCTTTGGAAAGCCCCCATTGGGTAGATCGTCGATTCCTAAATAATTCTTGTTTAGTGATTCACCGCCCCAGTGTCCACGCCGTTCGAGTTTCCGAAGAATCAAGTACGCTATCAACTCTCGCGCGGAGATGCGCGGTTCACCGTCATTGAATCCTTTGAATGCGGCTTCGCATGCCTTCCAAATGTCTTCCTCAGAACTGGCTAGAATCGCGTATACGGAAACCTTGCGTGACACTTTCTGCTGAAACCGGCTGAGCAGAGGCATCTGGACTTTTTGAATGACAATTACTGGGCCTGGATACTTGGTCACCATCTCCACAGCGGTAGGCACATCGAATCCAGCTTGGTCGTTAAATTCCAGGCGATGGAAATCGCATCCGTCCCAAGTTACTTCGTTTCGCAAGAGAGCCTCGACGCTGCCAAGCCACACAGGCAAATGAGGGGCGAGACGAAGCGACGGATGAAATATGTGAAGATGCGGAAGTGCCATCGCAATGCTTCCGCGCTCTATTTGTCGAGAAGTTTCGGACAAATCGCCTCTATTAGCAATCGCGATGGGATGCGAATTTCCAGCAGCTGTTCCGTAGGCATTCTATCGATCGCGGAAAGTAGTGCGCGCCGTATGTTTACTTCGGCTCGCGTGTTTGTTGACGCTATGACAGGTTGCGATCTCGTTTCGAATACTAACCGGTCATTCAGCCGATGTTCCGCGACCCATGCGTCAACCACGGAGATCACTCTTTGCGAACGTTGGGTTTTCCATTTAGCGGCAAGTTGCGGGTCGGCATTTGCAAGTGAGTTCGGAAACGCAACGTACCACTTCGACGATGAAATGGAATCGCGTATTTCTTCGTTGTCACCTAACCAATTCTCAGCGAGAAACTGCCCTGCTTTTTCCTTCTCAGATTGCGGATTGACGGGAATGATTTCAATCCAATTGCCAGACGGTTCATCAATTTGGCCAACCTTCACGTCACCAGTGTCTCCGTTTAGAAAGCGGCGACCAGTTGGAAACTCGGAAACAAACGCATGCCATACGGGGCTCCTCAACGTGCGGAAGCGATTCGTGCCTGAAGTGATTGAGGCCAGCGGTGTGACGGCATTCATAAGCCAGACCGCGAATGCGTTCTTTTCATTGTGGCCAACCTTGACTACGCCACGTTCTTCAAGAACGCCGAGGACATCTTTGAATTTTGCGAATCCGGCCGACGTCTGATCGACCCCCAGCCTTTGTCGGACCATATACGCTAGGCTCGCAACCGGCATGCTCCCTGTCGAGTCGGTCGAACGGAAACATTCTTGGACGATTTGAACGACCTGCGTGACGTATTCGTCTGTCGTCATGCCACAGCTCCAGCAGCCAAAAAAGGAAAGACTCCTTAAGTCAAAACTTAAGGAGCCTTCAAAGATTAACTTGTGGCAAGAACCGGACTGCGGCTTTATATTCGTTCTTCCGCTTTGAGGGATGCCTGCGCGTCACCCCGTCAGAAGAACACCGCTCATCCAGGCATTCCCCTGTGGACGCAAATCCAGAGAGGTCCGCTAGATGAAGTATCGGTAATGAGAGGAGAATTGTCAAGGGAATAAATGGCTATTCAGAAGCGCAAGGCAAACGAATCGGCGACTGGATAGCCGTAAGTCGTTTCGTAAATTCGCGTTGCACTCCATGAGGAAATGTCGCGTTTCACGCTGTTTTAGGAGCCTTTCAGCGCGTGCGGTCTGTGGAGGGTCAAGGAATGCCAAGGTCCGTAACTCGCAGTTTCCCCGCGGCGTTGCGCCCCAGTGTCGACGACGCGCCGTCGATCTCGACCGTGACGATTCCCGCCTCGGCGTGATTGGCGACCACGAGTCCCTCGGCTCCCAGCGGCAGTCCATTGTCCGCTAGATACCGCAAGAACTCCGGCGACTGATCCATCACGCGGGCCAGCCGAAACCGCGAGCCGACTTCGCATTCGACCAACGACCGGCTTTCCGGCGCGTCGAACGAACCGTCGGCCCGTGGAATCGGATCGCCGTGCGGATCGGCCGATGGGCGTCCGAGGAATTCGTCCATCCGATCGACCAACAGGTCGCTCACGGCGTGTTCGATATGCTCGGCCTCTTCATGAACCTGGTCCCACGTGAGGTCGAGCGTGCGGGAGAGGAACAGTTCGATCAGCCGATGCCGCCGCAGCATGCGCAAGGCCAGCCGGTTGCCGGAGCGCGTGAGTTTCGCTCCTTCGTAGGGCGTGTAAGTCGCCAATTCGCCCTCGCCGAGCGTCTTGAGCATGGCCGTGACGGTGCCCGGCGAAACCCCCAGCGCGGCCGCAATCTGCCCGGTCGCGGCCGGGCCGCCGCTTTCGCGCGCGGAGATCAAGTAGATCGTCTTAACGTAGTTCTCGACCGTCAGACTAGCCAAGGCTGTGGCCTCCGCTCTTTCCATGCTGCACTGCGAACCGACGCTGGTGTTCGTCTCGGCATTTTACGTCACTTGCCCACCGGCGGCGAGCGGCGGCCAAATCCCCAAAAGCGACGAGTCGCACCATTTTTCACGAGTCTCGCTTTGATGAGCGTCGGCAATCCTCTAGTTTAGCGTCATGCCACGGCGCACTAATACAACGCTCACCGCCGCCGATCGGCGATCGGCGATGCGCTGCGCCTATCGCAACGCCGCGGTCTGGGCGATCGGAAATGGATTGGCCAGCACGACGTTGGTCGTCTATCTTGCCCGCCAGTTTGGCGCCGGCGGAATCGCGATCAGTTGGATCGTGGCCGCACCGCACCTGGTTGGCGCGCTGCGGATTTTTGCTCCGGCGTTGGCGGAACGGTGGGGCGATCGCAAGCGGTTTTGCATCGCCATGTACGTCGCCAGCGGAGTCGTGCTGCTCGCGCTGCCGGGCGTGTGCGTTCCGGGCTTGCTCGGCGATGCCCGGCGATCGCTGTTCGCGCTGGTCGTGCTATGGTGCCTGTACCATCTGCTCGAGTACTTGGCGACCGTGGCGCTCTGGTCGTGGTTGGGTGATCTTGTGCCCAGCGCCATCCGCGGGCGTTTCATCGGTCGCCGCGAACGGGCGCTCACGCTTGCTCGCATCGGCGGGTTGCTCGCGGGCGGTCAAGTCGCCGATCAATTCAAGGCGGTTTACGCCAGCGACCCGAGCGTACATTGGATCGGCTATGCCATTGCCGCAGTAGCCGGCGCGGTCTTCTTGATCGCCGCGGTCGCGCCGCTGCTGCGGATGCCGCGGGCTGCACCGCGCGGCGAAGTATTGCCGGACGAACGCTCGCCAAATCGGCCTCGCACGGGTTTTGTCACGGCCTTCCATTCGATGCTCGCCCCGCTGGCCGACCGCCGATTTCGCCCGCTGCTGGCGTTCAGTTGCTGGTTTTCCTTCTGCAACGGTCTGGCGCAAGCGCCGCAATACCTGTTTCAGCAACACGTCCTGGCGTTATCGCTCACGTCCGTCGTGGTGATGCAAATTGTGATGCGTCTCGGCCAATCGGCGGTCAGCCCGGCGCTGGGCCGCATCGCCGACCGCGGGTTTTCGACGCCGATGATGATGGCCAGCCAGGCCGTCGTCGCGGCGAGCACGCTGTTCTTCTACGTCGCTACGCCGGCGTCGGCGTGGTGGTTCGCCGGCGCGCATTTGGCTTGGATCGCCTACGCCGGACTAAACGTCGGGCTACCGCGGCTGATGCTCAATCTGTCGCCCGACGCCGATTCGTCGCGCCACGTCGCCGCATACTTCGCGGTGTCTGGCCTGGTGTTCGCCGCCGGTTCGCTGCTCGGCGGTCACCTATTCGAGCAACTCGCCGCCGGGCCGTCGTGGATCGAACGTATTCCCGGCGTCGACGACCGGTTCGACCTGTTCTTCCTCGGTTCGACGGCCTTGCGGCTCGTCGGTGTCGTATGGATCGCACGCATCGCCGAACCGCGCGATCACTAACCCCGCGGGTGAAACTGTTGATGCACTTTCTTCAGCCGCGAGCGATCGACGTGTGTGTAGATTTGCGTCGTGGCGATGCTGGCGTGTCCGAGTAGTTCTTGCACCATTCGCAGGTCGGTCCCGCCGGCGAGCAAGTGTGTGGCGAAGCTGTGCCGCAGCGAGTGCGGGCTGATTTCCTCGGACGCTCCTGCCCGCGAGGCATACCGCTTGACCAATTCCCAAATCCGCTCTCGCCGCAGCCGCTTGCCGCGCCGCGAGAGCAGCAACCACGGCGGATCGGCGTCGAGCGTCGCGACGATCTCGGCACGTTCGCTGTCGAGATAGGTCTTCACCGCGTCGATCGCCCGGCGGCCGAGCGGCGCGACGCGCTGTTTGTCGCCCTTGCCGTGGCATACCGCGTAGGCTTCGGCGAGGTGCAGATCGGCCAGCGTGAGGTTCGACAATTCCGACGCGCGGCAACCGGTCGCGTATAGCATTTCGAGCATCGCCCGATCGCGCCGCCAGAGGCCGTCTCGCTCGGTCGGCGCGGCGAACATTCGGTCGATCGTCGTTGGCGAGAGCACCTGCGGCACGCGCTGCCAGAGCTTCTGACTGCCGAGCAGTTCGACGAGGTTGTCGCGGACCACGCCTTCGAGCTGCATGTAGCGGTAAAACAGCTTGAGCGACACCAGATGCCGCGCGATGCTCGCCGGCGCCAGTTTCTGCTCGTGCAGCCAACCGGCGTAGTCGGCGAATTCGCGGATCGAGAGCGTGCGAAAATCGCGATCGCCGAGCCAGGCGTCGAACCGCCGCAAATCGCGGCCATAAGCCACGACCGTGTTTTCGGCCAGGTGGCACTCGGTCCGCAAATAGGTGACGAACGCATCCTGCCAGCGCGCGGCATTCTGCACGCGCGGCGTCGCGCCCGATCGAATCAGCTTGCGGCGTGGCGGAGACATATCGAAGTCAATCGGCCGCCACAGGGCCAACACTTGCGAGCGGTCGGCAAACGACGGATAAAACCGCCAAACTCAGGCCGCGAGCGCACTCGACGGCCCATATCCGAGTTCCGAATTCCGCGCCCCGATCTCACGGCATGAAGTCGCCGACGATCGTCACCTGTTGTACCTGCCGAGAGTCGGCCTCATATACGCGCACGGAGATTTCAATACCGCGTAGTGGGCGCAAATAAGGCGCCGACGTCGCGCGTTCGCCAGCGTCATCGACGCCGCCCGATCCGTCGTTGTCGAGCAGGTCGGTCCCTTGGTCCCTGCCGCCCTGTCGCGACACACCGTCGTGCTCATAGTGAAACGACCACGTGTCGTAGACGGCCTTCATTCCGGAGCCTTGCTTGAACATCGATTTCTCGCGCGGCGCACCCGCGTAGTCGCCGCCGCTGGCGGTGTCGTCGAGATTGACGTATACGCCCCGTGCCCCGCCGCCCGCCGAATACTCGAAGTCGCCGGGCACCAGCGCCACGCTGCCGTCGCCGGCGCCACCGAAACCGGCCCACGGGTCGAACGCCTTGATATCGAAACCGACGACGTTGGTGAGCATGACGTCTTCCCCGTATCGTTCGCTGCTCGGCGGGAACGGACGCATCGGCGAATCGGCGCCGATGTCGAGCGAACCGACGTTGCCGCTCCCGGAATGCGAAAAGCGGTTTTCCGGCATCGTCAAGTCGGCGAGCGTATTCGGAATCATGCGGCCGCCCTGGGATCGAGCCGATATGTCGTATCGCTGGAAGAACTCGCTTCGGCTCGACCCGCCGCCGCCGCCCATCTGCTCCTGGGAGACGATCAGCAACACGCGGCGATAGAGCGTGAGCGGCTTGACCTGTGCATTGACCTCGGCGGGACGAACGAACCACACGACTTCGGCCAGATACGATTCCAGCGGGCCGTTGGGCCCGCGGCCGACGAACGGCGCGCCGCGGCTGCGGACGGTCAGCATCAATACATCGTCGCAGTCGCCGAGAACGCGGTTCTCTGGGCTGGCCAGTTGTTGGAGGTCGAGATCGTCCGACGGTATCTGCAGCCAGCTATTCTGGCTGTTCGGCGCGGCGTCCGTGCTCAGTCCCTCGCCATACAAGAAGTACCCGCTTGCGGACTCGATGCGATTCCACGGCAGCGTCGAACACGTCCGGCCCTGCAAGTCGGCTTGCAGCCGCGACGTTGCCGACTTGAGCCGGTCGACCGTCTCCATGACGGCCCGGTTGTCGGCCACGGCGCCGGTGATCATGCCGAAGATGGTCATCACGGTGCCCATGATGATGAGCGTGAGCGTGATCGAGACCATCATCTCGATCAGCGTGATGCCGCGGCGAGAGCGAGGTGCATGCGACCGCGTGCGAAAACCGCGGCCAGCGATCGAATTTCGATGGCTGCTTCGTGAAGGTGCGAACATCGACTCTTCTCCTCGATTTCGCGCGCGGCCATGCCCTGCGGCCCGCACGCTTTGAATTGGCCATGTACTATTATCCGCGCCGCGGCGGCGAAACTCAAGCAGGGCGGGGAAAGTGGTCAGTGGTTAGTGGTTAGGAGATGCGGCAGACGAATTCTGCCCACTGCCTACTGCCCACTATCCACTGTCCCCTGACCCCCGCCTAATACCGCATCACTTTCCGCAGAATCCACGCTCCGGCCAGCACGAGAATTGCGTCGCCCAGCCACACGGTATACGGCGGCATCGCTCCGCTTTTTGCCCGGTCGGTGCCCCATGCCAACAGTGGATAATAGACCAGCAGGATGGGCATGAAGCACAAAAAGAAGCTGGTGAGAAAGTCCGAATTTCGCAGCCGAATGGCCAGCGGCGCGCCGACCAGCACGAAGCACAGGCAACTCAGACTATTCGCCCAGCGGCGGTGCGGTTCCGTGTAGAGCCGGTGCAGGCGGACCTCGGCCTCGCGCATCCCGCCGTGCTCTTCCAGCCACCGTTCCGACGTCAGCTCCCCGAAATCGCCGGTAAGCGTCTGGTACGCCGCCCGCGCGGCAAGCTGGTCGCGATTTTCTTCCATTCGCACGGTCATCGACTCGATTTCGGCCGGAATTCGCCACATCGGCATTTGCGAAGGGCCGCCCACGTCGAGCGACTTTCCCGTCGATGCGTCGGGCAGCGGAATCTCGCGCCGCAACTCGCCCGGCACTTGCACGCGGTACTGCTCGCCGATCTGAATCGAGCCATTTTGCATGACGACGGTCAGCGTGTTTTCCTCGGGGTTCGTTTCCAGGCGGCCCGACTCGGCCAACATCACCACGGCCGGCCGATCGCCGTTGGGCTGGAACGTGATCGTCGGCTGGACGAGTGTTTGCCCTTCCACCTTCATCACGCTGATGGAAAACCGGTTGTTGCCGTACGAACGCTGGGCGCGGAGCATGTTGTAGGCGATTTCTTCGACCGATTCGATGATCACGCGGCGAATGCCGTCGCGGCCCCAGGAAACCGCCATATCGTTGAGCCACAGCGACGCGAAGCTCAGCAGGCACGAGGCGACAAGGACTGGCCGCAATAGCACGAGCGGCGAGATGCCCAGCGCCTTGACCGCCACCACTTCGTTCGCGGCCGACATCCGCCCGAACACGCTGCAAGCGGCGAACAACGTCGTGCCCGGCACGGCAAACCGTAGCGCTTCGGGCAAGATGTACGGCAGCAGCGGAACGATTTGGGCGAATCCAAGCCCGTTCTGAATCGCCTCTTTGCTGACGCCGACGACGATCATCAGCGCCGTCGCGACGACCAGCGTCACGAGCAGCACTTTGAGGAATTCGCCGAGCGTGTAGCGGGAGAGCAAAGACATGGTGCGTCGGCAGCGGCGGTGCTTGTGCCCGCAGGAGCGGTGCGTTCGTGCGTGCTAGCACGGGCGGCGTGGCGTTGGTGTTGCCCAGACCGCGCGAATTGGCTATCGTCCGCCGCCGCGACGCGAAGGTCCGACGGCGGTGCTGGAATGTGACGACTTCACGTTGTTGCGTCAATTGCAGACCCCGCGCTACCGGCGACTCGCCGCCGCTGGACAAGGTGAGCAGTGGCGCCCGTTTTTGACGTACCGCGATGCCCTCTGTGGCAGATCGAGACAACCCATGACCACCGCGGCAAATCAAGATTCGCCAACCGCCATCGAACCGCACAAACAATGCGACCTTTGCGACGGCTCGCAGTTCGAGTTGGTGGCACAACTCGACCGCCGCGGCCGGCCGCTCGACACGGTCGTCTGCACCACGTGCGGTCTCGTCGCCCATGCCAACATCCCCAGCGACGCGCAGCTCGACCGCTACTACGCCGAAGAGTATCGCCACGATTATCACGGCGAATTCGCTCCCTCCGACCGCCGCGTGCTGCGGGCATGGAAAAACGGCCGGCGGCTGTTCGAACAGTTGACGCCCTACGTCGACGGCGGCGATCGCGTGTTTGAAATCGGCGCGGGCATCGGCTGCAACGTGAAAGCGTTCGAACTGGCCGGTTTCGACGCGTCCGGCATCGAACCCGGCGTCGGCTTTCAGCAATACGCCCAGACGAAACTGCTCGCCCGCGTCGAGAACGCCCGACTGTTCGATCTTCCGGCGACGCACGAGCACGATCTCGTGTTGCTGATCCACGTCATCGAACATTTCAATTCGCCGCGCAAGGCGCTGGAACATATCCACGGGCTTTTGCGTCCCGGCGGCCGGCTGTATGTCGAATGTCCGAACCTCGCGGCACCGTTCGCCCGTCGTTCGCGGCTGTTCCACTTCGCTCACATCCACAACTTTACGCCCGCGACGCTGTCGATGATGGCGTTGCGGTGCGGGTTTCGCGTCGAGCGGCAATTCTCCACCCGCGACGACCCAAACCTGCAAATGCTGCTCATCCGCGCCGACGCGCCGCGCCGCGTAATCGACAGCACGAGCTACGACCAGACGCTGCTGGCGCTGCGGCGCTACGACAACTTCACGTACCACGTGCGTTGGAACTACGTTTGGCCCCGCTTGCGCAAACTGGCCGGTTACGCAGCCGAACACTTGACGGCGACGCGAGCCGTTCGGAATCTGCTCCAGCGATGCCGGTCGCATTCCCTGGCCGGTACGAAGCCCGCCGTCGTCGATGCAGTCGATGCAGTCGATACACCGCAGACGCGGCGTCGGGCAGCCTAGCCAACCACGGGCGTAGTGCGAGTTTGACATAGATACTATGGCATAATACTATTACCTCGGTGAGCAAGAAGCACGACAGGACGCTGGCCGCGATTTTCGAGAACCCCGTTCCCGCTGGAATCCGCTGGCGCGACATCGAGTCCTTGTTCGTCCACTTGGGCGCGGAAATTACCGCAGGGCGAGGGTCGCGTGTGCGAGTTTTCCTCAACGGCGTCCGCGCGGTGTTTCACCGGCCGCACCCTCAGCCAGACACGGACAAGGGCGCGGTGATGTCGGTCCGGGCGTTTCTTACCGCCGCAGGCGTCGCACCATGCAGAACGTGATTCAGGAATGTCAGTGTACCGTCGGCCCTTACGAGGGTTACGTCGGCCGGGCCGAGTACGACGCGGACGCCCGACTGTTTCATGGAACCGTCCTCGGCACGCGCGACGTGATTACGTTTGCCGGCAAGGAGTTGGCGGACTTGGCAACCGCGTTCCAGGAGTCGGTCGACGACTACCTCGACTTTTGCCGCCAGCGCAACGAACGTCCCGACAAACCTTTCTCGGGCCAGTTCGTCACGCGCATTCCGCCGGATACGCATCGACAAATCAGCACGCTCGCGCAAGCCGAAGGAAAGAGCTTGAACCAATTCGTCCGCGATGTTTTGGAAAACGCGGTCTCCCGCGGTGGCGAACCGCTCACGGCGGTCAAACGCCGCGCGGCAAATCCAAAGACCCGCAAGAAGCGCAAGTCGGTAAAGTGAACGCCGGGCCAAGAGTTTTACGAGATTGAGAATCTCACACTCACGCCAGCACGACATGGACGTCGGAGCCACCCCACGATGAACATCATGCAAATCGTCTCCGCCGGAGACGTCAACGGTGCGGTGGTGCATTGCGCGTTGCTCGGCCGAGAACTGATCCGCCGCGGCCACGAGTTGACGCTCGTCTGCCGGCCCCATGCCTGGATCGCCCAACGCTTGGCCGATCTGCCCGTCGAAGTCGTGTACAGCGACCTGCACCGCTGGCCGCTCGACGAATTGCGTCGAATAGGCCGGATTGCCCAGGATCGCGGCGTCGACGTGATCCATACGCACATGAGCCGGGCGCATGCATTCGGCGTGTTCCTGCGGTTGCGGACCGGCCTGCCGTCCGTCGCCACGGCCCACAATCGTTACGTCCAACTCCACTGGATGTTCAACGACTTCGTCATCGGCACGTCCGAGGCCACGACCCGGTTTCACCGTCGCTACAACCTCGTTCGCCGCGCCCGCAGCCGCACGATCCACAACTTCATCGACGAAGATGCCGTCGCCGCCGTTCCGCCGGGCACGCGCGAGCGATTGCGGCGCAGCTTCGGCGTCGGCGAGCAGCACGTTCTCGTCGCCCAGATCGGCGACGTCATTCCCCGCAAGGGATTGTTGCATCTCGTTCGAGCGCTGCCGCAAGTGCTGGCCGCCGCGCCGAACGTCCGGCTGCTCGTCGTCGGCCACGCGAAGAATTCGGCCGACTACATGTCGCAAATCAAGAGCGAAGCCCGCACTCTCGGCGTGGCCGAAGCGATCCACTGGGCCGGGCATCGCCGCGATATCGCCGACGTGCTCTCGGCCGTCGACGTCGTCGCCCTCGCGTCGCTCGAAGAAAGCCTGCCGCTCTCCATTCTCGAAGCGATGGCGTCGGGCCGACCGGTCGTCGCCAGCCGCGTCGGCGGACTGCCGGAATGCGTGGCCGAGGACGAAACCGGCTTCCTCGTTCCGCCAGGCAACAGCGAATCCATCGCCACGGCAATTCTCCGCCTGGCACAGGACCGAGCGCTCCGCCAGCGACTCGGCGATGCCGCCCGAGCGCGAATCGCCAGCGAATTCTCGCTCTCGGCCATCACCGACCAAATCGAAAGCGTCTACAACCAACTCGCCCCCCGCCGAACTCGCCAAGCGGCCTGACGCCGCCAGGACGGATGCAACATCGGTCCCCCAAACCACGGATGCGTGACTTCTCGCTCGCATGCGCGAAATTCGGCTCGTTCGTCGTAACGCAGAGGACACAGGGGACGCGGAGGTTCGCAGAGAAGACATCGCGATTGGAGCGTGGTTGGCCATCACTGTGACTACGCGATGCCGGCGGCGCGATGCAATGCGTGGACTCGATTGCATTTCCTCTGCGCTCCCTCTGCGTCCCCCGCGTCCTTGTATGTTGAAAAAGCATCAGTTAAAGGGACAATCCAAGGCAACGC
>JBBDYI010000323.1:0-1991 GCA_040901705.1 Pirellulales bacterium | reverse complement strand
GACCCACGCGATCGCGGTCGTCGCGGCGTCGGCGAACGACTGCCACGCCGAGGTAAGTGCGCCGGTGACGAGTTCGACGATCGGCTGCATCCGCTGCCAGAGGTCGGCCGCGTGCGAAGCGATCGCCGCGAACACCGGCTGGGCGGCTTTCTGCACCGCCGCGAATCCGCCCGCGAGTGTTTCCAGGGCGCTGGCACCGAAGTCTTGGATTGACGCCCACGCGGCGGACCAGTCGATCGTCGCCGCGGCGAGCGCCGCCAAACCGGCGACCAAGATGCCCACGGGCGATGCCAATACTCCGACGAGCGCGCCGACGCCCGACAGCAAGCCGCTGAATACGGTGAATGCCTTCGCTACGACGCCGATGCCCGAACCGAGCGCGGAGATCGAGACACCCACGCCCGCCAAGGCCGTGCCGGCAGCGACCAGCCCAACGCCAACGGCACCGAGCGTCGTAACGAGTTGCTGGTTTTCGGCGATCCACACGCGAACCTGGGCGGCGACGGCCGTCGCATAGGAGGCGAACTGCGTGATCGCCGGCGCGACGGCAGAACCGACCGTAAGCGAGATCGCTTGCCAGACGCGGTTCAATGCGTCGAGCGCATCGTTCAATGCCGCGGCGCTCTTGGCGGCGGGGCCGGACATGGTGAGGCCCAGCCGATCGGCCTGCATCATCATGTCGCGAATGCCGCTCGCACCCATCTGCATGGTCGGCAGCAGTGCCGTGCCGCTGCGCCCGAATAGTTCCATTGCCGCCGAGGCGCGCAGCGCCGGGTCTTGGACTCGCGAAATCGCTTCGGCGACGGCGAAGAATTGTTCTTCAGGCGTGAGTTCCAGCAACTTCTGGAAGTCCAAGCCGATGGCCGTAAAGGCATCACGAACCGTCTTCGAGCCGCTCGCCGCCTCGCCCATGTTCTGCTGGAGTTTGCGGAAGCCTTTCTCGAAATCCTCCAGGCTGGTGCCCGACTGCGAGAGGACGAACGCCAGTTGCGACAACGATTCGACGGCCAAGCCCGTTCGCTGGCTCATCTTGTCGAACACGTCGCCGGTGTTGGAAAACGTCTTAGCCGCCAAAGCCAGCGGCGCGGTGATCGCCGAGCCGATGCCGGCCAGCCCAAGACCGACGTTACGGACCGCCGCGCCGAAGTTCTTCAGCCGTTTTTCCGCCGATTTGAGCGTGCGCACCATCTGCGAGTCGTCGGCGAACAATTCGACGAACGCACGGCCGGCACGGATGGCGGAAGCGGAGGCAGGCATGGAACCGGGGCTAGGGGTTGGGGACTGGGGGCTGGGAAGGGACGAAGTCTTTGAGGGCTTCGATACCGACGACGATGTTCTCGACCGGTTTGGCGAACGGGTGAAAATCGCTGGGCGTGAACGGCTTCGATCGCTTCTTTTTGTCGCGATGGATATTGGCCATCAGGGCGCACGTCATGGCGGTGTGGTTCCAACGGTCGGTCTGGCGGGCCACGTCCATCGCGAGCAAGTCGCGGAGCGTCCACGGACCGGGATCGATGCCCAGCCGCCCCGCGAGCGCCAGGATCAATTGCCAGTTGGGCTCCCGACTTGCACCGTCTTGAGGTTCATCGCTTTGTCCATCGCCGTGCGGATCATTGCGTCGCCTTCGGTTTCGATCAGCGTGATCGCCTCGGCCCGTTTGGCGGTCGTGGCGCGCAGCACTTTCCGCAGCAGCGTTCGCTGCGGCTCGGGGAAAAAATCGCACAGCGCCTCCAACAGCGCTGTCGAGGCGGCGGTCAACGTGTCACCGCCGAGGCCGGCGGCGAATTGTTCGTCCGAAACGTTGATTTCGTCGGCTTGCGGTTGAACCAAAACGAACAGTACATCGACCAACGTGACGGGATCGGCCAATCGCGATAGCAAATCGCCTTCCTGCAGGTCGGCCAGGTTGATGCGAAGCCGCTCTCGGACGCGCTTCACCTGGGCGACATTGAGCGTGACCAACCACTCGCGGCCGTTCGTATCCTTGAAAC